>NZ_CP043627.1:3937187-4267500 GCF_016804325.1 Methylobacterium aquaticum
AGACCGGAGGGAGCTAGCTGATGGCAGCGTTGCGCGTGTCGGGTCGTGGCGTGGATCTCGGGGAAGCCCTGAGAACCCGGGTGGAGGAGCGGATCTCCGCGGCCCTCGCCAAGTACTTCGACGGTGCCTACAACGGTCACGTGACGGTCGGGCGCGACGGCAGCGCCTTCCGCACCGACTGCGTGCTGCACCTGCCCTCGGGCATCACCCTCGAGGCCTCGGGCTCGGCCCACGACGCCAATGCAAGCTTCGACCAGACCGCCGAGCGGATCGAGAAGCGCCTGCGCCGCTACAAGCACCGCCTCAAGGCCCATCCGAACGGCCCCGCCAAGGACATCGCCATCGACGGTGGCCTGCCAGGTCTCGCCGCCCCCGACACCGCCGTGATGGAGGCGGCCTATTCGGTGATGGAATCGCCCGAGGAGGATACCGGCGAGCATCCGCCGATCATCGCCGAGAGCACCCGCACCCTGCACCGGCGCACGGTGAGCGAGGCGGTGGTGGAACTCGATCTCACCGGTGTCCCCGTCCTCGTCTTCGTTCACGCTGGCACCGAGCGGGTCAACGTCGTATATCGTCGGGGCGACGGCGCGATCGGCTGGATCGATCCGCCGGAACGCGGCACTCCGTGAGCGGGCGTGAACCCCTCTCGCGGAAGGCCTCCGGTCCTGGAACAAGTGCGGGGCGCCGTGGGCGCTTCCCGCCGATGAGGCAGCGGTCTCGATGCCATTGCTGGAATTCCTGAAGCCGGAGGCGGTCCTCCCGGCGCTGCGCGCGCAGGGCAAGAAGCAGGTTCTGCAGGAGCTGGCCGCCCAGGCGGCCCGCCACCTGCCGGGCCTCGACGAGCGCGAGATCTTCGAGACGCTGCTCCAGCGCGAACGCCTCGGCTCGACCGGCATCGGCGAGGGAGTGGCGATCCCGCACGGCAAGCTGCCGGGGCTCGGCACTTTGTTCGGCCTGATGGCCCGCCTGGAGCGCCCGGTCGATTTCGAGGCCCTGGACGGCCAGCCGGTCGACATCGCCTTCCTGCTGCTCGCCCCCGAGGGCGCCGGCGCCGACCACCTGAAGGCGCTCGCCCGGGTCGCCCGGGTGCTGCGCGAGCCCGGCATCATCGACCGCATCCGCGCCGCCCGCGACGCCGACGCGCTCTACGCCCTCCTGACCCAATCCCCCGCCCAGGCGGCGTGACGTGAAGCCGGCGTGACCATGCGGATTTCCCTCTGCGCGGCGGCGTTCCTGCTCGCCGCGCCCCTCGGCGCGCACGCCACCGACGGCACCTGCGCCCGCGACCTCCTGGTGGCGCAATCCTCGCAGCGGACGGCGATCGAGCGCCTGGAGACGATCGGCGACAGCGAGGCCGACCGCTGCCGCGGCTGGCGCCAGCACGTCGACACCATGCGCCGCGCCGCCACCGTCTACGGCCGCTGCCTCTCGGGGTCGGAGCGCAGCGAGCGCCTGGCGCAGGTCCAGGGCTCGGAGAAGGAGTTCTCGGAGCTGCTGCGGAGCCGCTGCAAGGGGCGGTGAGGCGGTCGGCTTCGATCGATCCCGTTCGAGCCGACTGACGAAACCGACATCGCAAGCTGCGCAGGTGCGAGAGCGACGGCCGCCGCGCTCGAACCCTCCCCCCTCTGCGGGGGAGGGTGGCGAACGCAGTGAGCGCAGCGGGACGAAGTCCCGCCGAGAGGGGCAGCGCGACGCTGATTCAGTTCGCGCCCTTCAGAACAGTTCCGCCTTATCCGGAAGCGTCGTCCCCTCTCCCGGCCTACTCCGTAGGCCACCCCCCCGCAGAGGGGGAGGGGTCAGGCGCTCGGCCGTCGCTCCCGCACCCCCGCAGCCTCCTGGATCGTGTTCGTGGGCGTCAGGCCAATCGACATCACCCGTCACCGCACCAGCGGCTCGGCCACCACCTTCACCGGATGGCCGCGGCTGACCAGCACCGCCGCCCGCGAATGCTCGGGGTCGGTCTCGAACTGGGTGCGGAGCCAGGCGACCAGGAACTTCGCGTATTCGGAGGCCAGCAGCCGCGCCGAGGCCGGGTGGCGCCACCACTGGTCGGGGTCGATCCCCTCCGGGACGACAGGGTGCGGCACCACCTGATGGCCCTCCGCCAGCGCGTGGTCGAGCTCCACCAGGGTGCGGGGCATGTGGTAGTTCGAGGTGACCACCGCGACGCTGCGAAAGCCGTTCTCGCGCATCCAGCGCCGGATCTCGATGGCGTTGCCGATGGTGTTGCGCGCCCGGTAGTCGAGATCGACGCAGCAATCGATCAGGTGCTGCTGGCCCGGGTTGAGCCGGGCGATCTCGTCGCGGCTGGTGCGCTCGTTGACCCCGGTGATGAGCAGGCGCCGGCCATAGCCGCCGGCGAGCAGGTTCATCGCATCCTCGATGCGCTGGGCGCCGCCGGTGAGCGCGACGATGCCGTCGGAGGGGCCGAGCGGCAGTTGCTCAGACCGGGCGAGGTTGGCCACGAAGGCGAGGAAGCCGAGGCCGAGCGCGATCCCGGCGGCGAGGCCCGCTCCTGCGATGCCGACGGCCAGGCGACGGCGCAGGCTCCAGGACGATGGTTTCGGGCCCGGCGGCCGGGAATCGAACGGTTCGGGATCGGGAGCGTGGGACAGCGGGAGCCTGGCAGGCGGCATTCCTCCCGGTCGGTCGCCCGACCAGGACCAGCCCACCACGTCCCAGGTTCGCGTTGTCATGTCGCGCTGCATCCGCGAGGTCATCTCACCCGTGCCGAGCATAGTGCCGATTACGGCGGCCGAGAGGCAACCGCCCGGGAGGGCGATTCGTTCACCGGAGCCGGCGCTCCTTGTGAAGAGCGGGCACGGACCGACGCTACCGCCCCAGGCTGTCGCCGGGCTGGCCTAATCGAGGAAGCGCCGCACCGTGAGGCGCGAGACGACCGCGGTGACGATCGAGGCGATCACCCCGATCAGCACCACGCTGGCATAGCCGCGCCAGCCGATGGCGAAGCCGCCGAACAGGGCCTCGATCTCGTCGCCTGCCGGTCCCGCGCGCCAGAGGCGGGCGAGGGCGCCGCCGGCCCCGATCACCGCGAGCGCCGCGGCGGCCCCGATCGCCCCGCCGCGCAGGCCCAAGCGGAAGAAGCGGCGCTGGAACTCGCGGGCGATGAAGTCGGCGTCGGCGCCAACGAAGTGCAGCACCTCCACCACCTCGCGGTTGCCCGCCATGGCGCCGCGGGTCGCGAAGGTGACGGCGAGCCCCGTGGCGAGCAGCACCAGGGCCACCACGGCGACGCCGACGCCCACCACGGTGTTGGCCATGGTCGAGAGGCGCGAGAGCCAGAGCGCGTGGTCGTCGAGGCTCGCCACCCCGGGCAGGGCCTCGGCGAGGCGCTGGCGCAAGGCGCCGAGATCGGGCGTGCCGGAGCCGAGCCGCACCGTGATGAGGCGGGGCACCGGCAGGTCGCCGAGATCGAGGCCGCTGCCGAGCCAGGGCTCCAGCAGGCGCTCCGATTCCGCCTTGGTGAAGGGCCGCGTCGCCGCGATGCCGGGGGTACTGGCGGCGAGCGCCGCCGCCTTGGCGACGTCCGCGTCGGTGTCGCGGCCCGGTCCCGGACGGACCTGGATCGTCACCTCCTGGGCCACCGAGCCCTGCCACTGCGCCGCGCTCGACGCGACGATCTCGGCGCCCCCGGCGCAGAGGGCGGCGAGGAAGGTCAGGATCGCGATCACCGCCGCGAGCGCCCGGCCGGCGCTGGTATCGGTCGGCACGAGGGCTGCGTTGCGGCGCAGGGTGGGCGGCAGGTCGGAGGCCGGGGCCTCGCGCCGCGGCGCCCGCTCCAGGGTGGCTCCGTCAGACATGATGCGTCTCCCCGCGGCTCATCCCTCGATCCGCAGGCGGTTGTTGCCGAGCACGAACCGGCGCGCGTCGACGAGGTCCATCAGGGCGAAATCGTGGGTGGCGATCAGCACCGAGGTGCCGAGGCGGTTCAACTCGACGAACAGGCGCAGCAGGCGCCGGCCGAGCTGGGGATCGACGTTGCCGGTCGGCTCGTCGGCGAGCAGCAGTTCGGGCCGGGCGATCAGCGCCCGGGCGATCGCCGCGCGCTGCTTCTCCCCGCCCGACAGGAGCGGCGGCAGCACGTGCATCCGCTCCCCCAGGCCCACCCAGCGCAGCAGTTCCACCACCTCGGCCCGGTAGCTCGTCTCGGCCCGGCCCTGGACGCGCAGAGGCAGGGCGACGTTCTCGTAGGTGGTGAGGTGATCGAGCAGGCGGAAATCCTGGAACACCACGCCCATGCGCCGGCGCAGGGACGTGAGCGCGCCGCTTGAGATGCCGCTCACCTCCTCGCCGAACACCGAGACGAGGCCGCGGCTCGGCCGCACCGAAAGCAGGATCAGGCGCAAAAGCGTCGTCTTGCCGGCGCCCGACGGGCCGGTGAGGAACTGGAACGAGTGCGGCGCGATGGTGAAGCTGATGTCGCTCAGGATCTCGGGGCCGACCCCGTAGCGCATCCCGACATTCTCGAACCGGACCACCGGCTCGTCCATCCCGCCGAGCAGGCTGCGTCCGGCTCCCCTTTCCGTTCTCGCGTCCATCCGGTCTCCCTGCGCGATCGCCTCACGAGGCGTCCCGATCCGCGGGCGCTCGGGCGATTTCGATGCGCCGGCGCCTCATAGTCCGCGCCGCTTTACCACGCATTAAGGCTGTGGCGTGAGGAGTCGTGGTCCGGCCCCGGTGCCGCGCCCGACTGATTCGCCATGCTGATCGTCTGCCCCGCCTGCGCAAGCGAATATACGCTCGATCCCGAGCAGATCGGCCCGGCCGGGCGCACCGTGCGCTGCGCGGCCTGCCGCGAACCCTGGTTCGTCGCCGCCCCCCCGCCCGAGCCGGGCCTCGAGCTCTCGCCCACCGGCGAGGCGGTGTTCTCGGCCGCCGACACCGCCCCGCCGCGCCGGGCCGGCCCCCGCACCGCGACGGCGAAGGCGGCACCCTCGCGCCGGCGCCTCGCCGTGGCGGCGCTCGCCGTCGCGGGCTGCGCGGCGATC
Organism: Methylobacterium aquaticum; assembly: GCF_016804325.1. Lineage (NCBI taxonomy): Bacteria > Pseudomonadati > Pseudomonadota > Alphaproteobacteria > Hyphomicrobiales > Methylobacteriaceae > Methylobacterium > Methylobacterium aquaticum. The sequence goes on from NZ_CP043627.1 coordinate 3,942,200, forward strand.
GGATTGGCCCTCATGCCGGCGGGACGTACCCACATCGTGCGCGCCCTGCCCCAGACCGCCCGGCTCTATGCCGGCATCGGCCTGCCGGTGAACCTGCGCGGCCTGACCTTCCGGGACGTCGCGGCCTACCAGGTGCCGGATGCCTCGGGCGTCGGCCGCCTCGTGGTCGAGGGCGACGTGGTGAGCGCCTCCAAGGACACGGTGCCGGTGCCGCCTCTCCGCGTCGAGCTGCGCGACGAGCACGGCCAGGTCGTCTACCGCTGGACCACCGAGGCGCCGCGGGACCGGCTCGAGCCCGAGGAATCCGCCCGCTTCCGGGCCGAGCTGCCGAACGCCCCGGCGAAGGGGCGCGCGGTGCTGGTCCGCTTTGCCGCGGTTGACAGCGGGGATTCTGCGGTCAGCCTGAGGGCTCCGATGAACCCCCAGGCGAACCCGAAAGACCGATGACCCCGCCCCTGCCCCGCGTCCGCGTCCTCTTCGACGAATCCGCCATCGCCCAGCGCAACGAGGAGATCGCCCGCGCCATCGCCAGCCAGCCCCTGGAGAACCTCCTGGTGGTGGCGGTGCTCAAGGGCAGCTTCATGTTCGCCGCCGACCTGATCCGGGCGCTGCACCGGGCTGGCCTCGCACCGCAGGTCGAGTTCATCCACCTGTCGAGCTACCGCGCCGCGACCGTGTCGTCGGGCCAGGTCGCGATCCTGCGCGACGTCGAGAGCGAGGTGCGCGGCCGCGACGTGCTGCTGATCGACGACATTCTCGAATCCGGCCGCACCCTCGTCTACGCCAAGGACCTGCTGATGGCCCGCGGGGCGCGGCGGGTGCTCACCACCGTCCTTTTGGAAAAACCCGGCAAGCGCGCGGTGACGATGGATGCCGATTACGTCGGCTTCACCTGCCCGGACGTGTTCGTGGTCGGGTACGGGATGGACGTGGCCCACGCCTTCCGGCAATTGCCCTATGTCGGCCTCGTCGATTACGGCGACGGCGGCCCCGATCTGTTCGACAAGGATGAGAATCTTTCGGGTTAGGGCTTCGGGACCAGGAGATCCGGGCCCGGGATCGCGGGCCCGGAGCGATGCGCGGTTGCAACGCGGCCGGGTTTCGTTCCGCATGGCAGCATGAAATCGGAACCTTAGCTGCCGCAGTGGCTTGACCCGGTGCCGCTGGGCCGATCACATCTGCCGTATCCGCGCGGTTTTTCGGCCCAGAGAGACGAGAGGACATGGCGCGCATCCTGCTGGTCGACGACGAGGAACCGATCCGAGGCTTCCTGAAGCGCGGGCTGGAGATGGACGGCCACACGGTCGTGACGGCGATCGACGGCAGCGACGGTCTCGACCGCCTGTCCGAGACCGCCTTCGACCTGATGCTGACCGACATCCGCATGCCGCTGATGGACGGGATCGCCCTGGCGCTCGCGGCCAAGCGCGACTACCCGGACCTGACGATCCTGCTGATGACGGGCTTCGCCGACCAGCGCGAGCGCGCCCGCGGCCTCGACGCCATCGTGGCCGACGTGCTGACGAAGCCCTTCACCCTCGCCGACATGCGCGCCACGGTGTCCCGCACCCTGCGCAGCGCCGGGGTGGTGGCGGCGCGCTGACGCCGCCACGGCGAAGCGTCGCAATCACAGGACGCGTGCTGTTCCCGACCATCTCGACGCCCTCCGTGTCATCCTGGGCCGTGCAGCGGAACACGGGATCGCCGGCGCGCGACGACTCGGCATGCGGCGGCACGCCGCCCGGCGCCGGCGGTGACGGATCCGGGGTTCCCGGCAAGCCCTCGCCCCGGGACGACGTCGAACGCCGGGTCTCGAACGTCGAAGGCGGGCCCGGATTTATCGCCTCGCCGGCCGCGTCCCGACCGGGTCGCACGAGCGGGACGGATCGGAGGGAGGAACCCGACATGACGACCCAACGCCGCGTGGTGCTCACCGAGTTCGGCCCGCCGCAGGTCATGAGCCTGCAAAACGGGGATCTGCCCGCACCCGGCGTCGGCGAGGTGTGCTTGCGCCAGACCGCCATCGGCTTCAACTTCATCGACATCTACCAGCGCCGGGGCGTCTACCCGCTGGAGCGGCCGACCGGGCTCGGCTTCGAGGCGGCGGGCGTGGTCGAGGCGGTCGGGCCGGACGTCACGGAATTCGCGCCCGGCGACCGCGTGGCGTACATGAATGCCGGGGTCGGCGCCTATGCCGACCGGCGCAACGTGCCGGCGGCCAAGCTCGTGCGGGTCCCGGAAGGCGTCACCGACGAGGCCGCCGCCGCCCTGCTGTTCAAGGGCATGACGGCGCAGTACCTCCTGCGCAAGACCCATGCGGTGCAGCCGGGCGACCTGCTGCTGGTCCATTCCGCCGCCGGCGGCGTCGGCCAGATCCTGACCCGCTGGGCGACCGCGCTCGGCGCCACGGTCGTCGGCACCACCGGCTCGCCGGGCAAGCGCGATGCGGCGCGGAAGGCCGGCTGCGCGGCGGTGATCGACCTCACCGATCCCGACTGGCCCAAGGCCTTCCTGGAAGCGACCGGCGGCGCCAAGGCGCGGGTGGTCTACGACGCGGTCGGCAAGGACACGCTGGTGAAGTCCCTCGACTGCGCCGCGCCGTTCGGCCTCGTCGTCTCCTACGGCGCCGCCTCGGGCCCGTCGCCGGCGATCGACCCGGAACTCCTGAACAAGAAGGGCTGCCTGTTCCTCACCCGCCCCTCGGTCTTCCCGCACAATGCCGACCCGGCCACCTTCCGGGCCAACGCCGCCGACCTGTTCGACGCGATCGGTCGCGGCCACGTCGCGGTGGACATCGGCGCCCGCTTCCCCCTGGAGAAGGTGGTGGAGGCGCACGAGGCGGCGGAGGCGCGGAGCGTCACCGGGGCGATCGTTCTGGTGCCGTGAGGGCCCCCCGTGCCCAAGAACCGGGGGGCTCGCTCGCCCTATCTGCGACCTCATCCTGAGGTGCCGCGCAGCGGCCTCGAAGGAGGGCTCCAGGGATCGCAGAGCTATCTGGAGCCCTCCTTCGAGGTCAGCCCATCTTCGATGGGCTGACACCTCAGGATGAGGTTGCGGGCAGGACGAACGCGGGTGTCTGCACCCTCAGTTCATCCACCAGATCGCCGCGTTGAGCGCCGTCGCGTAGGCGACCCAGGCGGCGTAGGGGACGAGGACGAGGGCGGCGATCCGGTCGAGCGAGGCGAAGAGCCGGATCGTCCACAGGATCATGACCAGGAGGGCGGCCACCACCACGAGGCCGCCGCCGATGTCGTGCCGGGCGAAGAAGACCGGCGTCCAGGCACCGTTGAGGGCGAGCTGGACGAAGAACGCCCACAGGGCGAGGGTCCGGGTGCGGCGCAGGCCCCCCGTCGCAGGCGCGGTGCCGAGCACCCGCCAGCCCGAAAAGGCGATCAGCGTGTAGAGGATCGTCCAGGCGACCGGAAACAGCCAGTTCGGCGGCGTGAAGCCGGGCTTGGCGAGGCCCGCATACCAGGTCGGGATGTTCGGCGTGGTGGCGAGGCTCCCCAGAACCGCCACCGCGGCGACGGGCGCGATCGCCGCCAGCAGGCGCGGCACGGGGGAGAGGACGGGTCTCGGATCGGTCAGCGTTGCGGTCGGCGGCATCTTCGGCTCGGGTGCTATACCGGGATGGAGGTTGCGCGCCGGCACCGGTTCTGCAAGGGCGGCGGGGGAGCAAAACATCCCCCGCACCCTGGAGTCCCGGCATGAGCCACGCCCCGCGCCACTGGTCGAAGAAGAGCCTCGCCGCGCAGGCGCTCGGCCACGTCGATCCGATCACCAAGGCCGTGGTGCCGCCGATCCACGTCGCCACCACCTACATCCGCGACGAGGACAACCAGTACTCCTCCGGCTACGTCTACGGCCGGCCCGACAACGCCACCGTGCGCGAGGCGGAGGCCGTGATCGCGATGCTGGAGGAGGCGGAGGCCGGCGCGCTGCTGTTCTCCTCCGGCATGGCCGCCGCCACGGCGGTGTTCGGCGCCCTCGATCCCGGCGACCACATCGTGGCGCCGACCGTGATGTACTGGGCCCTGCGCCGCTGGCTGTCCGAGGAGGCGACCCGCTGGGGGCTGAAGGTCGATTTCGTCGCCACCGACGACCTCGAGGCCCTGAAAGCGGCCGTGCGGCCCGGAGAGACCAAGCTCGTCTGGCTCGAGACCCCCTCGAACCCGCTCTGGACCGTCACCGACATCGCGGGAGCGGCCGAGATCGCGCATGCGGCCGGCGCGCGGCTCGCCGTCGATTCGACCGCGAGCTCGCCGGTGGTGACCCGGCCCCTGTCCCTGGGCGCCGATGTGGTGATGCACGCCGCCACCAAGGTCCTCAACGGCCATTCCGACGTGATCGCCGGGGCGCTGGCCGGGGCGAAGGCCGACGCGTTCTGGACCCGGATCCAGCGCATCCGCTCCGGCAACGGCGCGATCCTGGGGCCGTTCGAGGCCTACCTGCTGATGCGCGGGATGCGCACGCTCCACGTGCGCATCAACGCCCAGATGGCCAATGCCGGCGACCTGGCGCGGCGCCTGTCCGCCCATCCCGCCGTCAGCCACGTCCTGTATCCGGGACTGCCGGAGCATCCCGGCCATGCGGTGGCGGCGCGCCAGATGACCGGCGGCTTCGGCACCATGCTGTCGATCCGGGTGGCGGCGGGCGAGGCCGCGGCGATCCGCACGGCGGCCCGGGTCAGCTTGTGGAAGCGCGCCACCTCGCTCGGCGGCGTCGAGAGCCTCATCGAGCACCGCGCCTCGATCGAGGGCCCGAGCACCCCCTGCCCGTCGGACCTGCTGCGCCTCTCCGTCGGCATCGAGGATGCGGACGACCTGTTCGCGGATCTCGATCAGGCCCTGCGGCAGGGCTGAGGGAGCTTCCGGCGCGGTCTGCGCGTTGAACCGGCGAAGCTTTTTCTTCTCCAGCTCACGGGAGACCCGCCATGCCCGCCGCCATGCCCCTCGCGCTCCTCGGTGCGCAGCTCGTCCTCGTCGCGGCGGATGGTCCGCCGCGGCTCGACATCGAGCATACCTGCAACTCCCCCGGCCGCGCCTCGGTCAGCCAGGAGGCCGGCTCCGACGGCTGCCTGCGCTCGGAGCGCTCGGCCGGCGACGAGTTGCGCAAGCGCTGGGGCCAGTTCTCCGGCCCGGCCAAGACCCAGTGCTCGCAGCAATCGCGCGCCGGCGGCTTCCCGAGCTACGTCGAGATGCTGACCTGCCTCGAACTCGCCAGCGGCGCCGTGCCGGTGACGAGCCCGACCAACCGCGCCACCGCCGGCCAGGGCAGCCCCGCCACCACCGGCAGCGTCCGCGGCCGGCCCGAGGAGCGCGCCGACAGCCTCACCGCCGAGCCCTCGCCGAGCCAGCGCACCGACCCGCTCAAGGTATTGGGCAAGCCGGCGAAGTGAGACCTGCCCGGTGCCTCAGCGCGGCGGCGACGCCTTCGCATCGTCCGTGGCCGTCGCGAGCCAGACCGGTGCCTCGCCACGGACCGACTGTGCCCGCGCGGGCGAAGGCGGCGCAGCACGGGCCATCGCGAGGTCTCGCAGCTCCGGGGCCTGGGCGGTGTCGTCGATGGTGAGGAACAGGCCGCGCCGGCGCGCCGCCTGGCCGAGATCGGCGCGGCTGGTGAGCACGCTGAGCGCCGGGCTCGCCACGAGGGCGAGGACGAGGGGGGCCATCCACAAGGCCAGCCATGGATCGGCCGCGTAGGCGAGCGCCGCCGCGAGCACGATGCCCGCCACCAGCGAATCGGCCTGGAGCCGGCAGGCCTCGGACCACGGCACCCGGCGGTCGTCGCGCACCTGGCTGTCCCAGCGCACCACCCGCCCGGCGAAGGTCGTCGCCACCGCGCCGGCATTGAACAGGGTCATGACCGGCCACAGCAGCACCCACAGGGCCTGTTCGAGGGCGGCGCTGACGAGGAGATTCCGGGTCCCCCCGAAGGCGGCGCGGCGCTCGGGCGAGAGCAGGACGTGGCCGAGGCTGAGGAGCTTCGGCAGGGCCAGGACGGTGAGGCTCAAGGCAGCCAGGATCGCCGCGGCCGGGCCCTCGCCGGTCAGCCCGTAGGCGATGAGCCCGAGATCGCCGCTGCGGATCGCCTGCCAGGTGCCGAGGCCCAGAAAGGCCACCCAGACCGGCGAGGCGAGATAGGACAGGATGCCGGCGCCGAGGTGCCAGCGGCTGCCGGCGGTGAGGCCGGGCAGTCGGATGATGCCGAGATGCTGGAGGTTGCCCTGGCACCAGCGCCGCTCGCGGCCGAGCAGGTCGGTGAGGTTGGTGGGCATCTCCTCCCAGGTGCCGGGCTCCTCCGGCAAGAGGCGCAGCTCCCAGCCGGCCCGGCGCAGGAACGCCCCTTCGACGGTGTCGTGGCACAGGATCTCGCCGCCGAGCGGCGCGCGGCCCGGCAGGACCGGCAACTCGGCATTCTCCGCGAAGGCCGCGATCCGCAGGATGGCGTTGTGGCCCCAATAGCCCCCGTCGGGCCCCTGCCAGGTCTCCAGCGCCCGGATCGAGAGCGGGGCATAGAGGCGGACGGCGAATTGCTGGATGCGGGCGAACAGGGTGTCGCGGCCGGCGGCGTAGCTGACGGTCTGGATCAGGCCGGTGCGGGGGTTGTCCTCCATCAGCCGCACCAGGCGGCGCATGGCGGCGCCGGTCATCAGGCTGTCGGCGTCGAGCACGATCATGAAGTCGTACTGGTGGCCGTAGGTGGCGCAGAACTCGCCGATATTGCCGGCCTTGCGCCCGGAATTCTCCTGGCGGCGGCGATAGCGGATCGCCGGCAGGCCGGGCCCCGCCCCCTCGCGCCAGACCTGGATGCCCGCGAATTCGCGCTCCTCGGCCGCGGCGATCTCCGGGTCGCGGGTGTCGCTGAGGACGAAGAGGTCGAGGTCGCGCCCGTCGCCGCCGGTGCGGGCGAGCGACCGGGCCATCACCCGGACCGCCGCGAAGACCGCGGCCGCATCCTCGGCATGGATCGCCACCACGGCCGCGGTGCGGCTGCGGCCGCTCGCCTGCGGGGCGATCGCGGCGGCCTGCCGCTCCACCCGCGACATCACCCGCGTTCCGAGGCCGGCGGCGACCGCACCGTAGAGGTAGGTCCAGGCGATGTAGGATTGCCAGGCCATCGCAAGGCAGAACAGGGCGAGCACCGCGGCCTCCAGCGGCCCGTCCGGCACGCCGGTGCCGGCGAGGGCCGCCGCCGCCAGGGCGAGGGCCGTCGCCACGGTCGGCAGGAACAGGGCCAGGCGCCGGCGGCGCAGGCTGGCAGCCTCTTGCTGCATCTCTTGCTGCGTCTCTTGCCGTTGGGCGAGGTCCGCGCCGGGGGCAGCCGGCACCGCATCGTGCGACGAGGGAGCGAGGGACATGGGGGGCGCGTGAACTCGGTGGAGGGGCCGGAACGGGAGGCGGCGCCGGGCGCCGGATGGGGGCTATCCCACTGGTCTGTCTTGGATCAATCCGGCTGAATGACGCCAGAACGATGACACCCGTTCGCGGCGCTCCCGCCTCGTGAATACAGCCGGGCCGTACCGGCGGGCGACGGCCGGCGGATCGGGGAGCACGACGGGCGCCGCAGACCATCCCGATCACCGGGCGTGATCGGCGATGCGGCCCAGCGCGCGGCGCCGGCGGGGAGCGGGCAGGTGGCGGGCCGAGCGGGGGTCCGGGCAACGCCATGTCGCCGCGCCGGATTTCCGCCGCGATCGGGCGGATCGTCGGCCTCCTCGATCTGGGGGAATGCGAGGAGCGGCGCCTCGGCACGGCGGCTCCGACGCGAGGCGGCCCGACGCCGGTCTCGGGCCGCCTCGGCCCCAGCCCTCGCGGCAGGATCTCGCGCCGATCGGCCGGCGCACGGAAAGGTGCCCGCGGATCGCCATGCCGGCCCCGGTCACGCACGAAACGCACCGAAGTTCCAGGCGCCTGCCTGCGCCGACGGCATGGTCGATCCGGCGCCATGCACCGGCGTCATGCCCTGCGCCTCATTGGTATCAATCGCTTAACCGCATCCGGGCGAAAAGCCCTTGTCGTCCGGAGCGGCCCTGCCACTTCTCCGATGGTTTCCCCCGGTCACTGAGATGCCCGTTCCCGGCCCAGGACAGCCGCTTTGAGAATCGCCCTCGTCACCCCGGCCTGGAGTTTCGAGAACAGCATCTGTCCCGGGTGCCGTTCGCCGCACCGTCCGTTGCAGATCGGCGCCTGCAAGGTGCCGCTCGAGCGCGTCCACGCTCATCACCTCGGCCCGTTCGACCGCTTCGGCGACATCCAGGACGAACGGCCGGCCTCGTTGCGCGAGTTGGAGGCGGCATGCTGCCCAGCCTGACGGCCCCGGCCGGACGCCCCCTCCCCTATCGGGGGGCGCCGGCCCTCAACCTGTTCATGACCGTCGATGCGGTCGGTGGAATCTGGCAATACGGGCTCGACCTCGCCGAGGAGCTGACCCGCCAGGGCGTCGGCGTCACCCTGGCGGTGCTCGGCCCCGAGCCGAGCCAGGACCAGCTCCGCGCCGCCCGCGCCATCCGCGGCCTCGCCTTGTGCCCGCTGGGCGCCAGCCTCGACTGGACCGCGCTGACCCGCCGCGAGGTCGAGGCCGCCGCTGCGCTCGTCGCCCGCGAGGCCGAGCGGGCCGGCGCCGACCTGATCCACCTCAACAGCCCGGCACTCGCCGCCATCACCGATTTCTGCGCGCCCGTCGTGGCGGTGGCGCATTCCTGCGTCGCCACCTGGTGGGCGGCGATGCGCCCGGGGCCCCTGCCGCCGGACCTCGCCTGGCGGGCGAGCCTGGTGGCGGAGGGCTACCGGCGGGTCGACACGCTGCTCAGCCCGACCCGCGCCTTCGCCGAGGCGACCGCCGCGACCTACGGCATCGCCCCGCCCCGGGTGGTGCCGAACGGGCGGCGCAGCGCGGCGTCCCGCGGCCAGCGCAGCCCGGCGGGCGCCGCCGCCTCGCCCTTCGCCTTCACCGCCGGCCGGCTCTGGGACGAGGGCAAGAACGCCCGCACCCTCGATCGGGCCGCCGCCCGGATGCAGCTGCCGCTGCTCGCCGCCGGCGACCTCAAGGGCCCGAACGCGGCGCAGTTCTCGCCCGGGCACCTGCGGCCGCTGGGCCGCCTGAGCGACCAGGACGTGGCGCGCTGGCTCGCCGGCGCCCCGATCTACGCCTCGGCCGCCCGCTACGAGCCCTTCGGCCTCGGCGTGCTGGAGGCCGCGAGCGCCGGCTGCGCGCTCGTCCTCTCCGACATCCCGACCTTCCGCGAATTGTGGGACGAGGCCGCGATCTTCATCGCCCCCGACGACGATGCGGGCTTCGCCCACGCCATCGAGATGGTGGCGGGCGATCCCGTCATCCGGGCGCGCCTCGGCACCGAGGCGCGGTCGCGCGCCGCCGCCTACACGGTCGAGGCGATGACGGCGGGCGTGCTCGATGCCTACCGGGCCGTGCTGGAAGCCCCGCCCCTGCGGGCCGGGGTTCCGGTCTGAGGATCGCCGCCTCCACCCGTTCGCTTCGCTCGTCCGGGAACCACGCAACGCCCCTTGTCCCGCGCGGCGTCACGCGCGCGGTGCAGCCCTTCGGCGGTCCGGTGTGGCGGCGCACGAGCCGGAAGGGTCGTGGAGCGTCGGTAACCCGGGCCGCGATCACGGCGCGGCCGGGCCCGGTTCCTCCCCGGCGCCCTGTTCGGAACCGACGGCCACGAGCGATCCGCCGGTCTCCGACCTGGATGCGGCGCTCGACGGCGTCGACCTCGTGCCGGTGAGAGACTGGACCGAGCCGGCCCTCGTCCCCCGCATCGGCGCGGCGCGAGGGCGGTCGCTACACGCCGCCGTTCCGCGAACCCACCACCGGACGTCGCGCGAGCACGACGCGATGCGGGCCTCGAGACCTCTCGAGCCACGATGGCGTGCTCGCCCTCGGCGAGAGCCAGGCCGGCAAGCGCATCCGTGACGTGCAAGCCATATACGATCGGCGAAAGCTCCAGTAAGCTCCTCTCGACGGCGACCAGCCGCGCTTTCGGGAAGGACGCCCTATGGATTGCCGCATCCTGCGCCAGTTGACGCTGAAGGCTGACGGCCATCTGTCGTGCGACGACAGCAATGGATATTATATCCATGTCGGCGACGTGGCGAACAAGCCGGGATGGTCGATCAAGCAAGTCTTCGGCGGCGCGATCTACGAGCATATCCGCCGCTCGTTCCAGGACGGTCGGGTGCCGTGGCCGGGCAAGTGCGAGACCTGCGACTGCTTCTCGCCGCATGACCGGCCGTCGGACACGCTGGAATCGCGGGTGCGGATCATGGTCGAGCCGACCCTGGACTGCCGGCTGGCCTGCCCGTCCTGCAAGCGCCGGCAGGAGCTGGGACGGCGCCGGAGCGACGACCACCTCGCGCCGGGCCTGCTCGGCAGCCTCGTCCGCAGCTGCGTCCGCTCCGGCATCGCGGTCGACGAGGTGCATTATCTCGGCTGGGGCGAGCCGCTGCTGCATCCCGACTTCCGCGAGCTCGTCGAGACCGTCCGGGCGCTCTCGCCGGGGACGATCCAGGAGGTCACGACGACCGGGAACGCCGATTTCCGCGCGAGCCTCGGCGACACCTACATCGACCGCGTGGTCGTGTCCTGCGACGGGGTGCGGCAGGACGAGTACCGGAAGTACCGCATCAACGGCTCCCTCGAGGAGGCCCTGCGGTTCATGCGCGAGGCCAAGCTCCACGGCCACCCCGACACCTTCGTCGAATGGAAGTACATCCTGTTCGACGGCAACGACCACCCCGACGACCTGATCCAGGCGCAGGCGCTCGCCGAGGAATTCGGTCTCGACAGCCTGCTGTTCATCGTCACGAACTCGAAGACCCGCTCGCTGCGCTACACCAACGACACCATCGCGGAGATCCCGATCCGCTGGCGCCGGACCAGGGTGTCGCCCGCCGCCGCGATGATGATCGGCTCGCGCATCTCCGGCCACGTCGACCCGGCCCGGTCGCAGCTCGGCGACAAGGACAACGCCTCGCTCTACATCGACGAGTGCCGCGTGACCCGCGGCAACATGCTCACGGTGAGCGGCTGGTCCCTCGGTGCCGACGGCAGCTACGTCGACGAGGTCGAGCTGACCGCGGGCCTGCACCGGCAGGTCACGCAGACCGGCGACCTGCGCCACGACGTGGCCGCAGCCCGCAGCAACGCCCAGGGCGCCCGCTGCGGCTTCCTGTTCCGCGTCCCCCTCGGCGAGGGGCCGATGCCCGACGCCCTCGCTCTCACCGTGAAGGTGCGCAACCACACGCAGGACTTTTCCGCCGCCGTGAACTGGCCGGCGGCCGGGTGATGCCAACGGCCGTTGGAAACGACCTTTGGTTCCGTTCTCGAATTTTCGTCAAGCCTCTGGCTTGGCATAGACAATTCGAGATGGCTCAATGGCCCGATGCGTCAGCATCTTGGGCCATTGGTACGAGACGTCAGGACAGCACGAACTCGCCGAGCCGACCGGCAAGGCGATAGGCGCGCTCGCGGGTGAGGCCGCGCAGGATCACCCGGGCGTCGCTGTAGAGCGTGAAGGTGCCGTCGGCGTCGGCCTGGATCCGGATGCCCTCGTTCATGGCCTGGCGCCCTTCCCTGTCGTGCGAGGCATCCGTTCGGGATGCGGGGGGAAACGCGCGGCGCGGCGAGAGGGTACGGCGCCGGCTCACATTTTTTAAACCATCGCGCGCACGAAAAATGATCGTTTCGCCGGAACCTTCACCGTTGGATGAATCTTTCCCGTGACCCGCCCCGAGCGGGAAAAGCCTCCCGCTCCGGCGGGCCGGTCCGCGCCCTCGAGGGCGACGGGCCGCGCAAGAGGAGACACCAAGATGAAGAAGCTGACTCTGGGCCTCGCGGCAGCCGCCGTTCTCGGAACGCTCTCCTTCGGCATCGGCGCGGCCTCCGCCGCCCCGGCGAGCCCGGCCGGCATCCAGGCCGCTCCAATGGTGGAGACGGTGCAGATGACCCGCGGCGAGCGCCGGATGATGCGCCACCACCGGATGCACCGGCACATGATGCATCGCCGCCACATGATGCATCGGCGGCACATGATGCGTCACCGCATGATGCACCGCCACATGCACCGCATGTAAGGATCTTCGCTCCGCCCGGCCGCCTGTCGTCCGGCGGCCGGGCGGAGCCTCGTTTCGTCAGAACGGCCGGTTCGCCTGAGCCGGCCTGCCGGCCAGGATCCGCTCGTCGACCTGGCGCACGTCGCGCAGGCCGCACATCGCCATCGTGACGTCGAGCTCCTTGCGGATGATGTCGAGGCACTGGGTCACGCCCGCCTCGCCGCCGGCGCCCAACCCGTACAGGAAGGCGCGGCCGATGAAGACGCCGTGCGCCCCGAGCGCCAGCGCCTTGATCACGTCCTGCCCCGAGCGGATGCCGCCATCCATCAAGACCTCGATCCGGTCGCCGACCGTCCGGACGATCTCGGGCAGGGCCTCGATCGACGAGATCGCCCCGTCGAGCTGCCGGCCGCCGTGGTTGGAGACGATCAAGGCCTCGGCGCCGCTCTGCGCCGCCAGTTCCGCGTCCTCCGGATCGAGGATTCCCTTCAGGATCAGCTTGCCGCCCCAGCGGTCGCGGATGCGCTTGACGTCGTCCCAGTTGAGGCGCGGGTCGAACTGCTCGGCGGTCCAGGACGAGAGCGAGCGGAGATCCCCGACCCCTTGCGCGTGGCCGACGATGTTGCGGAAGGTGCGCCGCTGGGTGCGCAGCATGTTGAGGCACCAGCGCGGCTTCGTCGCCAGGTTGACGATGTTGGGGATCGTCATCCGGGGCGGGGTCGAGAGGCCGTTCTTCACGTCCTTGTGGCGCTGGCCCAGGATCTGGAGATCGAGGGTGAGCACCAAAGCCGAGCATTGCGCCGCCTTGGCGCGGTCGATCAGCCGGTCGATGAAGTCCCGGTCGCGCATCACGTAGAGCTGGAACCAGAACGGCGCGTCGGTATTCTCCGCCACGTCCTCGATCGAGCAGATGCTCATGGTCGAGAGCGTGAACGGCACCCCGGCCTTGGCGGCGGCGCGCGCGGCCAGGATCTCGCCGTCGGCGTGCTGCATGCCGGTGAGCCCGGTCGGCGCCAGAGCGACCGGCATGCTGACGGGCAGGCCGACCATGGTGCTGGCGAGCGTGCGGTTCGTCATGTCGACGGCGACGCGCTGGCGCAGCTTGATCCTGGAGAAGTCGTCCTCGTTCGCCCGGTAGGTGCCCTCCGTGTACGAGCCGGAATCGGCGTAGTCGTAGAACATCCGCGGCACCCGCCGCTCGGCGAGCACGCGCAGGTCCTCGATGCAGGTGACGGGCCCGCTCGTGAAGTAGCGCGCCATCCAGGAGGGCGGCCGCGAGGAGGGCATTCGGGTGGCGTGCATGGCGTCTCGCTCGTTTGACGTCTCTTATGCCCCGCGCGCGGCATGGCTCGCCCGGGCGCGGGTTTTTGGTCTCAAGCCCGAACGGGATACAATCAACCGCGCGGGTCTGACCATCGTTTTCGGCTTGCGCCCGGCGCGGCCCGGCACCGCGCCGGGAGCCGTCACGGCACCACCTCCTCCCGCGGGGTGGCGCTGAGCTCGGTCCAGTCCAGCTCCTCCTCGAGGCGGAAATAGGCGTCGTCGCCGATCTCGTCGCGCTCGCGCAGATCGAGGATCACCGCGCGGGCGGCCTCGGCGGCGCGGCGGCGCAGGCCGTCGGCGGGCAGGCTCGCCGGGGCGAGGCCCTCGTCATGGGCTTCCGCCTCGCGCAAGGCCGCGTCGAATTCCCGCCGCAGGGCCTCGGCATGGGGCGAGGTCTCGTCGGACAGGCTGTCGCGGGCCGCCCGGTAGGCCGCGGCGCGGGCCCGGCCGATCTCGATCCCGACCGGATCGTCGTCGCCGAGCGAGAACCAGGCCAGGAGCGGGCGCAGGGTCAGGCCCTGGATCACCAGGGTGCCGAGCACGACGCAGAACGCCGTCAGCACCACGAGGTCGCGATGCGGGAAGTCGCCCGGCAGCGCCAGCGCCAGCGCGATGGTGACGACGCCGCGCATCCCGCACCACGCCACGGTCGTGCCCGAGCGCAGGCCGATCGGCGCCGGCCCGACCGGACCGAACAGGCGGTGCCAGAGCCGGGCGACGGCCCGGGCGCCGAGTACCCAGGCGAGCCGCACCACCACCGTGGTGGCGAACACCGCCGCGGCGACGACCGCCGTGTGGCGGCGCTCCTCCGGGCTCAGGCCCTCGAGGATCGGGCCGATCTGGAGGCCGATCAGCACGAAGGCCAGCACGTTGAGCACGAACACCGCCGTCTCCCAGACGGTGTTGGAGGTGACGCGCAGATGCGCCGGCATGGTCTGGGGCGAGAGCCGCGAGACGGTGAGCCCGAAGCTCACCACCGTCAGCACGCCCGAGACCTCGACCCGCTCGGCGGCGAGCCACAGGCCGAAGGTGGCGACGAACTGGAGCACCACGAGGCTCGGCGGATCGGTGACCCGGCGCATCAGCCGGACGTAGAGCATCGCCAGGACCGGCCCGGCGACGAGCCCGCCGACGACGCCGATCAGGAAGGTCGGGGCGACCTCGGCGACCGAGAACGAGCCCGTCGCCACCGCCCCCAAGGCGAGGCGGTAGATCAGCAGCGACGAGGCGTCGTTGAACAGGCTCTCGCCCTTGAGGATGGTGACGAGGCGGTGGGGCAGCCGGAGATGGGCCAGCACCGAGAGCGCCGCCACCGCATCCGGCGGCGCCACGATGGCGCCGAGCACGATGCCGGCGGCGAGCGGCAGGTCGGGCACGAGCCAGCGCGCTACCAGCGCCACCGCGACCGTCGTGACCCCGACCGCCCCGACGACGAGGCCGGCGATCGGCATCCAGTTGCGCTTGAGGTCGCGCAGGCTGGTGTCGTAGGCCGCGTCGAGCAGGACCGGAGCGAGGAAGAGCGCCAGCGCGAGATCCGGATCGAGGCCGGGACGCGGCACCTGCGGCACGAAGGCCAGCACCACCCCGCCGATGGCGAGGAAAGCCGGGAACGGTGCCCCCAGGCGCCGCGCCACCCCGGCGAGCAGGACCGCGACGACGAGCACGCCGGCGATCCATTCGAAGATCAGCATCATCCCTCCAGTCTGAAGGAGGGCAACGCGCGCGGGGCTTGGGAGGTTTGGGGGCGATGACGTCGCTGGGCGCGAGGAGCCGGACCGGAAGCGCTCAAGATCGCGGCAAGGCGGCCTGCAATTCGGCGACCTGGTGAGGTCGCAGGATGTGCCCGTCGGCGAGCACGATCCACACCACGCCCCCTCGATCCGGCCGGCTTCCGCCACGGCCTCGCGCAAGGTGACGGTGGGTCGCTCGGCCGTGTCGTCGCCGGGCCAGACGACGAGCTGCGCCGGAATGCTCCAGTCGATGCGGGTGCGGTCGCTCATGGCCGCGTCATCACACCCATTGCGGCCGGGCGCAGGCAAAAATCGTGCGGCGACGTGTCGGACGGTGTCCGAACGGCGCATCCGGAAACCCCGTGTCAGGCGGCGTTGGTGACGCCCGAGAGCCGCTCCATCAGGCTGCGCTCGTAGGCGACGAGCTCGCGGCCGATCTTGAGGGCGCGGTGATACTGCTTGTTCGCGAGCTCGTCCTGGATCGCCACCAGGTAGGGCGCGCTCGTCGGCATGCCGCGCAGGATCTCCATCGATTGCCGCACCAGGAGGTCGTCGGCCTCCATCGGATGGTCGGCGAGGTAGATCAGCTGGAGCGTGACGCACAGGCGCTTGCAGGCGGTGTCGGCGCCGCTTTCGGGGATGATCTCGCTCTCGCGCAGGAACTTGCAGGTGTTCTCGATCAGCAGGTTGGTCGAGCGCTCGCCGTTGCGCAGCGACGCACCGTTGATGATCAGGCGCTCGAACGGCTTCAGGTGGATGCGCAGGGGCATGGGCGTCTGTCCGTAAAAGTCTTGGTGAAGGGTGCGCCTTTACGAGTTGGGTTGCCTCCGGTCCGTCACCCCGACGGTCCGGCGGGAGACCGCGCCGCCCCCCGCCGCCCGTCCCGCCCCGGTGCCTCGCCACTCCACGCGGGCGGCACGACCGGCGCCGCCCCATCGAGAGATGGAAGCGCCCGGCAGGGCTGCCCAAGAGGCGGGGCGTGAGAGAGGGAATGGGTGACCATGGGCCCGACGCTAGAGCCCGGACGATTAAGAATTCACTGTAGCGGCGACCGAAACGACTGCCCCGGCAACAGATTTATCCAACATTAACCATACCAAGACGGACCCGATCGGCCGACCCGTTAGGCTTAAGAAAGAAGAAAGGCCTGAACGGCGATGGTGACGGCGTCGTCAAAAAGACGCCCTGCCCGACGATCAAAAAGGTCGCCTCCATGTCCTCCGGCATCACCCTCTCGGCTGCTACTCGCCAGAACCTCCTGTCGCTCCAGGATACGGCCGCGCTGCTGTCTACGACGCAGACGCGCCTCTCGAGCGGCAAGAAGGTCAACACCGCCCTCGACGGCCCGGTGAACTACTTCACCGCACAGAACCTGAATTCGCGGTCGTCGTCGCTGACGTACCTGCTCGACGGCGTGTCGAACGGCATCCAGACGATCCAGGCCGCCAATACGGGCATCACCAAGCTGCGCGGCCTGACCGACCAGCTCAAGGCCGTCGCTCAGCAGGCCCTCTCGTCCTCGAACGCCTTCACCGCCAAGGCCAGCGTCGGCTCCACCGCCCTGACGGGCGCCACCGCCAACAACCTCCTGTCGGTCGGCGCGACCGTCGCGACGGCAGAGAATGTTATCGGCGCGACCACCGGTACCGGCACGGCCAAGACCGCCACGAGCTCCACCGCGTTTGCTGGCGGCACGGACATCGAGACTGCCCTGAACATGTCGGGCTCGGTGACCACGGCGACGATCTCGATCGACAACGTCTCGATCACGATCAACAAGGGTGCCGACACCGCCACCACCACTGCGCTGGCTTCCGCGATCAACACTCAGCTGAAGGCCGCCGGATCGAGCGTCGTCGCCGGCACTTCTGGTACCGCCCCGAACCTCAACCTGACTCTCACCGGCACGGGTGATGGCGGCGCGTTCGTGGTCGGGTCGGACAACAACACGACGAAGCTGTTCACCGGCACGGCGGGAACGACGGTTCCGATCACCGCCGGCGTGTTCAGGCCGACGGCGACCACGCTCGTCACCGGCCTCGGGTTTACTCCGGGCGACTCCTTCAATGTCAATGGGCAGCCCGTCACCGTTAGCCGAACCGATACCCTGGGTTCGCTTGCGCAGAAAATCAGCACGGCCACGAATGGGGCGGTGAGCGCCACCTACGACAGTGCTGCCCAGAAGTTCGTCTTTACGGCGGCGGATTCAGCGACCGCAATCACGTTGGGTGATGGCAGCACCGCCACGGCGTTGCTGTCCCGGCTTGGCTTCACCACCAAGACTTTCGCCTCGGGCGTCGGCGCGATCTCCGGCACCACTCCGACCGCTACGAGCGCCCTCAACGGCAAGACGATCAGCGTCAAGGTCGCCAGCGGCAACGCCGTCAGCCTGACCTTCGGCAGCGCCCCGGGCCAGGTCTCGACCCTCAACCAGCTCAACGCCGCCCTGGCCCCGGCCAACGCGATGGCGACCATCGACAGCGTGACCGGAGCGTTGAAGATCAGCACCACCAACGAGTCGGGCGCCGACAACCTGACCCTGTCGGCGAGCGGCACCGGCAACCCGTTCAGCTCCAGCACCTCGAGCGCGATCATCGGCGGTGACGGTGCGAACAGCCGCAACAGTCTGGTGAGCACCTACAACAACCTGCTGTCGCAGATCGACCAGATGGCGGCGGATTCGGGCTTCAACGGCACGAACCTGCTCGCCGGCGACACGGTGAACATCAGCTTCAACGAGAAGGGCACCTCTTCGCTCAAGGTTTCCGGCACGGCGGTCACCGCCACGGGCCTCAACCTGATGGCGATCGGCCAGACCGACTTCCAGGACAGCAACTCGATCAACGCTGTGGTCGCGACGATCAACACCGCCAACAGCACGCTTCTGAGCCAAGCCTCGACGCTGGGTGCGAACCTGGCGGTGGTGCAGAACCGGCAGGACTTCACCAAGCAGATGATCAACGTGCTCGATACGGGCGCGGCGAACCTGACGAATGCGGACCTGAACGAGGAAGCGGCAAACTCGCAGGCCCTCTCGACCCGCAACTCGCTCGGCATCTCGGCCCTGTCGCTCGCCAACCAGGCCCAGCAGGGCATTCTCCAGCTCCTGCGCGGCTGATTGCTCGACGCGAAAAGGCGCCGGGCTCCCCGTCTCTCGTTTCTGAGACGGAGGAGCCCCGCGCCTTTCGTGCCTGCCCTATGACTCCTCTTCGACGGGCGGCGCGACGTACGGCCCGTTGTTTCACGCCGTACGACGCCGATTTCAAAAAATCCCAAGCAGCCGCGTATCATGCGCGGCTGCTTGGGATTTTTTCGTTGTGCCCGAGCCTGTTCGCCTCGTCGCGCCAATAATTTGTTCCGGACGCCAGTATCTCTCGACGTCATCCCGACGCTCGACGAAGTCGAGAACCAGGGATCCATCACCGCTAACCGTCCAGGATGAAGCGGAACACGACCCGCTTTGTCCTGCACCGTCGGCGGTTGTGGATCCCGGTTCCGCGTTCGCGGCACCAGGATGACATCAAGGATTGCAAGTCGGTTGGCTAATTCGAGTTGGCCTTAACAATCTCTGCGGATGCATCCTCGGGCGACCATGTCACGGCGGGTCATGATGGTACCGCCAAGCCTGTTTTTGGAGGACCGGCGGCCGTTTCAGCCGGCAATCGGAGCGGCGACGCTTGCGGTGGGCATTTCAGCGGCATTCTTCCCGTAGCCGCTGGTGCCTGCCAGGCCCTCAAGCAGCGCGAACCACTGCCATCTCGCATTCAATGTCTCGGCTATCGGCTCTCAGCCGCGCATGAATCATGGTAACTATCACATTAAGGTAAATCAATCAGTGACGGCGGGCGCTGCCATTAAGATCCTGAAAGTCATGACCTCCGGATCCAGGGGAAGGGCGGCCTTTTCAGCTTTGCGGTAAGGACCGGGCAAGGGCGGCGGGGCCAATCTGATCTCGCCTTCAAAACACGAAGGTCTCCCGATCAATAGGATCGACCAATGTCCTCCGGCATCACCCTTTCGGCCGCTACGCGCCAGAACCTCCTGTCGCTTCAGGGCACCGCCGACCTTCTCTCGACCACCCAGACCCGCCTCTCGACCGGCAAGAAGGTCAACACCGCCCTCGATAGCCCGAGCAACTACTTCACGGCCCAAGGTCTGTCGTCGCGCTCGTCTGCCTTGACCAGCCTGCTCGACGGCGTGTCGAACGGCATCCAGACGATCCAAGCCGCCAATACCGGTCTCACCAAGCTGCAAGGCCTGACCGACCAGCTCAAGTCCGTCGCTCAGCAGGCCCTCTCGTCCTCGAACGCCTTCACCGCCAAGGCCAGCGTCGGCTCCACCGCCCTGACGGGCGCCACCGCCAACAACCTCCTGTCGGTCGGCGCGACCGTCGCGACGGCAGAGAATGTTATCGGCGCGACCACCGGTACCGGCACGGCCAAGACCGCCACGAGCTCCACCGCGTTTGCTGGCGGCACGGACATCGAGACTGCCCTGAACATGTCGGGCTCGGTGACCACGGCGACGATCTCGATCGACAACGTCTCGATCACGATCAACAAGGGTGCCGACACCGCCACCACCACTGCGCTGGCTTCCGCGATCAACACTCAGCTGAAGGCCGCCGGATCGAGCGTCGTCGCCGGCACTTCTGGTACCGCCCCGAACCTCAACCTGACTCTCACCGGCACGGGTGATGGCGGCGCGTTCGTGGTCGGGTCGGACAACAACACGACGAAGCTGTTCACCGGCACGGCGGGAACGACGGTTCCGATCACCGCCGGCGTGTTCAGGCCGACGGCGACCACGCTCGCCACTGGCATCGGCTTCACGGCTGGCGACACGTTCACCGTCAACGGACAAGCTGTGACCGTTGGCCGAACCGATACCCTGGGGTCGCTCGCGCAAAAGGTGAGCGTGGCGACCAACGGGACGGTGAGCGCGACCTACGATTCCAGCGCCCAGAAGTTCAGCTTCACGGCGGCGGATTCCTCGACCGCGATCACGCTGGGCAACGGCAGCACCGCGACCGCGCTGGTGTCCAAGCTCGGCTTCGCCACCCAGTCCTTCGCCTCCGGCGTCGGCGCGATCTCCGGCACCACCCCGACCGCCACGAGCGCCCTCAACGGCAAGACGATCAGCGTCAAGGTCGCCAGCGGCAACGCCGTCAGCCTGACCTTCGGCAGCGCCCCGGGCCAGGTCTCGACCCTCAACCAGCTCAACGCCGCCCTGGCCCCGGCCAACGCGATGGCGAGCATCGACGCCACCACCGGCGCGATCAAGATCAGCACCACCAACGAGTCGGGCGCAGACAGCCTGACCCTGTCGGCGAGCGGCACCGGCAACCCGTTCAGCTCCAGCACCTCGACCGCAATCATCGGCGGTGACGGCTCGAACAGCCGCAACGCGCTGATGGCCACCTACAACAACCTGCTGTCGCAGATCGACCAGATGGCGGCGGATTCGGGCTTCAACGGCACGAACCTGCTCGCCGGCGACACGGTCAACGTGACCTTCAACGAGAAGGGCACCTCCTCGCTGAAGATCTCCGGCACGCAGGTTTCCGCCTCGATGCTCGGCCTGAACGCGATCGGCCAGACCGACTTCCAGGACAGCAACTCGATCAACGCCGTGGTCGCCACGATCAACAGCGCGTCGAGCCAGCTGAAGAATCAGGCCTCGACCCTGGGTGCCAACCTGGCGGTGGTGCAGAACCGGCAGGACTTCACCAAGCAGATGATCAACGTGCTCGATGCGGGCGCGGCGAACCTGACGAATGCGGATCTCAACGAGGAGGCGGCGAACTCGCAGGCTCTCTCGACCCGCAACTCGCTCGGAATCTCGGCCCTGTCGCTCGCCAACCAGTCGCAGCAGGGCATCCTCCAGCTCCTGCGCTGATCGCCTGCTGAGCCGCTTGCCGCAGGACCGGTATCGGTCTTGCGGGAAGCCCTCCCGAGGGACGTCCTCTCGCGAAAAGTCCCGGCGACGGGACGCAAACCGAAGCGGACGGTTCGGGGGGCCGCCAGTCCGGGGCCGCCGAAGACCTGACGAATGACCAAGCGGCCGGGGCGCGAGCCCCGGCCGTTTCTTTTTGCTCAGAGGGCGCCCGCCAGCCCCTCCGGCTTTTTCACCTCGATCTCCACGAAGGCGATCGGGTGGTCGGAGCCGTTCTGGACGTCGTGGCGGATGCCGGCCGGGCGGCGGTAGGACTGGCCGTGGGCGAGCGGCACCTCGGTGACCTGCGCGCCGTCGTGGACCCGGAGCGTGCCTTCCGTGATCATCACCACGAAATAGGGCCAGCCATGCTCGTGCCAGCCGGTGACGGCGCCGGGGGAGAAATCCCAGCGGGTGATGCGGATTGTGTCGTCGTCGTGCTGGACGGTCGGAATCGCGGGGATCGTGCAGGCGAAGGCCATGGGCCAAAAACTCCTCAGCGGGCGAATTCGAAGCCGGCGAGCACCGCCGTGAGATTCTCGCCCAAAAGGTCCGAGAGGTAGCCACCCTCCTGCACCAGCACGGTCGGCAGGTTCAGACGGGCGAGCGCCGCGCCGATGCGGCGGAAGCCCTCCGTGGTGATGGCGAGCCCGGCGAGCGGATCGTGCTCCGAGGCGTCGAGGCCGAGCGCCACCACGAGGGCCGTCGGGGCGAAGGCCTTCACCGTGCGGCTCGCCACGCCCTCCAGCACGTCGAGATACGCGTCGTCGCCGGTGCCGAGGGGCAGCGGCAGGTTCAGGTTGGCGCCGATCCCCTCCCCCTCCCCGCGCTCGTGGGCATAGCCCCAGACGAAGGGGTAGAAGCCGCGCGGATCGGCGTGGAGCGAGACGGTGAGCACGCTGGGATCGCGGTAGAAGATCCCTTGCGTGCCGTTGCCGTGATGCACGTCGACGTCGAGCACCGCGACCCGCGCGTGCGTCTGGCGCAAATGCGCGGCGGCGACCGCGCTGTTGTTGAAGTAGCAATGGCCCCCGGCCCGGTCGCGATAGGCGTGGTGGCCGGGCGGGCGGCACAATGCATAGGCCGCGTCCTCGCCGTCGAGCACGAGTTGCGCCGCGCTCGCGGCGACGTCGGTGGCGCTCGCCGCCGCCGCGTAGGTGCCCGGGCCGATCGGGCAGGCGGTGTCGACCGTGTGCCAGCCGAGCCGCCCGACGATGTGGGTCGGGTAGGTCGCGGCCTCGCGCACCGGGTGGATGTTGGCGATCATCTCCGCGCCATGGTCGGGCAGCGCCTCCCACTGCTCCCAGGCCTCCGCCAGGAAGGCGAGGTAATCGGGGCTGTGGACCCGCGCCCGCGCGCCGGCGCCGTGCGCTTGCGGCGCCACGACGCTGTGGTTGCCGGCCTTGAGCCCGGCGAGCAGCCGGTCGGCCCGCTCGGGCTGGTCGGCAGCGGGCTTCACCTGGCCGCGCACCAGGAAGAATTTCGGGTCGTGGCGGCGGTGGTCCTCGGAATGGACGGCCTTCATGAGGTTTCCCTTCGTCTCTCAGGGCGTGGGGGTGAGGCTGCGCACCAGCCCGACGACCTCCCGGCGGGCGACGCCGAGATGGTGGTCGACATGGGCGACGATCCGCTCCGGGTGGCCGGCCTCGATGGCCTCCAGCACCGGCTCGTGGGTGCGGGCGATCTCGTCCGGGTCGTCGTAGAGCCGCCCGATCAGCCCGATGACGATCCGCAATTCCGAGGCCAGCCCGTCGAACAGGCGCAGCAGCCGCGCATTGCCGGAGGCTTCGCAGATCAGGCGGTGGAACTGGTAATCGGCCTCGACGATGGTCGCCGGATCGTCGCGCCGGGCGAGATCCCGCATCAGGTCGAGCTGGCGGCGCAGGGCGGCGCGGGTCTCCGGCGTCAGGCGGCGTGACGCCTCCACCGCCGCATGGCGCTCGATGCACAGGCGCAAGGCATAGAGCTCGTCCACGTCCTGCGCCGAGAGTTCGCGCACGAAGAAGCCGCGCCGGGGCGAGGCCTTGAGCAGGCCCTGGCTCTCGAGGAGGCGGGCCGCCTCCCGCACCGGCGCCCGGCTGATGCCGAGTTCGCGGGCCACCGCCGCCTCCGCCACCTTGGCGCCAGGGGGAAGCCGCCCCTGCACGATCGCATCGGTGAGCCGGCGCGCGACCTGGCGCACGAGATCGCTCTCGGCCAGCAGCGGCAATCCGACGGGTGGGGACATCGCGCGCATCGCACCTCCGTCCGGGCAGTGTGCAATGCGTAGGCGTCGATTGTCGACACTTTCAGCTTGATCACCGCGCAAGGCCGGGTCAGTCTAGGCTCATGCCGGGTGATGTCGTGATCCGTCCGGCCCTGCATCCGGTCGCCGGCGTGCGAGTTGTCGCGCCGCGCCGTCCGTAGACGTGAAGATGTCGTGGCGCCTCATGCCGCCGCGAAGCTTTCCGCGAGGAGGTCCGATGTCGTCATCCGCCCATCCGCAGGCCGACGAGGTCCAGCGCATCCGCGTCGACCTCGCGGCCGCCTACCGGCTGATCCATCGGCTCGGCCTCGACGACAGCATCTACACCCACATCTCGGCCCGCCTGCCGGGGCCGGAGCACCGCTTCCTGATCAACCCCTACGGGTTGCGCTTCGAGGAGGTGAAGGCCGGCAACCTCGTCACCGTCGACCTCGAGGGGCGGGTCGTGGACGATCCGTGCGGGCTCGGCATCAACCCGGCGGGCTTCACCATCCACAGCGCGGTCCATGCCGCCCGGGAGGACGCGTTGTGCGTGCTCCATACCCACACGGTGGCGGGCGTCGCCGTGTCCTGCCAGGAGGAGGGGCTGCTGCCGCTCAACCAGTGGTCGATGCAGTTCGCCGGGCGGCTGGCCTATCACGACTACGAGGGCATCGCGCTCGATCTCGACGAGCGCCAGCGCCTGGTGGCCGATCTCGGCGACAAGCCGGTGATGGTGTTGCGCAACCACGGCATGCTGACCTGCGGCCGCTCGGTGGCGGAAGCGTTCAAGCTGATGCACAACCTGGAGCGCTCGTGCCGGGCCCAGCTCGCGCTGCAGGCCGCCGGCGCGCCGCTGATCCGCCCGTCGGCGGCGGTGGCCACGAAGACCGCCGGGCAATACGCCTCGTTCTACGACAAGATGGAGACGGGCGGGATGCCCGACACCGAGTGGGACGCGTTCAAGCGCATGCTGGAGCGCAGCGACCCGGATTACAAAGAGTAGAGCCGAGCAAACCGGCCGCTGCCGCACGGAGCGCGGGTTCCTCCTCTCCCCGCGGGCGGGGAGAGGGCTGCCGACCCCTCGCCGGGTCGGCAGCGAGCCCGAAGGGCGAGGGTGAGGGGGTCTCGACGTATGAGGCTCCTCCGGAAACACCCCCTCACCCTCGGCTGACGCCTCGCTCCGTCGACGACAAGGTCGCCGGAGCCCTCTCCCCGCCCGGCGGGGAGAGGAGAATGCGCGCCATTCGTGGTGCATGCACTCCCACGCCGCGACAGGGACCAAGAGGGACAATTGATGCTCAAGACGCTCATGGCCGGCACCGTGCTCTCCCTGGCGCTCGCCGGCGCGGCCTTCGCCCAGACCCCGAAGCCCGGCGGCACCGCCAACGCGGTGATCCAGCCCGAGCCGCCCGGCCTGATGCTGGCGATGGTGCAGAACGGCCCGACCCAGATGGTGGCCGGCAACATCTACGAGGGGCTGCTGCGCTACGATTCGGCGCTCAAGCCCCTGCCCGGCCTCGCCGAGAGCTGGAGCATGGGTGAGGACGGCAAGACCTACACCTTCAAGCTCGTGAAGAACGCCACCTGGCACGACGGCAAGCCGTTCACCGCCGACGACGTGGTCTTCTCGGTCGAGCTGCTGCGCCAGACCCATGCCCGCGCCCGCGGCAACCTCACCCGCGTCGCGAGCGTGACGGCGCCCGATCCCTACACCGTGGTCTTCACCCTGTCCGAGCCGTTCGGCCCGTTCCTCGGCATCTTCGAGGTCGGCTCGCTGCCGATGATCCCGAAGCACATCTATGCCGGCACCGACTACAAGACCAACCCGGCCAACAACACGCCGATCGGCACCGGCCCCTACATGTTCAAGGAGTGGAAGAAGGGCTCCTACATCCGGCTGGTGAAGAACCCGAACTATCACGTCGCGGGAAAACCCTATCTCGATGAGATCTACTGGCACGTGATCCCCGACGCCGCCGCCCGCGCGGTGGCGTTCGAGACCGGCAAGGTCGACATCCTGCCCGGCGGCTCGGTCGAGAATTTCGACGTGCAGCGCCTGTCCTCGCTCAAGGGCGCCTGCTCGACCACCAAGGGCTGGGAGTTCTTCAGCCCGCATTCCTGGCTCTGGCTCAACAACCGCAAGGGCCCGACCGCCAACAAGGCGTTCCGGCAGGCGGTGTCCTACGCGCTGGACCGCGACTTCGCCCGCGACGTGGTCTGGAACGGGCTCGGCAAGCCGGCGACCGGCCCGTTCTCCTCCACCGTCCGCTACTACGACGCCAAGGCGGCGAGGTATTCCTACAATCCGGCCAAGGCCAAGGCGCTGGTGAAGGAATCCGGCTACAAGGGCGAGACGGTGCGCCTGCTGCCGCTACCCTACGGCGAGACCTGGCAGCGCTGGGCCGAGGCCGTGAAGCAGAACCTCGAGGATGCCGGCATCAAGGTCGAGCTGGTGGCGACCGACGTCGCCGGCTGGAACCAGAAGACCTCCGACTGGGATTACGACATCGCCTTCACCTACCTCTACCAATACGGTGACCCCGCCTTGGGGGTCGGGCGCAACTACGTCACGTCGCAGATCGCCAAGGGCTCGCCGTTCAACAACGTCGAGGGCTATTCCAACCCGAGCGTCGACGAGGCCTTCGCGAAGGGCGCGGTCGCGGTCGGCGACGACCAGCGCCGGCCGATCTACGACGCGGTGCAGAAGACGCTCGTCGAGGACGCGCCGAACGCCTGGCTCCTGGAGCTGCAATTCCCGACCATCACCCGCTGCAAGGTCCACGACCTCGTCACCACCGGCATTGGGGTCAATGACGGGTTCCGGGACGCCTGGATCGAGCGCTGAGAGCTCGTTTGACAGGCCTTGACGGATCTCACATCCACCGCGTCATTCCGGGGCCGCGACAGCGGAGCCCGGAATCCAGAACCTCAGGTGGACAAAGAAGAGGCGGAACGCGATCCGCCTTTTCCTGAACCATCAGCGGTTCTGGATCCCGGGCTCCGCTTTCGCGGCCCCGGGATGACGCGGAGGGTATCAAGACCGTCGAGCAAGACTGTCGAGTGAGTCAAACAGACTCTGAGGGATAGCGGAATGGCGGGTTTCATCGCGCGGCGGATCGCGAAGGGCATCGTGGTGCTCCTCGCCATCGTGGTCCTGAACTTCTTCCTGATCCGCCTCGCTCCCGGCGATCCGGCCCTGGTGATGGCCGGCGAGGCGGGGGCGGGCGACGAGGCCTTCATCGCCCAGCTCCGGGAAAAATTCGCCCTCGACCAGCCGCTGCCGAGCCAGCTCGGCGCGTATCTTCGCAGCATGGCCGGGCTCGATCTCGGCTATTCGGTGCGCCAGCAGATGCCGGTGGCGACGCTGATCGGCGAGCGGCTGCCGGCGACGCTGCTGCTCACCGGCAGCGCCTTCGCGATCTCGCTCTCCCTCGGGGTGCTGCTCGGCGCGCTGGCAGCCCGGCGGTCCGGAACGCTCGCCGACACCGCGATCACCGGCGTCGCGCTGCTGTTCTACGCCACGCCGCTGTTCTGGGTGTCGCTGATGGCGATCCTGCTGTTCTCGGTCCGGCTCGACTGGCTGCCGAGCTTCGGCTTCGAGACCGTGGGAGCGGGCTACACCGGCTTGTCCCGCGCCCTCGACATCGCCCACCATCTGGTGCTGCCGGCCATGACGCTGGGGCTGTTCTTCATGGCGGTCTACGTGCGGATGACCCGCTCCTCGATGCTGGAGGTCTCGCGCCTCGACTTCGTGAAGACGGCGCGGGCCAAGGGCCTGACGGAAGGCGTGATCCAGCGCCGGCACATCCTGCGCAACGCCCTCCTGCCGGTGGTGACGCTCGCCGGCCTCCAGGCAGGCACCCTGGTCGGCGGCGCGGTGCTCACCGAGACGGTCTTCGCCTGGCCGGGGATCGGGCGGCTGATGTACGAGGCGCTGCTCCAGCGCGACTACAACCTGCTGCTCGGCGTCTTCGTGATCTCCTCCGCGATGGTGCTGGTCTTCAACCTCGTCACCGACGTGGTCTACCGCGCGGTCGATCCCCGCATCGAGGTGGCGTGATGGACGACGCCGTTCCGCTCGCCGCCCCCCGCCTCGCGCGCCGCCGCGGGCCGCTTTCCGCCTTCCTGCGCCATCCGGGCGCGGTGTTCGGCCTCGTGATCCTGACCCTCGTCGTCGCCGCGGCACTTCTCGCGCCGATCCTCTACCCGACCTCGCCCTGGCGCATGGTGCAGCGGCCCTTCGTGCCGCCCTTCACCCTGGAGCGGGTGCCGCTCGGCACCGACGCGCTCGGGCGCGACATCGCCGCCGGGCTGATGCACGGGGCCGGCGTGTCGCTGATCGTCGGTCTGGTCTCGACGCTCGCCGCTCTGCTCATCGGCGTGCCGCTCGGCGCGCTCGCCGGCTATCTCGGCGGCCGGGTCGACGATGCACTCATGCGCTTCACCGAGCTGTTCCAGACCGTGCCGAGCTTCGCCCTCGCCATCGTGCTCGTCGCGATCCTCCAGCCCTCGCTGTCCTCGATGATCCTCGCCATCGCGCTGGTGAGCTGGCCGCCGGTGACCCGGCTGGTGCGGGGCGAGGTGCTGAGTTTACGCTCGCGCGAATACGTCCAGGCGGCGATCGTCACGGGCCAGACCACCTTCACCATCCTGCGGCGGGAGGTGCTGCCCAACACCCTGTCGCCGATCGTGGTCCTGGCCTCGCTGATGGTCGCCACCGCGATCCTGCTCGAATCCTCGCTGTCGTTCCTCGGCCTGGGCGACCCGAACCGGATGTCCTGGGGCTTCATGGTCGGGGCCGGCCGCACGGTGATCCGGCAGGCCTGGTGGATCACCGCCTTCCCGGGCCTGCTCATCCTCCTCACCGTGCTCGCCCTCAACCTGATCGGCGAGGGGCTGAACGACGCCCTCAACCCGCGCCTGTCCCGAGAGCGCTGAGATGGATTGCGCTGCGATGGATGCCGCCCCCCGACGGATCGCCGCCTCGGTCCGCGATTTGAGCCTCGCCCTGCCGCAGGGCGGCGACCGGGCGAACGCCGTCGACGGCGTGTCGTTCGATCTGGTAGCCGGCGAGATCCTGTGCCTCGTCGGCGAATCGGGCTCCGGCAAGTCGATGTGCGCCCACGCCCTGATGGGCCTGCTGCCGAAGGCGGTGCGGCCGGTCTCGGGCACGATCCGCCTCGGCGAGACCGACCTGCTGGCGCAGGACGACGCCGGCTGGCGCGACACCCGCGGCCGGCGGATCGCGATGATCTTCCAGGAGCCGATGACGGCGCTCAATCCGCTGATGCGGATCGGCGACCAGATGGCCGAGATGTTCGAGGCCCACGGCCTCCTCACCTCCAAGGAGCGCCGCGCCCGCGCGGTGGCGCTCGCCGGCGAGGTCGGGCTGCCCAACCCCGAGCAGATCGTCCGCTCCTATCCCCACCAGCTCTCCGGCGGGCAGCGCCAGCGGGCGATGATCGCGATGGCGCTCGCCCTCGAACCCGCCGTGCTGGTGGCCGACGAGCCGACGACCGCCCTCGACGTCACGACGCAGGCCCAGATCCTCAAGCTGATCCGCGACCTCCAGACCCGCCGCGACATGGCGGTCCTGTTCATCACCCACGATTTCGGCGTCGTGGCGGAGATCGCCGACCGGGTGCTGGTGCTCCGCCACGGCCGGGTGGTCGAGGAGGGGCCGGCGAGCGCCGTGCTCGGCCGGCCGCAGGCCGCCTATACCAGGACCCTGCTCGCCGCCGTGCCGACCATGGACCCGCCGGCCCGCCCTCCCCTCTCGGGGCCGAAGGCGGTCGAGGTGGCGGGCCTGCAGAAGACCTACGTCACCGGCGGCGGGCTGTGGAAGCCGAAGCGCCGCACCGCGGCGGCCCGGGACGTGGCCTTCACGCTCCATCGCGGCGAGACGCTGGGCCTCGTCGGGGAATCGGGCTCGGGCAAATCCTCGGTCGCGCGTCTCGTCATGCGGCTGATCGAGCCCGATGCCGGGGCCGTGCGCCTCGGCGACACCGACCTGACCGGGCTCAAGGGCGAGGCCCTGCGCCAGGCCCGCAGCCGGATCCAGATGGTGTTCCAGGACCCCTTCGCCTCGCTCAACCCGCGCCGCAGCGTGGGCCGGATCATCGCCGACGGGCCGGTGGCGCATGGGGTCCCGCCGGCGGAGGCGATGGAGCGGGCGCGCCGGCTCCTCTCCCTCGTCGGCCTCGACGAGAAGGCGCTGGAGCGCTTTCCCCATGAATTCTCCGGCGGCCAGCGCCAGCGCATCGGCATCGCCCGGGCGCTCGCGCTCGAACCCGAGGTGCTGGTCGCCGACGAGGCGGTCTCCGCCCTCGACGTCTCGGTCCAGGCCCAGGTGCTGGCGCTGCTGGAAGACCTGAAGGCGCGGCTCGGCCTGTCGATGCTGTTCATCACCCACGATCTGCGCGTCGCGGCACAGATCTGCGACCGGATCGCGGTGATGCGCCAGGGCGAGATCGTCGAGCTGAAGACCGCGAGCGCGCTCTTCGCCAACCCTGAGCATCCCTATACCCGCGCGCTGCTGGAGGCGGTGCCGGGCCGGGTGCGGCAGGCGGCGTGAGGGTCCCGTGATTCCGTCCTTCCAATCATCGACCTCATCCTGAGGTGTTGGTCGATTGAAAATCGACTGACCTCGAAGGAGGGCTCCAGAAGTCTCCGAGCGAACTGGAGCCCTCTTTCGAGGCTCCTTTCAGTCGCACGCGATCCTCGATCGCCAGCACCTCAGGATGAGGTTGTGATGGGACATTCCACCTCCTTCCCGAATTCGATGACACCTCTGCCCGAACAGATCTGACGATGGACCGCCTTCCCTGCGTGCTCTTGAGCGCGACCACCGACCTGCGCGGCTTGTTCGGCGCGGCGCTCGCCGAGATCGCCGATCACGTCGAGATCGTGGATCACCCCGCGCCGAACCCCGAGCGGGTGCGCCTGGCCCTGGGCTGGCGCCCGCCGGCCGACGCACTGGCGCGCTACCCCAACCTCGCCGCCCTGTGCTCGATCGCGGCGGGGGTCGACAATCTCCTCGCCTGCCCCGGTCGGCCGCCGGACCTGCCGGTGGTGCGGGTGGTCGATCCCGATCAGGCGCGGGCGATGTCGGGCTTCGTGCTCTGGCACGTCATCGGCCACCAGCGCCGTTTCGCGGCTTACGCCGACAACCAGCGCGACCGGATCTGGCGCCGCCTCTATCCGCGGGATGCGAGCGCGGTGCCGGTCGGGATTCTCGGCTACGGGAAGATCGGCCGGCGGGTCGCCGGTGATCTCGCTGCCCTCGGCTTCCCGGTGCGGGCCTGGAGCCGCACGCCGCAAACGGCCGATCCCGGCGTCACCCATCATCACGGCCCGGACGGGCTGGCAGGGATGCTCGGCGACACGGAAGTCCTGGTCAACCTGCTGCCGCTGACGCCGGAAACCCGCGCCATTCTCGATACGCGCCTCTTCTCGTCCCTGCGTTCCGGTGCCTTCCTCATCCAGGTCGGCCGCGGCGAGCACCTGGTCGAGGCCGATCTCCTGGCGGCGCTCGAGTCCGGCCGTCTCGCGGGTGCCGCCCTCGACGTGTTCGCCACCGAGCCGCTGCCGCCCGCGCACCCGTTCTGGGACCATCCGGCGATCCGCATCACCCCGCACGAGGCCTGCGAGGCGAGCCCCCAGGCCGTCGCCCGCACCCTGCTCGCCGCGGCCGACGCGGTGCGCGAGGGAAGGCTGCCGCCGGATACCGTCGATGCGGCAAGGGGCTACTGACGATCGGAGTCGGACGGGGCTGGGCCCGACCGTCACGGTGGCGGATCGGGGCGGCAGCGCGGTGCGCGCCTATGCGGGGCCGGACTTCACGCGGGTGCGATGAGCCGCAGCGATCCGGCAGATCGCCGTTACGCATCGTTAACCATTCGAGATGCAGGATCGCTGTGGCCGAGTTGACACGTCGCAGCGATTATTTCGGGCGGGTGGCTTCGTTTCGTCGTGTTGCGGGGATAAGCTCCGCCACGGCTCACGGCCTTGGGGGATGGACATGCTCGGGACAGTGACGGCCTTCCTGGCGATCCTGATGGTTCTGGCCCTGCGCAACCTCGCCAAGGCGGCGTTGATGCCGGTCTATGCCGTGCGCGACATCCACCGCGGCCGCTACGTCCGCGGGCTGGTGCTGCTCTCCTGCTCGGGCCTCGCCGCCTGGTCGATCTGGGCGATGACCCACACCGCGCCGCGCAAGGCCGCCCCGGTGGCGGCGGTGATGTATACCGGCTGATCGCCGGGCCGCTCCTCTCGTTGTCCTGCAATGCGGCATCGACGCTGGCGCTTCGCGCTGGCGTTCGACGGCGTTCGGGCCCATATCCTCGTTCGCGTCGCGCGCCCGCCCCTCCGAGGCAGGCCCCCGACGAGGCGCCCGAAGGACCGCCATCGTCCGATCGATCCTCCCCCTCGCGGCGCGGGCCGCCTGTCGGCGTGGCCCCCCGGTCGCGCCGTCGCGCCGTGTGCCCCGCCGCCAAGAAGAGTCAACGACCATGCTGCGTTCGAAGCAGAAGCCGAAAGTGCAGGACACGGGCTACGTCCTGTTCGACGTCTACTACGAGGACGGCTCGCGCCGCTCCAACCGCCGGGTGCCCCGGACCGCCACCCTCGAGCACGACGTCGACGGCGCCGTCCGCCAGGTGATCGAGGAGCAGGACCGCGACATCGCCGAGAAATCCGGCAAGCCCCCGCTCGCCATCACCAAGATCGTGCGCTCGGCCGATTGAGCCGGCCGACGGATCGGTGCCGGCCCCGGGCCGGCATCCGCCCTCTATCGTTTGGGGCCGACCCTCGCGGCGGAGGGTTTCGACAGATCGCGGCGGAGCCGCTTGAGCTCCGCATCGTCCCGCGCGCACAGGTCGTGACGCGTCATCGCATCGAGAAGGCGCTGCGTCCGGTCCGGCGCGCCGGCCTGGGCCGCTCCGGTGAGCCACAGCGTGCCGAGCATCGCCGCCATACCGATCCCGATCCGACCGCCCATGCCGCTCTCCCGTGCAACCCGATCCCTGCGTCGCGCACGAGGCGTAAAGGACTTCCCAACGGCGCGGACATCGACGTGACTGCTGGAGCGGCAGCGTCGGCTGAACCTTAAGAAATCAGAAATCCTTCCCTCAACATCATGCTTAGAGCCCGTTTGAGCAGCGTGATTTGACAAAAACTGAGAAAAATCAGGAGATATCCTACCATTCCACCTCATCCTGAGGTGTTAGTCGATTGCAGATCGACTGACCTCGAAGGAGGGCTCCAGAAGCCTCGGCGATCCCTGGAGCCCTCCTTCGAGGCTCACTTTGTTCGCACCTCAGGATGAGGTTAGCGGGTAGGATGATCCCGTCCGCCTCAAATATTAGATAGAAATCCTGCTCAAACAGGCTCTGAGGTGTCAGCCCATCTCCGATGGACTGACACCTCAGGACGAGGCCGCGAATGGGATTGAAAAACCAATGCGATGGTGCGCTCGCAACTCAAACGAACCTTCAGGTCCGGAGAACCGCGTAGACATCCCCGGAATTCGCCGCCTGCGGCAGCGCCATCAGATGCGCCGCCATGTCGTCGCGGCCGATCGGGCGCCCGAAGCGCAACACCTGGCTCTCGCCGAGTGCGACATCGAACCCGTAGGGGCCGAGAGCCGCCAGCCGGTCGAGGCAGCGGAGCGCCACGTCCCTGGCGATGGTGGTGAACTCGAAGGACAGCGCGGGCAGCGGCTCGGAGAGCCCCGCCAGCACCCGGTCCTCGAAGCCCTCGACATCGATCTTCACGAAGGCCGGGCGCCCGTGCTCGGCCATCAGCCGGTCGAGGGTCGTGGCCGGCACCGTGATCGTCCGGTCCCAGACCTGCCCCTCCCAGCCCGGCGCGGCCGCCGCCCCGGCGACGAACTCGGCCGAGACCGAGGAGACGGTCGGGTTCGCCGAGTTGAGGTGGAACACGACCTCGCCGGCCTCGTCGCCGACCGCCGCCGCGACCAGCGTCACGCCCGCGTCGCGGCCGTGGAGCAGGCGGAGCGCCCGGTGCGGCCCGGGCTGCGGCTCCAACGCCACGACCCGGGCGCCGAGGCGCCGGAAGGCCGCGACGCGATCCCCGACATGGGCGCCGACATCGAACACCAGGTCGCCCGGCCGTACGAGGCGGGCGTAGAGCGCCTCCATGGCGGCGTGGGGGGCGCCCGCCCCGCGGTAGAGCCGTAGCGAGCGGCCGGTCGCGGCAGCGGTTCCCTTGGGGCGGGTCATCGTCGTGCTCCGGGTTCTCGCCCGGTCCGTATCAGTAGATCGCCGGCTCGGGCACCGGGGCGCCGTACTCGGTGCGCAGGAAGTCGAAGTCGCAGCCCTCGTCCGCCTGCTGGATGTGGCGCGAGAACATCACGCCGTAGCCGCGCTCGTAGCGCGGCGCCGGCGGGGTCCAGGCGGCGCGCCGCTGCGCCAGTTCCTCGTCCGAGACCTCCATGCGGATCGCCCTTGCCTCGACGTCGACGCTGACGATGTCGCCGGTGCGGAGCAACGCCAGCGGCCCGCCGATGAAGGATTCCGGCGCGACGTGAAGCACGCAGGCGCCGTAGCTGGTGCCGCTCATCCGCGCATCCGACAGGCGCAGCATGTCGCGGTGACCCTCTTTCAGGAGCTTCTTCGGCATCGGCAGCATGCCCCATTCCGGCATGCCCGGCCCCCCCTGCGGTCCGGCATTGCGCAGCACGAGCACGTGGTCGGCGGTGACGTCGAGAGTCTCGTCGTCGATCGCGGCCTTCAACGACGGGTAATCGTCGAAGACGAGCGCCGGGCCCGAATGCTTGAGGAAGCGCTGGTCCATCGCCGCCGGCTTGATGACGCAGCCGCTCGGCGCCAGGTTGCCCTTCAGCACCGCCAGCGAGCCCTGGCCGTAGACCGGGTTCGACAGCGGCCGGATCACGTCCGCATCGTGGACCTTGGCGCCCTCGATCGTCTCGCCGAGCGTTCGGCCGCTGACCGTCAGGCAGTCGAGATGCAGGTGCTCGCGGATCTCGTTCATCAGCGCCCGGATGCCGCCGGCGTAGAAGAAGTCCTCCATCAGGTAGGTGTTGCCGCTCGGGCGGACGTTGCCGATCACCGGCACGATGCGGCTGTAGCGCTCGAAATCGTCGAGGCCGATGGCGTGGCCGGCCCGGCGCGCCATGGCGATCAGATGGATGATCGCGTTGGTCGAGCAGCCCATCGCCATCGCGACCGCGATGGCGTTCTCGTAGGCCTCCCGGGTCTGGATCCGCTGGGGTGTCAGATCCTCCCACACCATGTCGACGATGCGCCGGCCGGATTCCGAGGACAGCCGGATATGGCCGGCATCGGCCGCCGGGATCGACGAGCCGCCGGGCAGCACCATGCCGACGGCCTCGGCGATGGCCGTCATGGTCGAGGCCGTGCCCATGGTCATGCAGGTGCCGTAGGAACGGGCGATGCCGCCCTCGATCCCGAGCCAGTCCTGGTCGGTGATCTTGCCGGCGCGGAGTTCATCCCAGTACTTCCAGCTGTCGGAGCCGGAGCCCAGCACCTTGCCCTGCCAGTTGCCGCGCAGCATCGGGCCGGCCGGGATGTAGATCGCCGGCAGGTTCATGCTGGTGGCGCCGAGCAGCAGGCCCGGCGTGGACTTGTCGCAGCCGCCCATCAGCACCGCGCCGTCGACCGGGTGGGAGCGCAACAGCTCCTCGGTCTCCATCGCCAGCATGTTGCGGTAGAGCATGGTGGTCGGCTTGACGAAGCTCTCGGAGACCGAGATCGCCGGGAGTTCGACGGGAAAGCCCCCCGCCATCAGGATCCCGCGCTTCACGTCGTCGACGCGGTGCTTGAAGTGGGCGTGGCAGGGCTGGAGGTCGGACCAGGTGTTGAGGATCGCGATGACCGGTTTGCCGGTCCATTCCTCCGGGGCGTAGCCCATCTGCATCGCGCGGGAGCGGTGCCCGAAGGAGCGCAGGTCGGCCGGGCCGAACCAGCGGGCGGAGCGCAAGGAGGCGGGGTCGCGGCGCACGACTTGCGGGCCGTCCGGGATGGTGCCGGGTTCGAGGTCGGGCGGGGGGAGCGGGTCGCGGGCCATGGTTTTCGGCTCCTGTTGGTTTCGTTCGTTCCGTTGCCGGGGCGCGCCGCCGTGAACCCTCCCCCCTCTGCGGGGGAGGGTGGCCCGCGGAGCGGGCCGGGAGAGGGGCAGCGCGACGCTGTTCCAGGTGGCGCCCTTCATGAGGGTCGCGACCTTTCCGGAAGCGGCGTCCCCTCTCCCGCCCGGCTCCGCCGGGCACCCTCCCCCGCAGAGGGGGGAGGGTTGGGAACTCAGTGCTGCAAGCCCCATTTCTGCACCGTCCGCCGCTCCAGCGTGCGGAAGATCAGGTTCTCGACCACGAGGCCGATGATGATCACGGTGAGCAAGCCCGCGAACACCGCCGGTATGTCGAGGAGGTTGCGGTTCTCGAAGATGAACCACCCCAGTCCCCCCGCCCCCGACGACACGCCGAAGACCAGTTCCGCCGCGATGAGCGTGCGCCAGGCAAAGGCCCAGCCGATCTTGAGGCCGGTGAGGATCGACGGGAAGGCCGCCGGGATCAAGATCTTGCTGACGTAGGGGAGCCCCTTGAGACCGTAATTGCGCCCGACCATCCTGAGCGTGTTCGACACGCCGCGGAAGCCCGAATGGGTGTTGAGCGCCACCGCCCACAGCACCGAGTGGACCAGCACGAAGACCAGGCTGCCGTTGCCGAGGCCGAACCAGATCAGCGCCAGCGGTAGCAGCGCGATGGCCGGCAGGGGATTGAACATCGCCGTCATCGTCTCGAGGAAGTCGGTGCCGATGCGGGTCGAGATCGCCAGCATGGTCAGCGTCGCGGCGAGCAGGATGCCGGCGACGTAGCCCATCAGCAGCACCTTGATCGACGACAACGCCCGGCTCGGGATCGTGCCGTCGATCGTCTGGTCGTAGAGCGTCGTGACGGTGTCGGAGAAGGTCGGGAACAGGAGCGGGTTGTCGAGGATCCGGGCATAGACCTCCCAGACCAGCGCCAGCACGACGATGATCACGGTCTTGCGGACGAAGCCCGAGTTCCACAGGATCTCCGCGGTGCCGAGCTGGCGCTCGACCGCGCCGTCGGCGGCGGGCGCCGCCTCGCTCATGATGATGCGGGCCGGCATGGCGGGGCGCGTTGGGGTGCCCGTCGTGGTGCTCGCCGTGGTGCTCATGGGTTGCCTCCTCGACGGGCGATCAGTGATGCGCGGGTTCGTCGGAAAACAGCAGGTCGTGGATCTGCTGTTCGAGCTGGCCGGCGCTGCCGTCCTGGGCCGAGACCTTGTCGACGTCGCGCACCTCGGCCTTGACCCGGCCCGGATGGGGCGAGAGCAGCAGGATGCGGTTGCCGATCTTGATCGCCTCGGCGATCGAATGGGTGACGAACAGCACCGTGAACTTGGTCTCCTCCCAGAGCTGCAGCAGCTCGTCCTGGCAGGTGCGCCGGGTGAGCGCGTCGAGGGCCGCGAAGGGCTCGTCCATCAGCAGGATGTCGGGCTCCATCGCCATGCCGCGGGCGATGGCGACGCGCTGCTTCATGCCGCCCGAGAGGGTGTGGGGATAGCTGTCGATGGCCCGCGTCAGGCCGACCTTCTCGATATAGGCCCGCGCCCGCTCCTCGGCCTCGCGGCGGCTCATCTTGCGGGCGTTGAGGAGCGGGAAGGTGACGTTCTCCAGCACCGTCTTCCAGGGCAGGAGCTGATCGAATTCCTGGAAGACCATCATCCGGTCGGCGCCGGGCTCCTTGACCACCCGGTCCTTGATGCGGATCTCGCCCTCGCTCGGATGCAGGTAGCCGCCCACCGCCTTGAGCAGGGTGGACTTGCCGCAGCCGGACGGGCCGAGCAGCACGAAGCGGTCGGAGGTGTCGACCTGGAAGCTGACGCGCTCGGTCGCGGTGACGAGCACGTTGGGGGTCTTGTAGCGGAGCGTGACGCCGCGGACGTCGAGGAGGGCGGTCATGCTATGTCCTCCCCTCAGCTGCCGCTGAGGTCGTGAGCGACCGGCAGGTAATAGTCGGTCCAGGCCTTCGGCTTAGTTCGCAGGGTACCGATCCGCCCGAGATGCTCGGCGAACCGCATCGTCCCTTGCGGCTGGAGGTTGAACTCCATCATGCCGGGTTCCTTCAGGTAGCCCAGCAGGTCCTCGGCGCTGGTCTTGTCGCCGGTCACCTCGCGGTAGATCTCGACTGCTTGGCGCGTATCCCGGCGGATGAGATCTTGAGCCTCCTCGGAAGCCGCGCGCACGGCCTGGACGATCTTCGGGTTGGCGTCGGCGAACTTGGTGGTGGTGAAGAACTGGCCTTGCGTCAGCGGCCCGCCGACGATGTCGGGCGAGCGGGCGACGATGTGGGCGCCGGGCACATTGCGCAACTCGACGTACTGGAACGGCGGCGCCGCGAAATGGGTCTTGATCTCGTGGGTCGGGTTGGCGAGCGCGATCGCCGCGTCGGGATGGCCGAGCTGCACGGTGTTGGCGTCGAGCCGGCCGGACTGGTCGGCGCCGTAGGCCTCGCCCGCCGCCATCTGCAGGAGGATCGCCTGCGTCGAGACCTTCACGGTCGGCACCGCGACCTTGTCGCCGGGCGCGATGTCCTTGATCGTCTTGATCTTCGGGTCGCGGCTGACGAGCAGCAGCGGCAGCGCCGAGGTGGCGACGATGCCCTTCACCCCGCCCCGCGTCCGGTCCCAGAGCAGCAGCAGGTTGCCGGTGCCGGTATTGACGATGTCGACGTTGCCGGCGAGCAGCGCGTCGGTCTGGCTGCCGCCGCCGGTGAAGGTGAGCCACTTCGTCTTGATGCCGGGCACGCCCAGCCGCTCGGCGTGCTTCTCGATCAGCCCCTGCTTCTCGATGACGTGGGTCGGCAGGTAGATGATGCCGGGCTGGCGCGTGATCGCGATCTCGCTCTTCTGCTGCGCCAGGGCCGGGACCAGGCCGGACAGGACAGCGCCGGCAGCGAGAAGGCCCGCCGCGAAGACGCGGCGTGCGGGCGAGTGGATCATGGGCGTTCTCCCGAGGTCGCCTGTCGCCGGCGACGGGCGCATGCCAGCCGGTTGTTAGTGTTTGGCCTGACCCCTTCACTAAAATGGTAATGCATTAGTATGTCAACCGGGATCGGGCCGTGCTAGGCTCGTGCCCGAGGGCCGCAATCCTCGCGTCGTCACCCTTCGAGTTCGATCATGAACGCCGTCTTCGCCGGTGCGCAGCGTCTGCGCGACCGCTCGCGCCACGCCGCCCCGCAGGTCTTCGACCTCATCCGGGAGAAGATCGTCTCGCTCGATCTCGCGCCCGGCACGGTGCTGTCGCGGCCCGAGTTGCAAGCGAGCTTCGGCTTGAGCGCCACCCCGATCCGCGACGCGCTGCTGCGGCTCCAGGAAGAGGGACTGGTCGACATCTTCCCGCAATCGTCGACGGTGGTGAGCCGCATCGATCTCGCGGGCGCCCGCCAGGCGCAGTTCCTGCGCCGCGCCGTCGAGCAGGAGGTGGTCCGCACCCTGGCACAGGCGCCCGACCGGGCGCTGCTGGCCCGCCTCCAGGCCTTCGTGGCCGAGCAGGCGATCTTCGCCGAGGAGGGCGATTTCGCCCGGCTCTCGGCCAGCGACGAGGCCTTCCACCGCACCCTGTGCGAGGCCGCCTCCGTCCCCCACCTGTGGGACCTGATCCGCCGCCGCAGCGGCCATATCGACCGCCTGCGCCGCCTGCACCTGCCAGTGGAGGGCAAGGCGCAGCAGATCGTCGCCGATCACCGGCGGATCGTGGCGGCGCTCGGCGAGGGAACACCGGAGGCGGCGCAGGAGGCCCTGCGCGATCACCTGTCGAAGTCGATCGCGCTCGGCGACGAGATCCGGGCGCGGTGGCCGGCGTATTTCGCGTGAAGCGCAGGCTCAGAAGAACGTCGCCGGGCTGACGCTGAAACGCTCCGACAGGCGCGCGATCTGGTTCTTGTTCACTTCGCGCTTGCCGCTCAGGATTTCCGAGACGACGCCCTGGCTGCCGATCTCTGGCAGGTCGCCCTGCTTGAGTCCGTGCTGCTCCATCAGCAGGCGCAGCACCTCGGCCGGCGGCGCGTCGGGCCGGGGGGACGTGGCATCCTCGTAAGCGGCGATGAATTCGCCGAGGAGACCGAGGAGTGGGGCTAAGGCGTGGCCTTCGTCACCCGCCCCGGCGTCGATGAGGCCGTTCATCGCGGCGACTGCTACCTCATACTGTTCATCGTCGGCGATCGGGTGCAGCGGAACTTGCCGCGTGATGACCTCGAAATGATGGGTGAGCGTGGCGACGTCGTCGCGGCTCAGGGGCAGGCATCCCATGCGTCGTACTCCTTATGCGTGAACACATGCCGTACAAACATTTTTTGTGTGTTGAAATGAATAGATGTGACGATGCGGTATTTGTTGCCACCAACATCAAATACGTAAAAACTTTTCACTCGATCCGTTGCATTAAAGACCGCCTTCAATTCCGCAAAATTCGAAAACGCATTTGCCTCTATGATCTTGCGCCATGCCTGAAGCGGCTTCGCGGCAGCCGCGTGGACCACCGCAAATTCAAGAAGCTTCTTGTTCGAGATGACGCGCATCCTGTCAGGGATCTCCCGCTTAAAGCCTTTGCGACCTCGAAGCCGCGCATCCACCTCAAAGCGTTGGACTGGACGAATGGCGAACCGAACATTAGAGCAAATAGTATCTCATTTTGAGATTTCGTCAAGCCCTACCCCCGCCCCACCACCGTCCGGATCGCGAAGCTCGACTGGATCCGCGCCACCCCCGGCAGGCGCGACAGCACCTCCTTGTGCAGGCGCTCGTAATCGCCGGCATCCGCCACCTCGATCCGCATCAGGTAATCGGACAGGCCGGTCATCAGGTAGCAGTCGCGCACCTCCGGGCAGCGGCGCACCGCCGCCTCGAAGCGGTTGAGCGATTCCTCGGTCTGCCGCTCCAGGGTGATCTGGGTCAGCACCACCATGTGATGCTCGCGCTCGTCGGCCTCGATCAGGGCGGTGTAGCCGCGGATGGTGCCGTTCTGTTCGAGCAGCCGCAGGCGGCGCAGGCAGGCCGAGGGCGACAGGCCGACCTTGACGGCGAGATCGGCGTTGCTGATGCGCCCGTCGTCGCGCAGGACGCGCAGCATGCGCGCGTCGATCTCGTCCCGTCCGGCCATCACGCAAGATCCTGTCGTCAAGCCGCAGATCATGCCGTGTGATAGCATGAAGTCGCAGATCCTGCGCCAGTCCGGCGGGAAATTCGGCGATCCTTGCGCGACACTCTGAACATCGACCGGGCGCCGGGTCGGGCATGGACACCGCAGGGCGCGACTCAAGGAATTTTTCGCGATGCGCGTTCTGATCCTCGGCGGCGGCGTGGTCGGCATCACCTCGGCCTACTACCTCGCCAAGGCCGGCCACCAGGTCACGGTGCTCGATCGCCAGCCGGGCGCCGGCCTCGAGACCAGCTTCGCCAATGCCGGCCAGGTCTCGCCGGGCTACTCGGCGCCGTGGGCCGCCCCGGGCATCCCGGTCAAGGCGATGAAGTGGCTGATGATGCGCCACCGCCCGCTGGTGCTGTGGCCGAGCCTGGAGCCCAAGCTCTACGGCTGGCTTGCGCGCATGCTGGCGAACTGCACCGAGGATGCGTATCGCCGCAACAAGGGCCGGATGGTGCGGCTCGCCGAGTACAGCCGCGACGTGCTGCGCGACCTGCGCACCGAGACCGGCATCACCTACGATCACCGCGAGAAGGGCACGCTCCAGCTCTTCCGCACCCAGAAGCAGCTCGACCATGTCGGCGACGATACCGGCGTGCTCGACGAGTACGGCGTGCCCTACGAGGTGCTGGACCCCGCCGGCTGCATCGCGGCCGAGCCGGCGCTGGCCCGGGTCGCCGGCTCCTTCGTGGGCGGCCTGCGCCTGCCGGGCGACGAGACCGGCGACGCGCATCTCTTCACGCAGCGCCTCGCCGTGATCTGCGAGAGCATGGGCGTCACGATCCGCTACGGCGCGACGATCACCTCGCTTCGCCAGGAGGGCGGCCGGATCGCCGGCGTGGGCCTCGCCGGCGGCGAGGTGCTGACGGCGGACACGTACGTCGCCGCCATGGGCAGCTACACCCCGATGATGCTGAAGCCGCTCGGCATCGAGATCCCGGTCTATCCGGTGAAGGGCTATTCCCTGACCCTGCCGATCACGAATGCCGAGGCCGCCCCGGTCTCGACCGTGATGGACGAGACCTTCAAGGTGGCGATCACCCGGCTCGGCGACCGCATCCGGGTCGGCGGCACGGCGGAACTCGCCGGCTTCAGCAACGCCCTGCGAGGCCCGCGCCGGGCGACGCTCGAGCGCTCGGTCCTCGACCTCTTCCCGCAGGGCGGCGACGTCTCCCAGGCGAAGTTCTGGACGGGCCTGCGCCCGATGACTCCGGACGGCACCCCGATCGTCGGCGCCACGGCCTACGACAACCTCTACACCAA
The DNA here is from genome assembly GCF_016804325.1 of Methylobacterium aquaticum. Taxonomy (NCBI): domain Bacteria; kingdom Pseudomonadati; phylum Pseudomonadota; class Alphaproteobacteria; order Hyphomicrobiales; family Methylobacteriaceae; genus Methylobacterium; species Methylobacterium aquaticum. The sequence goes on from NZ_CP043627.1 coordinate 3,983,974, forward strand.
TACCGGCCACGGCACGCTCGGCTGGACCATGGCCTGCGGCTCGGGCCGCCTGCTCGCCGACCTGATCGGCGGCCGGGCGCCGGAGATCGACCATCAGGACTTGGCGGAGTCGCGCTACGCCAAGGCGGCGTGACGCGCATTGTCCCGCCGGCCAATCTGACATCCTCAGGGTCATCCCGGGGCCGCGATGCGGAGCCCGGGATCCGTATGCCCTGTCGCGGCCTCGACGTGAACGCATCCCACGACGGCAAGCCGTCTTACCCCACCCAGAACCTCATCCTGAGGTGTTAGCCGATTGAAAATCGGCTGACCTCGAAGGAGGGCTCCAGAAGTCTCAGTGATGTCTGGAGCCCTCCTTCGAGGCTCACTCCGTTCGCACCTCAGGATGAGGTCGCGGGTTGGAAGAACGATCTCGGCAAAGGCACGCCTCGCGACAACCGCCCTCCCCGCCCTAGATCCCGCCCAGAGCGGGGAACGGCGCATGACGTGGGTCGCGGGGGTGGACGGGTGCCCGGGCGGCTGGGTCGCGGTCTTCGGGCCGAGCGACGGCGACTCCGAAGACATCCGCATCCGGGTCCTGCCGAGCCTCGCGGCGATCTGCGACGCCCCGGAAGCTCCGACGATCGTGGCGGTCGACATCCCGATCGGCCTGCCCGACCGGGTCGGCCCCGGCGGCCGCACCGCCGAGGTCCTGGTGCGGGCGCTGCTGGGTCCGCGGCGCGCCTCGGTCTTCCCGACCTCATGCCGCAGCGTGGTCTACGCGCCCGACTATACCGCCGCCATCGCCCTGTCGCGTCGGCCCGAGACCCAGCCCTTCGCCCCCTCCCCGCCGGCCAACGCCCTCTTCCCGCGCATCCGCGAGGCGGACGCCCTCCTGCGCACCCGGCCCGGGTTGCAGGCGCGGGTCTACGAGGTCCATCCGGAACTCGCCTTCCAGGGCCTCCACGGCGGCACGCCCCTGCCCCACGCGAAGCGCAAGCCCGAGGGCGCGGCCCTGCGGCGCGGCCTCCTCGCCCGCGCCGGCCTGCCGGCGGACCTCGTGCCGCCGCGCGGCGCCAAGCCCGACGACCTCCTCGACGCCCTGGCGGCGCTCACCGTGGCGCGGGCCATCGCCAAGGGCTGCGGGGTGTCCTATCCCGATCCGCCGGAGCGCGACGCCCACGGCCTGCCGGCCGCGATCTGGACGCTTCCCCTCAACGAGGCCACCCCATGACCGACATGCCCACCCGCGACATCGCCCGCGCCCTGGTGCTCGACCCGAAGGGCCGCCTCCTCCTGATCGCCTACGAGGCCTCGCGCGACGTCGATCCGGGCCGGCCGGGGGACCGGACGTTCTGGTTCATGCCCGGCGGCGGCATCGAGCCCGGCGAGACGCCCGAGGAAGCCTGCCGGCGCGAGCTGGAGGAGGAGATCGGCGTGAAGGATGCGCCGCTCGGGCCCCAGGTCGCGCGCTGCGACGGCGCCTTCACCCTGTTCAACAAGCCGCGCTTCGCCCGCGAGCGCTACTTCGTGGTCCGGCTGCCCGACGACACCGTCGATACCAGCCGGCTGGCCGAGACCGAGGACAACCCGGTCTACGGCACCCGCTGGTGGCCGCTCGACGAACTCGCCGCGACCGGGGAGCGGGTCGAGCCGCAAGGGCTCGCCGCCCTGGCCAAAAGGCTCATGGCCGGCGAGGCGATCCCCGAGGTGGTGACGTTGTCCTGGGGGCCTGGCGCGGCGTAAGCCTGTCGCAGACCCTTGATCAAGGAACGCGACCCATGGCCGACGCGACCCCGTTTCCCGAAGCGCTCACGGAGGGCTACCGCGCCTTCCTCGACGACCGGTTCGTGCGCGAGCAGGACCGCTACGCCAGCCTCGCCGAGGGGCAGAGCCCCGAGATCCTGATCATCAGCTGCTGCGACAGCCGGGTCTCGCCGGAGGTGATCTTCGACGCGCGGCCGGGCGAGCTGTTCGTGGTGCGCAACGTCGCCAACCTGGTCCCGCCCTTCGAGACCGGCGGCGAGTATCACGGCACCTCGGCGGCGCTCGAATTCGCCGTCCAGGCGCTCAAGGTGAAGCACATCGTGGTTCTGGGCCACGCCCGCTGCGGCGGCGTGCGCGCCTATGCGGATGACGCGGCGCCGCTCTCGCCGGGCGACTTCATCGGCCGCTGGGTCTCGCTGATCCGCCCGGCGGCGGAGGCGCTCGGCGACGAGCCGCGGGGGCCGATTACCTCGAGCAGCTCGAATTCGCCACGGTGGCGAACAGCCTGCGCAACCTGATGACCTTCCCGTGCGTGAAGATCCTGGTCGAGCGCGGCAAGCTCCGGCTCCACGGCGCGCATTTCGGCATCGCCACCGGGCAGTTGCGCATCCGCGACCCCGAGACCGGCGAGTTCCGCCTCGCCGAGCCGGACCGGGCGGCGGGGGCGACCAAGCTGATCCGCTGCCAGGACGAGGCGGGCAGCGGCGGCTGAGCCGTCCGACGACCCAGCCGCGCCCAAGATATCGGTCAAGACACCGGACCCTGCCCGGGCCCGGTCATATGAAATCCGATTGATTGCTTCGCAATGCGGATTTCGGCTTCGCTCAGGTGTGTGAAGCCTACGGCTTCACCGCGCGGGCTTTGATACGAAATCCGGAAGTGATCTTCCGGATTTCGTATCAATCCGCCCGTCCGATCCGCGCCGCCAGGGCCGGCGCGAGACCGCTGCTCGGCTTCGCGTCCGGCCGGCGGAAGGTGCCGGCCGTGGCCTTGCGGGGCGCCTGCGCGACGATGGCCTCGGCGAGCTTGACCGCCGCCACCACCTGATCGACCACCGGCACCGGCAGACGGTCGCGCACCCGGGCGCCGAGGCCCGACAGCGGCGCGCCGGCGAAGATCAGCACGTCGGCGCCGTCCTCCTCGACCGCCGCGTGCGCGAGGTCGATCAGCTGCGCCTCCTTCTCCTCCTGGACGCCCGACAGGGTCCCGAAGCGGCCCTCCAGCGCCCGCACGCCGGCGCAGCGCTGGCCCAACCCGTGCGCGGCGACGGTTTCCTCGTACCAGGGCACCAGGGCGCGGGCGAAGGTGACGAGGCCGAACCGGCGGCCGAGCAGGCAGGCCGACAGCATCGCCGCCTCGGCGAGGCCGATCACGGGATGATCGAACAGCTCGCGGGCGCCGAACAGGCCCGGATCGCCGAAGGCCGCGATGATCGCGGCATCGACCGGCGGCGCCTCGGCCAGCATCTCCAGCGCGATGGCGCCGCCGATCTGCGCCTCGGCCCGGGTCGCGATGTAGGGCACGCCCCGCGGCGCCGTCAGGGCGAGGATCTCGGTGCCGGGAGCGGCGGCGGCAGTGCCGGTGGCGCGCATCAGCTCGGTCACGTCGCGGCTGGTATTGGGGTTGAGAAGCAGCAGGCGCATCGGGATTCTTTCCAAGGTCAGGCGGCATCCGGCCGGGCGAGGCCGGCGAGCAGGGCCGTGCCGGTATGGCCGACATGGTCGGCGAGCAGCCGGCCCGCGCCCGCCGCGTCGCCGGTCTCGAAGGCGGCCAGGATCGCCCGGTGCTCGGCGACCGATTCGTCCCAGCGTGCCCGGCTGTCGAGGGCCCGGCGGCGGGCGATCTCGGCCCGGGCGTGCAGGGCCTCGTGCGCCTCCCGCAACGGACCGTTGCGGGCGCAGGCGACGATCAGCGCGTGGATCTGCTGGTTGAGGGCGAAATAGGGGGCGAGCGCCCCGGCGGCGTGATGCGCCTCCATCTCGACTTGCAGCCGGCGCAGCCGCTCCAGCTCGGCGGGGGTGATGCGCGCGGCCGCCAGCTCCGCCGCCGCCCGCTCGATGGCGGCGATGGCCTCGAACAGCTCGGTCACGGCCTGCGCGTGCAACTCGGCCACCCGGGGCGAGCGGTTGGGGCGCAGCTCCACCAGCCCCTCGACGGCGAGGAGCTTCAGCGCCTCGCGCAACGGCGTGCGCGAGATGCCGAGCGCCACCGACAGATCGGTCTCGACCAGCGCGCCGCCGGGCGGCAGCGTGCCCGCCACGATCAGCCCGCGCAGGCGCTCCACCGCCTGGTCGTGCAGGCCGCGCCGCGGCGAGAGGGCGGCGGCCTCCAGCAGCACGGGTTTGCGCGGGCGTCCAGGGGAGCGCCGGGGCGGGCGCCGGACCGGGTCCATGCCTGTCCTCTCCATCATCGTCGAGGCTGGACCATAGCCGCTCCGGCCGGCAGCGGGCGCATCAATTCCAGGCAATTCTGCTGCCTGCATCGGCATTTGGCATCAATTGCATGCAGAGCACGAAAAATGCGTTGCGCCTCGCCCGAGCCCGTCACACCCTGATCCCGCGGCGCTTCCCGGCGTCGCCCGCTCCTCGAGAGCCACCTCATCGCCCGGACCGCCTCCGGCGCTCCCGCACAGCGAGGTCACCGATCATGCGCCGCCATCTCGGCCCCCTGCTGGCCGCCGCCCTCTGGTCCGTCTCGCCCGGATTCCTCGCGCCGGCCGCCGCCCAGGATGCGCCGGTGAAGGTGGGTTACGCCAAATGCGCCCATTGCCTGCCGGTCGCCCTGCTGCCGGGGCTGGCCAAGGGCGCGACGATCGATGCCACCGGCTTCAATTCCGGCAACGACGTGCTGACGGCGCTCATCGCGAAAAGCCTCGATGTCGCGCAGGTCACCTACCTCCACTACGTCACCGCCCTCGACAAAGGCTTCGACATCGTGGCGGTCGCCGGCGAGGTGAATGGCGGCTCGGAATGCCTCTCCGCTAAGGCGCTGAACCTGAAGGCCGACGACTGGGCCGGGTTCAAGGCGGCGGTGGAGAAGGCGAAGGCGGCGGGCACCCCGCTCAAGGTCGCGGCCTCCCGCGGCAACGCGCAGGACATCCACATGCGCGGCGCCTTCCTCAAGCAGGGCATCAATCCGAACAAGGACGTGCAGTTCGTCAACATCCCGAACCCGTCCGACCACCTCGCGGCGATGCAGCGGGGCGAGATCGACATGGTCTGCTCGGTCGAGCCCTTCGCCTCGCAGATCCGCATGGCCGGCGCCGCGGAGCGCTTCGTGCTGCCCTACGACCAGGCGGCCGGCAACCTGACCAACCTGATCGTCACCCGCTCGGACGTGATCGCCAAGAACAGGGCCGGCGTGCAGGCGGTGGTCGATGCCGACGTGGCCCTGGTCGAGACGCTCAAGGCCGACAAGGGGGTCTGGGTCGACGTCATCAACCAGAAGACCGGCCTGTCGAAGGAGGTCGCCGCCGCGGCGATCCAGAACGCCGAGCCCGACTACCGGATGCACCGGGGCAAGACACTCGCCATCGCGGCGATGATGCGTGACTTGAAGTACATCAGCCGCGACGTCTCGGCGGATGTCGAGAAGCACATGGACTTCTCGTTCCTGGAGGCCGCCACCAAGAAGACCCGCGATGGCCTCGGCTACTGAGACCGCGCCGCTCGCGCCCGCGGCCCCCGCCCGCCGGCTGCCCCGGCGCCTCGTCGCCTTCGCCGAGCGGGCGGCCCTGCCGCTCCTCCTCGTCGCCGGCTGGGAGGCCTTCGCCCGCTCCGGCGCCCTGCCGGCGGCGCTCCTGCCCGCCCCCACCGCCGTGCTGCACGCGCTGGGCGACTGGCTCTTCGGGATCGACGAGAGCACCCAGACCTATTCCGGCCACTGGGTGCCGGATGCACTGGCGAGCCTGACCCGGGTCGCGGCCGGCTACGCCATCGCGGCGCTCTCGGCGGTTCTGATCGGGGTCGCGATCGGCTGGTGGCGGCTCGTCGAGCGCACCGTCGAGCCGACCTTGCAGATGCTGCGGCCGATCCCGCCGGTCTCGTGGATTCCGCTCGCCATCATCTGGTTCGGCATCGCCGACAAGCCGGCGATCTTCCTGGTCTTCCTCGGCGCGTTCTTCCCCGTCCTGATGAACACGATCCACGGCGTGCGCGGGGTCGACCGCAACCTGATCCGGGCCGGCGCGATGATGGGCGCCTCCGAGCGCCAGCTCCTCACCGACATCGTGCTGCCGGCCGCCCTGCCGTCGATCTTTTCCGGGCTTCGCATCGCCATCGGCTCGGCCTGGATGCTGACGGTGACCGCCGAGATGGTCGCGGTGAAGAGCGGGCTCGGCTACGTCCTGTGGGATTCCTACTACTTCCTGCGCTACGACATCGTGCTCGCCGCGATGATCTCGATCGGGCTCCTCGGCTACCTGTCCGATCTCGGCCTCAAGGCGCTGATGGCCTCGGTGCTGCACTGGCAGAAGGGCACGACGGTGCAGGGGCGGTGAGCCGCCCCTCCCCTTCCACGCCTATCGGATTCACATTTCTCTTCTGAGATCTAACCGATTGAAAAGGAATGCGCTTTCCCCTCCCCCCTGTGGGGAGGGGTTAGGGGTGGGGGTGGTGCCGGAGAAGCCTTGCGCTTGACGCGGCACCACCCCCACCCCCTGCCCCTCCCCACAAGGGGGAGGGGAGTCGCGCTACTTTCAAAGGGTGAGAGCGATCAGACCGAGATCTGTGAATGCGATAGCCTTCCCTGCGGAGACTCCCATGAGCGCGATCGACCTCGCCGACGTCCAGAAAGTGTTTCGCGACCGCGACGGGCGCGACCTCGTGGCGGTGGACCGCACCCGGGCCACGATCGAGGCCGGCGAGTTCGTCTGCCTGCTCGGGCCCTCGGGCTGCGGCAAGTCCACCCTGCTCAACATGATCGCCGGCTTCGAGGCGCCGACCTCCGGCGAGGTTCGCGTCGCGGGACGGCGGGTCGAGCGGCCAGGCGCCGATCGCGGCGTGGTGTTCCAGCAGCCGACGCTGATGCCCTGGCTCACCGTGATCGACAACGTCGCCTTCCACCTCAAGCTGAAGGGGATGGCGAAACCCGAGCGGCACGAGCGGGCGAAGACCTTTATCGACCTCGTCGGGCTCACCGGCTTCGAGCGGCACTACCCGGCGGAGCTGTCGGGCGGCATGAGCCAGCGGGTCGGCATCGCCCGGGCGCTCCTGATGAACCCGGCGGTGATCCTGATGGACGAGCCCTTCGCGGCCCTCGACGCCCAGACCAAGATCGAGATGCAGGAGGAGCTGGTGACGATCTGGCAGAGGGTCGGCGCCACGGTCGTCTTCGTCACCCATTCGGTCGACGAGGCCCTGGTGCTGGGCAACCGCATCGCCGTGATGAGCCGGCGCCCGGGGCGCATCCGCGAGTTCATCCCCTTCGACCTCCCCCGGCCGCGGGACGTGACGAGCCCGGACTTCAACGACATGAAGCGCCGAGTGCTCACGATGATCCGCGAGGAATCGAGCCGGAAGGCCGCGGCATGATCCGGCTCGGGATGCTGACCCCGTCCTCGAACACCCGGCTCGAGCCGGCGACCGCGGACCTTCTCCACGACACGCCCGACATCACCGCGCATTTCGCGCGCTTTCGCGTCACCGCAATCACCCTGTCGGCGGCGGGGCTCGGGCAGTTCGACGAGGCGCCGATCCTGAACGCGGCGGGGCTCCTCGCCGACGCCAAGGTGGATGCGATCGCCTGGAACGGCACCTCGGCGGCCTGGCTGGGCTTTCCCCGCGACGAGGCCCTGTGCGCCCGGATCACCGAGGCCACCGGCATCCCGGCGGCGACCGCCGTGCTCGGCTTCCGCGAGGCCTTCACGCGCGCCGGCATCCGGCGGGTCGGCCTCGTCACGCCCTATACCGGCGACGTGCAGGCGAGGATCCAGGCCAATTGGGCGGCGGCCGGGTTCGACTGCACGGCCGAGCGGCATTGCGGCCTGTCCGACAACTTCTCCTTCGCGGAGGTGCCGGATTCGGAGGTCGCCGCGATGGCCCGGGCGGTGGCGGCCGAGGGCGCCGAGGCGATCGCGATCGTCTGCACCAACATGGCCGGGGCGGCGATGGTCGAGGCGCTGGAGGCCGAACTCGGCATCCCGGTCTACGATTCCATCGCCGTCACCCTGTGGGCGTCCTTGCGGGCGGCGGGGGCCGATCCCGGCCGGATCGTCGGCCAGGGCGGGTTATTCCGGCTCTGACGATCTACTTTTACGCGCGTGGTCGCTTTATCCTACCCACACTCTCATCCTGAGAGCCTGTTTGAGCAGCGTGATTTGACGAAAACTGAGGAGAATCAGGAGATATCCTACCCTTCCACCTCATCCTGAGGTGCCGCGTAGCGGCCTCGAAGGAGGGCTCCAGAAGCCTCTGCGATCCCTGGAGCCCTCCTTCGAGGCTCACTTCGTTCGCACCTCAGGATGAGGTTAGTGGGTAGGATGATCCCGCCTGCCTCAAATATTGGGTAGAAATCCTGCTCAAACAGGCTCTGAAGTGTCAGTCGGTCTGCGATCGACTGACCGCGAAGGAGGGCTCCAGGAATCTCGGAGGCTCCCGGAACCCTCCTTCGAGGCCGCTACGCGGCACCTCAGGATGAGGGTGTGGATGGAAGAGTGATACGAGACCGCTGAGTGAACATCTCTCGAACCTCAGCGATCCGCCTTGCCGCCGCCGAGCGTCAGTTCGAGATAGCGCCGGGTCGTCGGCCGCACGAGGTCGGCCATCTTTTGCGCCATCGCCAGCTCTTCCTTCAAGGACATCTCGAAGGCCGGCAGCCGGGCGCTCTCGCCCGCGGCCTCCGCCAGGGTGATCAGCGCGTCGTAGGCCGCCGCCTCGTAGTTCTCGAAGGCGCGGTTGGCGAAGGCGTTCTTCAGGATCTCGTCCTGGGCCGGCGTGTGGGCGAGCGCCGCCATGTTGCCCATGAAGCCGAGCACGCCCTCCTTCAGGGTCGAGGGGCTCTCGGACATCGCCGCCAGCGCCTCGTCGAGGCGGTCGCGCTGGCCGTGCGTCTCGGTGATGTGGCGGCGCAAAGCCGCCTCCATGTCGGGATAGCGCTCCAGCCGCTCGACCTGCCGCTCCATGATCTGGAGCGCCTGCAATTCGAGGGCGTGGGTGTTCTTCAGGGCGGTCACGTAGAGCGAACGGACGTCCTCGGCCATCGGGGGGCTCCTTCCTGTCGGGGTATCTGGTGTCTGCGGCCAACGCCCTTCGCCATCGCCGGTTCGCCTCGGATACTCATACTGTGACAAAGTATCCGAAGAGGCCGGACCGGCACGGAACGCCGGCAGGCCGCCGACGTTGGTCGCCCTCATCGGCGAGGGTTCCGAACGCTCCGCCGCCATCCGACAGGGAGATCGCCATGACCGCGTCACCGCCCCCCGTCCCGCCGGCCAACCGCTCGGACAAGGGCCCCGGCAGCGCCGAGCGCGCCCCGACCGAGGCCGGAGCCAAGAGCGCGGGCCAGGCCAGGGATCCGGACAAGATCGGACAAGCCGGGAACTCGAAGGTGAACACCACCCACCAGGGCCATCAGCAGGATCGGTGACCGCATGAGCACCTCGCACAAGACCGACGCCGCCAACCGCCACCATGGCGGCCCCGGCAGCAGCCACCAAGCTCCCGGCCGGCCCGATCCCACGGCCAAGGACGGACCGAACCTGGGCGCGGCCACCAGCGACAGCCGCTCCCACGTCTCGGGCGGCGGCGGTGAGCACGACCGGCACCATACCCACGATCCCGATCGCAAGGGGCATTCGCCGCGCTCGCATTGAGGCCGGCGGCGCCCGATCCGGATCGCCGGGAGGCATCCTTGCGGTTAAGGATGTTTCCCGTGAAACGGAGGCGGGCGCCCCGATCCGGCCACGGCCTCAGCGCGATATCGCCAAGGTCGGGTCGCACAGGAGCATCCCTGACGAACCGCGCGTAGGGAGCCCGCCCATGTCTCACGCCGCCCTCCAGCCCGGCCTCACCCGCCGCGCTGCCCTGATCGGCGCGGCGCTCGCCGCCTGCGCCGTCCGGAGCGCCGAGGCCGCGGAGGATGCCGCCGCCAGGCTCGCGCAGCTGGAGCGGCGCGACGGCGGCATGCTCGGGGTCGAGGTGCGCGACACCGCCACCGGCCGGCGCTTCGGCCACCGGGCCGACGACCGCTTCCCGCTATGCAGCACCTTCAAGGCGGTCGCCGCCGCCGCGGTGCTGGCCCGGGCCGACAAGGGCCAGGACGACCTCAACCGGCGGATCGGCTACACCCGCGACGCCCTCCTCAGCTATGCCCCGGTCACCGCCAAGCATGTCGAGACCGGCATGACGCTGGCGGAACTCTGCGCCGCCGCCGTGGTGTGGAGCGACAACACCGCCGCCAACCTGATGCTCGAGACGCTCGGGGGGCCGGCGGGCATCACCGCCTTCGCCCGCGCCCACGGCGACACCGTCACCCGGCTCGACCGCACCGAGCCGACCCTCAACACCGCGATCCCCGGCGACCCGCGCGACACGACGAGCCCGGCAGCCATGGTCGGCCTCCTCGACACCATCCTCCTCGGCCGGGCCCTCTCGGCGGAGTCGCGCGCCCGGCTCACCGGATGGATGCACGAGAGCACGACCGGCCTGAAGCGCCTGCGCGCCGGCCTGCCGGACGGGTGGCGCACGGCCGACAAGACCGGCACCGGCGACAACGGCACCGCCAACGTGGTGGCGCTGATCCACCGGCCGGACGGTGCGCCGATCCTCGCCGCGGTGTATCTCACCGGATCGCCGGCCGAGCCCGCCGCGCGCGACGCCGTGCATGCCGAGGTGGGCCGGCTGATCGCCCGGAGCTTCCCCGGCGCCTGAAAGGGCCCGGATTGCCCCGATGTCGAAGACCACCCGTGCCACCCAGGCCCTCACCCGCGCCGGCATCCCCCATACCGTCCACGCCTACGCGTACGACCCGGAGGCGACCCGCATCGGCCTCCAGGCGGCGGAGGCGATGGGCGTCCCGCCGGGCGAGGTGTTCAAGACCCTGATGGCGGCGGTCGACGGCAAGCCGGTCTGCGTGCTGGTGCCCTCCGACCGGGAGGTGTCGCTGAAGAAGCTTGCCGCCGCCTTCGCCGGCAAGTCGGCCGCGATGATGCGCCCGGCCGAAGCCGAGCGGCTGACCGGCTACCATGTCGGCGGCATCAGCCCGCTCGGACAGAAACGAGCGGTGCCCACCCTGGTCGACGCGGCCGCGCTCGGCTTCTCCGACATCTTCGTCAATGGCGGCCAGCGCGGGTTGCAGGTGCGGGTCAAGCCCGCCGACCTGGTGCACGTGCTCCAGGCCCGGACCGAGGCCGTGACCTGACGGAAACGTCACCTTAACCATGTTCCGCCAAGGCTCGGTCCGGCAAGATCGGAGTGGGGGCGGGCTTATGCGGTATGGCGTGGGGCTGGTCGCGGGCGTGGTCGCCTTCGGCTTGGCCGGGCCGGCGGGCGCGGCCGACATGCCGGAGCCCGGATACTGGCCCGCACCGCGGGCCATGCCCGGTCCCGTCCCGCCGCCGCGCTACTTCCCCCGCGGCGACAGCGACGCGTCGCCGACGACGCGGGGCGATCCCGGCTGCCAGGTCTTCGTGCCGACCAACGCGCCGGGCGATCCCACCTATGTCGGCTCGCCCTTCGGCATCGGCAAGCCGAGCTATTACGGCTTCCCCCCCCGCGCGGCGTTGACGATCCGTACGGACGCCGGCTTTCCCGGGGATGCTTCTAGGCAGATTTCGCCGAAACGGCTGCCGGTTCGGCGAAATCTGCGATGAAACAAGAACCCAAGCGGGCGAAGCGTCGGCCTGCCAACGCAAGTCCGCTTGGAATCGCACTGGCCGGAAGATCGGGGCGCGGTTCTCCGCGTCCGAGGCTTTGCCGCACTCGGCTCGGCGGTTAGACCAGTCGGGCCGTAGCCGGATCGCCTCCCATGCCCCGCATCGCCTGCCTTCACACGATCGCCAGCAACGTCGCCGTCTTCGACGCGGCGTTGCAGGAGACCGGCCTGACCGGACTCACCCTTCACCATCACGTGCGCGCCGACCTCCTCACCGCCGCCGAACGCGAAGGCCGGCTCACGCCGGCCATCGCCGCCGAGACCGCGGCGCTGCTGCGGGATCTGGCCGCGGAGGCCGATGCGGTGCTCCTCACCTGCTCGACCCTGGGACCGGCCGCGGAGGATGCAGCGTCCGACGCGGCGGTGCCGGTCCTGCGGGTCGATGCGGCGCTTGCCGCCGAGGCGGTGAGGCAGGGCGGCCGGGTGGTGGTGCTCTGCGCCGTCGAGACCACGGTCGAGCCGACCCGGCGCCTGTTCGAGGCCGCCGCCCGGGCGACGGGAGCGGAGATCGCCGTCGAGGTGGTCCCGCGGGCCTGGGAGGCGTTCAAGGCGGGCGATGCCGACCGCTACCGGGCGCTGGTCGCCCGCGCCGCCGACGCCGCACGGGCGGGCGGCGCGGCACAGGTCGCCCTGGCGCAGGCCTCAATGGCCGGCGCCGCAGGCCTGCTTCCCCCGGAGAGCCGCCCCCTCACCAGCCCGACGGTCGGCCTCGCGGCGGCGATCGCCGCGTCCCGGGCGGGATAGCCCGTCCGCCGGTCGGACCGAGCCGGCCGACGGCACAGGAGCGGGCCGGTCGAAAAGGCCCTTGACCCGGCCCCTGCGGCCGGTCCGAGGGAGGACAGGTTCGACCCACCGAGGTGAGCCATGACCCCGTCGCGAAAACCGCCGCCCCGTTGCCTCACGCCTGCGCAGGCCAGCGCCACGCTCGGCGTCTCCGCCAAGGCCCTGCGCCTCTACGAGCAGCACGGGCTGCTCGCGCCCGACCGGACGCGCACGGGCTGGCGCTGCTACGACGCGGCCGCGATGGCACGGGCAGCCGAGATCGTCGGCCTACGCCGTCTCGGCTTGAGTCTCGCTCAGGTGGCCCGCGTGCTCGACGGGGAACCGCGCGATCTGGATGCCGGCCTCGCGGCTCATGAGGCCCGCCTGAGCGAGGCCGGCCAGCGCGTAGCCGCCACCCTCGCCCGCCTGCGGTCGCTGCGCGCGGATCTCGCACGGGGCTGCGTTCCGACGCTCGCGGCGGTGACGCGGACATTGGCCGAGAGCGCCCCCCTGCCGATCGGCTTCCCGTTGCCCTGGCCGTGGGACGGCGAGTGGTTCGCCCTTCCCGACCTGCCCCGTCTCGCCTTCCTCACCGGGCCGCTCGGCAGCGGCAAGACCCGCTTCGCGCGACATCTGGCGGCCGCCCTGCCCAACGCCGCCTTCCTGGGCCTCGACCGCCTGCACGATTCCACGGTAGCCCGACGCCTGGCGGAGGACGGGTCCCTCGCAGGACGGGTCGAGCACCGGTTGGCGTGGCTCGTCGAGGACGGGGCGGACAGGTCGGAGGCCTTGACCGCGCTCGTCGTCGCACTGGAAGCCGACGCCCCCGCATCGCTCGTGATCGACATGGTGGAGGAAGGCTTGAGCGCGGCGACGCAGGTTGCCCTGATGGCGCATCTGCGCGCCCGGGGAACGGACAAGCGCGCCCTCGTGCTGATGACGCGGTCCTCGGCCATCCTCGACCTCGATGCCCTCGCACCGCAGGAGATCGTCATCCTCTGCCCGGCCAACCACGGCCCACCCCTGCTCGCCGTGCCGCACCCGGGCGGGCGGGGCTACGAGGCCGTGGCGACCTGCATCGCGTCGCCCGAGGTCAGGGCTCGCACGGCGGGGATCGTCGCCATGCGTCGAGCCTGAAAAACCTCTTCAGCCCCCGGCGGGCGGGCCGGCCGGTGCCGCGCCGCCCTCCCCGCGCGGCACCATCCGCGCCCGCGTCCCCTCGTCGAGCACGGCGCGGATCGCCGCCGTCAGCGGGTGGCGGGCGGTGTGCCTGGCACCGTAGGCGAGGTTGAAGGCGTAGTCGAAGTCCGGCGGGTTGCGGCCCTGGTTGTGCTGGAGGATCGTCTCCAGCTTGTCGAAGCCCTTGGCCAGGATCGCTTCCGGCGAGGTGCCGGCCTCGTACTCCTCCCACAGGCCCAGGATCTCGTCCCGGCGCGCCGGCGGCAGGGTCGCCGTGAGGGCGAGGAGGTCCCGGCGTTCCTGGGGGCCCTTATCCGCCGCGCGGGGGTCGGTCGCCGGGATGTCGCCGCCGATCGCCTCGCCGAGGTCGTGGACGAGGCACATCCGGAGGAGCTTGTTGGCGTCGATCCCGTCGACGCCGTCGGTCAGCACCATCGCCATCAGGCAGAGCCGCCAGGTATGCTCGGCCGTGCTCTCCTGCCGGCCCGACGCGGTCCTGCCGCTGCGCAGGGTGCTCTTGAGCGCTTCGGCCCGCCGCAGGAAATCGAGCGTGCCGGCGAGTTCGTCCGGGGTCACGGGTGAAGAACCTCCTCGCGCGGCGCCGCCCCGACGGCGATGCCGGACCAGTGGCGTGCATGATCCGGCCGGGAAGGGCAACCGGGGAGCCGCCGGGGCGCATGCGGCCTCCACGGCGCCGGGCCCGCCGTCAGAGCCCCAGCCGCTGGACCCACTCGCCGAGCTGGTGGCCGGCCCCGGATCGAAGCGGCTCGACCACCCGGCGCACGGCCACGTCGCGCGGCAGGCAGCCGTAGCGCCGCTTGAAGGCACGGCTGAAGCTTCTCTCGTCCGAGAAGCCCGTCGCGTAGGCTACGCTCGAGATCCGCGGCCGCCCGCCATCGGGCGGGGCCGTCAGCAGCCGCATCGCCTGGGCCAGGCGGCAATGGCGGATGTAGCTCTGGACGCCGTCATCGGCGGCGAACTGGCGGTACAGCGTCGCCCGCGACAGGCCGAATCGCGCGCAGATCATCTCCGGTCCCAGATCCGGGGAGCCCAGGTTGTCCTGGATGAACGTCCGGACGGCGAGACCGATGCGGCGCTCCGTGACGGCGGCATCCCCCGAGGGATTCGGGAGTGCGGTGGCACAGAGCGAGGCCGCCGCCTGGGCGAGGCCCGCCGCGCGCTGGATCGTCAGGTCGCCGCAATGGGCCACCACCTCGGACAGGTAGGAGCCGAAGATCTGCGCGACCCGGTCGCTCGCGGTGCCGAACACGCTGCCGTGCAGGCTGTCGATGTGCGCGGCGCGGTCGCCGAGCACGACCCGGGGCACGAGGATGTTCGTCGCCGTCACCGCCGACGACGTGATGGCGACCGGCTGAGCCAGGTCGTAGATGACGAAGTCGGACGGGCCGATCTCGACCTCCGCCCGGTCCGTCCGTACCACGCCGGTGCCGCGCCGGTAGAGCTGGATCAGGACATGGTCGACGCCCTGGCGCGCTGCCATGCGACCGCTCCGCTCGAGCATCTGGGCGGGAGCCGAGACCTCTCCGACAAGGATCGAACCGAGATTGTAGCTGCGCATCCCGATCTCCGGGCCGGCATGCGTCTCCGGCACCGGGCGCACGTCGAAGATCGGTGCGAGGTGCTCCGTCCACGCCTTCCAGGCTGCAGCCGGGTCGAGGTCCGGCGCGAATCGATCGACAGGAATACCCGACATCGGGACCGCTTGTATTCGAGGATGCAGGAACGATCATCTCTCGCCTGGACGCCCATGACCTGACACGATTGCTCGCGAACTGGATGTGCAGGATCACGGAGGCGACGACTTATCTGCAACTCGATTTATCCAGCCGATTCCGCAGCGACAAGCGCGTTCGCTGACAAATTTTGCGACGATCTCGCCGGTCATTGAGACGACGCGATCGCGAATCCGGGCTGATCCGGCGGCGGGCCGGCCGTCGGCCCGGTCCCCGTCGGGCGCTCTCCGAGGATACGGAGAAGCGGCGAACCGAATCGCCCCGGATTTCCCGGAGGCTCCAACTTCTGAGAGGATGGAGCCATGACGAAGCGAACGGCCTCCGAAAAACCCGGAGCGGTTCAATGCACCATCATGCCAACGTCGGCGACCAAGCCTTGGATCACGGCCGCCGTCGCGCTCTAGGCCTCCGCCGGGACAAGCGGCCCGTGCGCCCTCGGCTGCGCCGGGCACAATCCGAGATAGACCCGCCGGATATCGTCCCGGGCGCGCAGCTCCCGGGCGGGACCGTGCAGGACCGATCGGCCCGTCTCCAGCACCACGCAGCCATGGGCGTGCCTGAGGGCGAGGGCGACGTTCTGCTCGGCGACCAGAAGCGTCAGGCCCTCGGTGCGGTTGAGACCGACGAGGATGGCGTAGATCTCGTCGGTCACCTTCGGGGCGAGACCCATCGACGGCTCGTCGAGGACGAGGAGCCGGGGCGCCCCATCAGCGCCCGGCCGATTGCCGTCATCTGCTGCTCGCCGCCGGACACCAGGCCCGCGGGCAACGCGCGTTTCTGGGCGAGGCGCGGGAACACGGCGTAGACTCGATCGAGATCCGTGCGCAGCGCGGACCGTCCCGAGCCGCGGCCGAGCCCGCCCGCGATCAGGTTCTCCTCGATGCTGAGGCTGCGGAAGCAGTGTCGCCCCTCCAGGACGCTGATGAGGCCGCCGCGTACGAGCGCATCCGTGCGGGTGCGCGCCACGTCCCGTCCGGCATAGATCACGCGGCCGTCGGTGATCCGCCCGCCGGAGGCGGGCAGGAGATTCGCGATGGCCCTCAGCAGCGTGGTCTTGCCGGCGCCGTTGGACCCGGCAAGGGCGACGATTTCCCCTTCGCGCACCGTCAGGTCGATCCGGGACAGGGCGCGAACACCGCCGCCATAGATCGCCCCCAGGGCTTCGACGCGGAGCAGGTCCCGGTCCGGCGAGGCGGTCACTCGCGAACCACTCACTGGCGAACGGCTCACTTGGCCTCCGCCGCGGCACGTTGGCCGGACCGGGCGTCCGCCTGCTCCTCGGCCGCGCAATCGCGCGGGGTCAGGCCGCGCTCCTTGGCGTAGGCCGCCGAGGAGGCCTCGATGATCGGTCGCAGGGTGGCCCAGTCGGGCTTGATCCAGTCGGAGACGACGGTCCACTTCGCGCCGTCCCATTGCTGGAACGTGACGCGGCCCTCGCCCTCGTGGTTGGCGCAGGTGACGTTGATCGAGTGGAACAGGCCCTTGGCACCCAGAGCGGCGACCCGCGCCTCGTCCAGTCGAAGGTGCTCGAAGCCCCAGCGAACCTCGTCCCCGGTCAGGGTGCGATGGCCGAACCTCTCCTGCGCGATCCGCACGGCCTCGACGTTCAGGATGCCGTTGAGGACGCCGAGGTTGTGGTAGACGCTGCCGATTCGCTTCCTGTCCGCGAGATTGCCCGCGCCCTTGTCGTAGACGGCGCGGACGATCTCCTGAATGACGGGATACTGCGCGCCGGAAGCCTGGGTGGTGATGGCGACGTAGCCCTTGGCGGCATCGCCGGCGGGGATCACGTCCTCCTCCGAGTTCGACCAGACGTTGCCGACGATCCGGTCGGCGGAAAAGCCGGTCTTCTGTGCCGTCTTGAGGGCGACGGGGTTCATGACGCCCCAGCCGCGCAGCACCACGTAGTCCGGCCTGAGGCGGCGGATGGTGAGCCACTGGGATTGCTGCTCGTTGCCGGGATGCGGCACTTCGATCTGCTCGACCTTGAAGCCGTAGCGCTTGGCGAGCAGAGCGTAGATCGGGATCGTCTCCTTGCCGTAGGGCGATCCATGGTAGAGCACCGCGACGGTCTTGCCCTTCAGCTTGTCGAGCCCGCCCTCGCGGCTGGCCAGGTATTCGACGATGCCGGAGGTCTCGCTGTAGGGATTCAAGAGCAGGGGGAAGACGTAGGGAAAGATCCGGCCGTCGGTGGAATCGGTGCGCCCGTGGTTGATCGTGATCAGCGGCACCTTGTCGGCGGTGACGCGGTCGATCATCGCGTAGGCGATGCCGACCGAGAGCGGGTTCCAGGCGGCGATGCCGGGGCGCGACTTCAGCCGCTCGTAGACTTCGACGCCCCGCTCGACCTCGTACTGGGTCTCGCCCTCGCTCCAGGTCAGCTTGACGCCGTTCACGCCGCCGTCGCGGCCGTTGACGAGGTTCAGGTAGTCGATGAACCCGCCGAAGAATCCGGTTCCCCCGGCCGCATAGGGCCCGACGCGGTAGCTCTGCAGCGGGAAGTACTGCTCGTCGGCAGAGGCGCCTGCGCCGAGGGTGAGGAGGGCGGCCCCCGCCAGCAGGGCGCGGATCGGGGTCGTGTGTGACATGACGGCTCCTTCGGGGATGGAGATGGGGGATCGGGGTCAGGCCGGGACGCGCGGGCGACGTCCGAGACGGTCGGGAAGGCGGTCGAGAAGCGCGCAGAGGCCGGCCGGTTCGCGAATCAGCACCGCGACGATGAGCGCGCCGAGCACGATGCGCTGGACCATCTCCAGCGTGCCGGTATCGACGCCGTCGCCGAGGAAGGCGCCGCCGAGCTGCGAGAGGACCAGCGGCAGCACGACGATGAAGCCGGCGCCCAGAAAGGCGCCGCGCAGGGTGCCGAGCCCACCGATGATGACGATGAACAGGATCTGGAACGACCGATCGAGGTTGAAGCCCGCCGGCTCCACGGTGCGCAGATACGCGAAGGCCCAGAGCACCCCGGCGATGCCGACGATGAAGGAGGATAGCGCGAAGGCGAGGAGCTTGGTGCGCGCCACCTTCACGCCCACGATCCGCGCGGCCGTCTCCTGATCGCGGATCGCCACGAGGTTGCGCCCGGTCGGGGAGCGCACCAGGCGCCAGGCGGCGACGGTCAGGAGCGAGACGACGACGAGCGAGACGATGTAGCGGCCGCGGGCATCCTCGAAGGACGTTCCCGCCACCACGAGGCGCGGGGCGTTGATCACGCCGGACGGACTGTCGTTCGACAGCCAGCCGATGCGGTTCAGCGCCCAGGCGACGAAGAATTGCGCAGCGAGCGTCGAGGCCGCGAGGTAGAACCCCCGCAGCCGCAGGGCGGGTAGCCCGGCGACGAGCCCGGCGGCCGCCGCCACGAATCCTGCTCCGAGGATCGCGGCCGGCAAGGGCAGGCCGGGGATTCGCAGGGACAGGTTGAAG
This sequence comes from Methylobacterium aquaticum, assembly GCF_016804325.1. Taxonomy (NCBI): domain Bacteria; kingdom Pseudomonadati; phylum Pseudomonadota; class Alphaproteobacteria; order Hyphomicrobiales; family Methylobacteriaceae; genus Methylobacterium; species Methylobacterium aquaticum. Next base: position 4,002,708 of record NZ_CP043627.1, read on the forward strand.
GCCGCGTAGGCCCCGACGGCCATGAAGGCCGCCGAGCCGAGGGACAGCAGGCCGGCATAGCCGACGAGCAGGTTCAGCCCGAGGCCCGCGAGGGCCAGCGCCAGGAACGGCGTGAGGATCGCCTCGAGCAGGTAGTCGCCGGCGACGAGGGGCACGAGCCCGTAGGCGACGGCGAGGAGAAGTACGATCCCCACAGGCCCGGACGGGCGTGGGGAGGTTGCGGGGTGCGCCGGCATGGTCATCGGCTCACGCCCTCTCGACGCTGCGCTGGCCGAACAGGCCGGCCGGGCGGACGAGCAGGAGGGCGAGCGCCGCCACGTAGGCGATCCAGCCCTCGATCCCGCCGCCGACGAAGGGACCGAGATAGACCTCTGCCAGCTTCTCGGCGGCGCCGACGATCAACGCCGCCACGATGGCGCCGACGATCGAATCGAACCCGCCGAGCACGAGAACCGGAAGCGCCTTGAGCACGACGAGGGACAGCGAGAACTGCACCCCGAGCCGCGCGCCCCAGAGCAGTCCCGCGACCAGGGCGACGAGGCCGGAGGCGATCCACACGGCCGACCAGATCCGCGGCAGGCGAAGCCCGATGCTGAGCGCCGCCAGCGGGTCGTCGGCCACCGCCCGGAAGGCGAGGCCGGTGCGGGTGTTGCGGAAGAACAGGGCGAGTGCCGTCACCAGACCGCCGGCGATGGCGGCGGCGGCGAGGTCGAACCGGCTCACCAGGACGCCGCCGAGATCGAGCGGCGTATCGTCGATGCCGAGATCGAGCGCGTGCACCTGCGTGCCCCAGACGAGCTGGGCGGCGCCCTCGATGACGTAGGCGACCCCGAGGGTCGCCATGAACAGGGTGATCGGCGGTTGGTTCACGAGCGGGCGCAGTACCGCCCGCTCGACGGCGAGGCCGACCACCGCCATCACGGCGAGCGTCGCCGCGAACGCTGCCGGGAAGGGCAGACCGCGCTCGATCAGGCTGACGAAGGTCAGCGCCGCGAACAGGACCATCGCCCCCTGGGCGAAGTTGAGCACGCCCGACGTCTTGTAGATCAGCACGAAGCCGATCGCCACGAGGGCATACATCACGCCCGACAGCAGACCGCCGACGATGACTTCGATGAAGAAGGCGAGGTCGGGGCTCATGCGGCCTCTCCCTCGCGGTCGTCGAGGCCGAGATAGGCTGCGGCGACCGCCGGGTCGGCCTGGACCTCCGCCGGGGTGCCTTGGGCGATCCGCCGCCCGTGATCGAGCACGGTCACGCGATCCGAGAGGCGCATGACGACGCCGATGTCGTGCTCGATCAGCACGACGGAGGTGCCGAGGCTCTCCCGTGCCTCCAGGATGAACCGGCTCATCTGCACCTTCTCGGTGGCGGTCATGCCGGCCATGGGCTCGTCGAGCAGCAGGAGGCGCGGCCGCGCGACGAGGGCCCGGGCGAGCTCGACGCGCTTCTGCACCCCGAACGGCAGGGTCGCGACCGGCCTGTCGGCCACCTCGGCGATGTCGAGACGGGCGATCACCTCCGCCGCCCGCGCCCGGTGCGCCTGCTCCTCGCGCCGGGCCTGCGGCAGCCCGAGCATCTGGGCGGCCAGGCCTGCCCTCTGCGCGCCGGCGAGCCCGGACAGAACGTTGTCGAAGACGCTCAGACCATCGAACAGGGCGAGATTCTGGAAAGTGCGTGCGACCCCGAGCGCGGCGAGACGCCCGGCCGGGACGGAGAAGAAGGTGGTCTCGCCGATCCGCACGCGGCCGGATTGCGGAGCGTGGAGACCGCTGATCGCATTGATCAGGGAGGACTTGCCGGCACCGTTCGGGCCAATCACCGCGTGGATCTCGCCGGCTGCGACCGTAAGGTCGACGGCCTCCAAGGCGGTCGTGCCGCCGAAGGCCAGCGTGAGGCCCTCGACGGCCAGGATGCCGGGGCCGACCGGCTGCGTGGATCGTCGCGTCATGGCCGTGTCGGGCGGCGGTACCCCCCGCCCGACCGACGAGGGCACCCTGGACGAGGGCAGTGAGGCGGATGAAATCATCGCTCCGTCGGCTTCCCGAACGAAAATGAAGTTGCGCATGCAGGGATCGCTCAAATCTCGGCGCGCCAAGATAATCGAATTCGGCTGATCATGACCATTTAACGATCGATTCAAAGATCTGTCAAAAGAACATAACGCTAATTTTCGCCGAGTTATTGCGCAAGTTTCCCCCAGGAGCCTGGCCGAGAGGAAGGATCCGTCTCCTGCATCGCGGCGGGTCGCCATGGTCCGATCCCGACAGGCGCTGCCTTCGGTCTGAGGTCCGGTTTGCGGGATGTCCTCGCGGAGGGCGTCCGATCCGCGATCCGGTCCCTGCTGTCCCGTCCGGGACGGCGCGGTGCCACGGGCGGCCGGCGGGGAGAGGTCGTGGCCCGCGCGGCGGATCAAATGAGGCGACCGCCCCAGGCGGTGCACCGTGGGCGGTCGCAAGGTGAGGATCGGGTGATCCGGGCCGGGCCGAGCAGCGGAGCGACGCCTGCTTCGACCTCGGCGAGGAATGGCGCGGGATGCTCCGTTTTGCAGCGCCTCAGACGCTGAGGTGGCTCAGGATCCGTTCCCGCGCGTTGCCGCCGACGCCCCCCTCGTCGTCGATCTCGCCGAGCTTGAGCGCGGCCCAGCGGTCGGCAACCTTCAGGGCGAAGTCGAGATTCTGCTCGACGATCAGCATCGCGGTGCCGCTCGCCGCCCGCTCGGCCGTCAGCGCGGCGGCGATGCGGTCGACGACCGAGGGCTGCAATCCCTCGGAGATCTCGTCGATGAGGAGCAGGCGCGGCCGCAGCATCAGGGCGCGGGCGAGGATCAGCATCTTCTGCTCGCCCCCCGACAAGGTCCCGGCGCGCTGGGACAGCCGGCCCTCGAGGAACGGGAAATGGCCGAACACCCGGTCGAGCGCCTCGGGCAGGAGCCTGTCGGAGGCCAGCGCGAGGCGCAGGTTGTCGCGGATCGACAGGTCCTGGAACAGGGGCTGCTCCTGGGGCGCGTAGCCGATTCCGAGGGCCACGAGCCTGGCCGGCGACAGACCTGCAACGGCACGCCCGTCGAGCGCGATCGACCCCGCCCGCAGGGACACCAGTCCCAGGATGGTCTTGAGCAGCGTCGTCTTGCCCATGCCGTTCTTGCCGAGGAGCGCGACGATCTCGCCCGGCCGCACCCGGAGCGACACGCCCTTCACGATCGAGACGGCGCCGTAGCCGCTCGTCACGTCCTCGACGACGAGGCCGCCCGCCCCGTCCCCGACCGCCCCTCGCCCAACGGCCCCTTGCCCACCTGTCACGGGTCTGGTCTCAGGCATGCGCGCCTCCGGCATAGATGGTCCGCACCAGCGCGGAGCCGACGACCTCCGCGACCGTGCCGTCGAGCACCAGCCGGCCCTGGTGCAGCACGACGATGCGCGAGGAGATCTCGCGCACGAAGTCGAGGTCGTGCTCGACCAGCACCACGGCGATGCCGAGATCGGTGGCCAGCCCCTTGAGCACGGTGCCGATCGTGGTGCGCTCGGCCTTGGTCAGGCCGGCGGTGGGCTCGTCGAGGAGGATGATCCGCGGTTCCAGCGCCATCACCATGGCGAGTTCGAGCGCCTGTTTCTGGCCGTGCGAGAGCAGGCGGGCGGGCTCGGCGAGGTGAGCGTCGAGCCCGGTCATCCGCAGGATGTCGAGCACCGGCTGCGGCAGGGCGAGGGTGTCGGCCCGCCGCAACGGGCTCGGGGCCGCGTGGGCGGCGCGGGCGAGCCGCAGGCATTCCGCCACCGACAGGCTCTCGAACACGCTGGCGACCTGGAACTTGCGTCCGACGCCCAGGGCCACGATGCGGTTCGGCGTCAGGCCGGTGGTCGCGGTGCCGGCGATCGCGATTACCCCCGGAACGGCTCGGTGCCGTCGCTCAGGCAGCGCATCAGCGTCGTCTTGCCGGCGCCGTTCGGCCCGACGAGGCTGACGAGCTCGCCCGCCCGGATGGTGAGGTCGATGCTCTCCAGGACGGTCAGGCTGCCGTAGGATTTGGCGAGGCCCTGGACGGCGAGAATCGGCGCGCCGGTCCGCGGGGCCGGCCGTGCGGGACGGGCCGCCAGGCGCGGCGCCGCCACCGGGCGCCGACCGAGCGGCAGGGCCGAGACGGCGCGCCGCGCCACCTCGGCGAGGCCGCCCGGCAGCAGGATGATGATGGCGACGAAGGCCGTCCCGAGGAGAAGCTGCCAGAGGAACGGCAGCTCGCCCGACAGGTTCGCCGCGAGGTAGTCGATCGCGACCGTGCCGAGGACCGGCCCGATCAGCGTGCCGCGGCCGCCGAGCGCCACCCAGATCACCAACTCGGTGCCGAACAGGAAGCCGGCATTCTCCGGCGCCACCACGCCCGAGGCGTTGGCGAAGACGAAGCCGGCGAGGCCCGCGACCCCGGCCAGGACCGCCGTGAGGCCGATCTGGAGGCGCCGCGGATTGAGGCCGAGATAGGCGCAGCGCGCCTCGTTGTCCCGCAGGGCCACGAGCATCCGCCCGGCATCCGAGCGCACCAGGATCCAGGCCGCCAGCGTGACGGAGACGAGGAGGAGGGCCGCGAGACGGAAGAAGCCCTCGATCTCGAGCGGCAGCACGTCGAAGCCGACGAGGCCGCTGCTGGAGCCGGTCCGCTCAGCCCCGGAATAGATGGCTTGCGTCACCACGATCGGCACGACGAGGGAGATGACCGAGGCGTAGAGCGGCGTCGAGCGGTGATAGAAGGACAGCCAGCCGACCGCGAGGCCGAGGAGGAGCGGGGCGAGAACCGCGAGCGCGACGGCCGCCGCCATCCAGTGCGGCGCCCCGCCCTGCGCGGAGAGCAGCATGGCGGTGGCGTAGGCGCCGACGCCGAAGAAGGCGGCCTGCCCGAAGGTCAGGATGCCGGCAAAGCCCCACAGCAGGTCGACCGTGACGGCGAGCACCGCGTAGATCATCGAGCGGGTCAGCACGTTGACCGCGAAGGTGTCGAGGAGGAGCGGCGCGACCCAGAGCGTCCCGGCGGCGAGGAGGGCGACGACGAGCGGGGCCGCCCGCCCGAGGCGGGGGCGGCCGCCGGCCCCCGCGGCGGTGCGGCTGTCGGCCGGAACGGTCTCAGGCACGCGAGAATCCTTTCGGGCTGATGCGCAGCACGAGGGCGGCCAGCACGGCGACCGCGATGCTGCCGAGGACCGGGCTGACGAAGGTGCTCACCAGCACCTGCGCCGCCCCGAAGACGAGGCAGGCCGCCGCGAGCGCCAGGAACGACGTGTCGGCGACCATCACCAGCATGAAGGCACCGATGAGCCAGCCGACGCCCATGGTCGGATCGACGCTGGTGAGCGGCGTGAGAAGCACGCCGGCGAGCGCCGCGAGGCCGGCGCCGATCATGAAGACCACGAGACGCACCCGGGCGGTGTCGAGCCCGAGGCTGCGCGCCAGGGTCTCGTTCATGATCACCGCACGGGCCGAGAGCCCCAGGCGCGTGCGCTCGATCACCAGGGCGAAGGCCCCCCGATGACGAGCGCGGCGAGGAGCGCGACGAGGCGGTAGGCGGAATAGCCGGTGCCGAGGACGTCGACGGTGCCGGACACGAGGTTGGGGTGAGCTGCACGTCGCGCCCGAAGCCGAGGGTGATGAGCTGCCCGACGACGATGCCGAGGCCCCAGGTCGCCAGGATCGCATCGAGGGGCCGGCGGTAGAGCGGGCGGATGATGCAATATTCGGCAAGGCCCCCGAGCGCGGCACCGACCACGAAGGCGATCGGCAACGCGGCCCAGGGGGCGAGCCCGAGCTTCGCCGTCACGACGGCGCAATAGGCGCCGATCGTGAGCCAGGCCCCGTGGGCGAAGTTGATGATCTTCAAGACGCCGAAGACCGCGAGGAGCCCGATCGCCACCACGAACAGGATCGCGGCGGTCGTCAGGATGTCGAGGAGGAGGAGCATCGTGCCATCCGGGTGGAGGGAGGCCGGCGATCGGCCGGACATCGGTGCCGGCGTGAATGGGCCGACCGTATTCCACGCTCTCCGCGTCATCCCGGGGCCGCGTAGCGGAACCCGGGATCCATAAACGCCGAGGTTTCAGAGGAGGTCGAACCGCGTTCCGCCTCGTCCTGCACCGTTAGCGGTTATGGATCCCGGGTTCTCGACTTCGTCGAGCCCCAGGATGACGTGGAGAGATGACGTAAAGAGATGTCGGCGTCTGTGCCGGATCAATCCAGCTTCGGGCATTGCTCGCCCGGATCGACATCCTTGAAGGTCCCGACGACCTTGACCGAGCCGTCGCCCTGGACCTGGCCGAGATACATCGTGAGCGGCGCATGGTGCTGCTTGCTCATGCCGATCGTGCCGCGCGGGCCGGTGGCGGTCACGGTCGGCAGTGCCGCCAGCACCTTGGCGGTCTCGGTGCTGCCGGCCTTCTCGACCGCCGCCTTGTAGAGGTAGATCGCCTCGTATTCCGGTACCGAGAGGTCGTTGGGCGTGCGGAGGGTAGACCCGAACTTCTTCTCCATCGCGGCCAGGAACGCCTTGTTCTGCGGGCTGTCGATGCCGGTGACGTAGGAGGCCGAGAGGTAGATGCCGTCCGCGTCCTTCCCCATGCTCTTCGCCGTGCCCTCGTCGACCGCGAGGTTGGCATAGGGCAGGGCCACGCCTGCGCCGCGCAGCTGCTTCGTCAGCGTGACGTTCGGGGCGCCGCCGGCCGTCGAGGTGACGAGCGCGTCGGGCTTCGCCTCCTTCAGCTTGGAGATGATCGCGGTCCAGTCGCTGCCGTCCATCGGCAGGTATTCCTCCCCGACGACCTTGCCGCCCGTCTTCTCGATGTAGCTGCGCGTGAAGGCCAGCATGCCGCGGCCGAAGGCGTAGTCGCTGCCGACGAGGAAATAGGTCTTGGCGCCCTTGTCCTTGAAGGCGTCGATCACCGGCGGCACCTGCTGCTCGGGCACCCAGCCGTTGACGAACAGGTTCTTGTTGCAGGAGCGGCCCTCGTAGAACGAGGTGTAGATGTAGGGCACGCGGCCCTTGGTGACGGCGGGCAGGCCGGCATTGCGGGCCGCGCTCGTCTCCATCGCGATGATGACGTCGACCTTCTTCTGGTAGATCAGCGAATCGAACGCCTTCTGGGCGCCGGCCGCGCCCGATGCGTCGTCCGCGACCTCGAGGGCGAGCTTGCGGCCGAGCACGCCGCCGGCGACGTTGATCTCCTCGACCGCCAGTTCCGCCGCCTGCACGACGGAGGGCGCGACCACGCTGTTGGCCCCCGACAGGCCGACCGGGACGCCGATGACGATGGGCTTGTCCGTCGCCAGGACCGGCGAGGCGGTGAGGACGAGCGCGGCGAGCGCGCCGGCGAGGTGACGGGTCGACATGGGTGCGGGCTCCTTCGGGAAGAGGGGTTGAGGAACGGGGCTCGTCCGGCGCCGTCAGGCGTAGAGGTCGGTGCGGCGGTCGCCGAGGACGGAGTTGAACTCGTTGAGATCCTTGTGGCCGGCCTCGGCCAGGTCGATCACCGCCGAGACGGTCTCGGGCGCCTCGCGGCTCGCCGGACCGGCCAGTGTCCAGCCCTTCGGGCCGATGATCAGGCTCTGGCCCTCGAAGGGCTGTCCGCGCTCGACGCCGACCCGGTCGGCGCAGGCGATGAAGATCCCGTTCGAATGCGCGGCGGCGCGGTGCAGGGTGTTGGCCATCGCCGCCTCGCCCGCGGGCTGGTTCGGCATCGGCACCCAGTTGGTCGGGATGCAGACGATCTCGGCGCCGGCGAGCGCCAGCTGCCGGAAGGTCTCGGGGAACCAGCCGTCGTAGCAGATCGCGATGCCGATCGTCCCCAGAGCGGTCGCGAAGACCGGGAAGCCGAGATCGCCCTTGCGGAAGAACACGTTCTCCCGGTGCCAGAGATGCGCCTTGCGGTAGGTCCCGATGAACCCGTCCGGCCCGGTGATCAGGGCGGAATTGTAGAGCCCGTCCCCTCCCCGCTCGGCGATCCCCGCCACGATGTGGATCCCGAGCTCCGCGGCAAGCGCGGTCCAGGCCCGGGTCGTGGGGCCGTCCGGCACCGGCTCGGCGAGCGAAGCGGCCTCCTCGGGCGTCTCGAACACGTAGCCGGTGCTGGCGAGTTCCGGCAGCACGACGAGCCGGCTGCCCTCGCGGGCGGCGGCGCGGACGAGGTCGGAGGCGCGGGCGATATTGGCCGCGACCGCGCCGAATTCCGGCTCGAACTGGATGCACGAGACCCTGAGGGGTGGGCGAGCGGGATCGTTCGCTTGGACCATGAGCGCTCCAAAACGCAAAAAGCCCCTGGACGCGGAAATCTATCCGCAGACCAGAGGCTTCGAAGCCGGGATGTGATGCAGCACGACGCTGCTGGGCAACCTTGCCCGTCGCGCTACGATACTCGAGGAAGAAACGGTCGCAAGGCCAGAAAGCGGGCAGGTCCTGCCCGGATCAGGTCTTCTCCGCCAACGCGATGCGCAGGCCGAGCCCGCTCATCGCCTCGTGCGCCGCCACCACGCTCTCGGCGACGCTCGCCATCGGTACGCGTGCTGCCGTGGCGCGGTCGCGCAGCAGACGGTAGGCGGCGTCCTCGTCGATCCGGTTGAGGTCGACGAGCAGCCGCACCGCCTTCTCGACGCTGCGGCGCCCCTTCATGGTCTCCTCGAGCCGGGTGATCTTGCTCGTCAGCCGGCCCTCGTAGCCGCGCCGGTAGCGGGCAAGCGCGAACTGGGTCAGCACCCCGCGCGCCCGCAGGGGCTTGGCCAGGACGCCGTGGGCGTTGACGTCGACGATGGCCTTCAGCGAGGTCGGGCTCTCGTAGCCCACGATGGCGACGACCGTCGGCCCGGCCTCCTCGATGGCGGGCAGCAGGGGGCGGACGTCGGCATCGTCGAGCAGGACGAACAGCGTGTCGGTCTCCGGCGGCAGCGCCGCCGGGGGCGGCCAGGCCTGCGAGACCTCGCAGCCGAGGCGGCGAAGCTGATCGATCAGGGAGGCGCCCTCCTCGTCGCGCGGATGGACGACCAGCACCCGGGCGCGCCGCAGCTCGTCGAGGATCTTGCGGGCCGGCGCGCTCATGCCGCGAGCCCCTCCTCGAGGGCGTTCAGTTCGAAGCGCGACCAGGCGAGGTAGGGATCGGGCCGCACCGGCCGGCGGGCGCGCCAGGCCACGTCGAACTGGCCGTCGGCCCGGGCAACGCCGATCCCCGGCGTGAGCCACACATGCCGGGTCTCCCCGTCGAAGGCGATCTCGCCCTCCGGCGCCAGGTAGAGCTGGCGCAGGGCCGCGGCACTCAGGCGCTCGGCGTCGAGCGTGCCGGCCTCGGCCAAGGCCCGGGCGAAGAGATGGACCTGCGCATAGGCCGTCTCCGACCACATGCTGGTCGGCCGCTCCGGCCCGAACCGGGCCCGGAAGGCGGCGACGAAGCGGCGGTTCTCGTCGCCATCGAGACTGCCGAAATACGACGAGGCCAAGACGTGCCCGGTGCAGGAATCGGGGCCGATCGCCCGGATCTGGCCCTCCGCCAGGGTCAGGCTCGCGATCGGGCAGCGCGCGCGGTCGATCCCGGCCGCCGCATAGGCGCGGTAGAGCCGCTCCGCGCCCCGGCCGACCACGGTGGAGAACACGGCATCCGGCGCGGCGCGGCGGATCTCGGCGACCATCCGGCCATGGGCCTCCTCGTCGGCGTCGAGGGGGGCGTAGATCTCGCCCAGGATCGTGCCGCCCTTGGTCTCGATCAGGTCGCGCATGACCCGGTTCGATTCGCGGGGATAGATGTAGTCCGATCCGACCATGAAGACCCGCGAACCGTATTCCTGTAACATAAAATCCGCGAGGGCAAAGACACTCTGGTTGAGCGTCGCACCGGTATAGATGACGTTCTCGGAATATTCGAACCCCTCGTAGATCGAAGGGTACCAGAGCAGGCCGTTATGGCGTTCCATGGTGGAGAGTACGGCCTTGCGGCTGGCCGAGAGCGAGCAGCCGAACACGACCTCGACGCCGTCCTCGGCGAGCATCCGCCGGGCGAGGCCGCGATAGGCATCCATGTCGCCGGCCGGATCGTAGCAGACGGGCTCGATCGCGCGTCCGAGCACGCCGCCGGCCTGGTTGATCTCCTCGATCGCCAAGGCGGTCCCGAGGAAGTGCTCGGTCTCGGTGATGCCGCTCACGCCGCTGCGCGAGAACAGCACCCCGACCCGCCATGGCGCATTGCCCGTACCCGCCATCCGCCAACCCGCCGCTGCCTGCCACCGCTCGATCCTGCCGGCGAACCGTCCTAAGCAGACTTGCGCTGGCAGGCCAACGCTTCGCCCGCTCAGGTTCTTGTCTCATCGCAGATTCTTCGCGCCGAACCGGTCACTACTTCGGCGAAATCTGCTTGGCCGACCGAGGGGGCGGCTGGGAAGCGACGCTGGCGCCGGCCCGTCGGCCGGGATTGCGAACGCTCACGAGCCGGCGCGGCGGTCACTCGTCCCGCGCGTGCCGTGCCGACTGGAGAGCCTTTCTTGCGTGGGCCGGTCGGTGACTGGCCCGTCCTCGTCATCCTGGCGCCGAGGCATTTCCCCGGCGACATCGGTCTCATGCGCAGCTGGCACATGGCTTGCTAGCGTTGTTTTGCAGCGCAGAGCCATCACGGCTCTTGTCGGGTTGGCGTGCCCATCGTCGGGTATCCGCTGAGGGTCCGCCCGGCCATGCGCGCATGGTCGTGCGGTCTCGCCGAGTCCGCGGTGAGAGTGCCGTTCACCGGATGTCCACGTCTTTGAGACGGGACGTGAGCCATGTGCGATCGTGACGGGTCGTTCTACCGTAACCTCTCCCGGCGAGGCTTCCTCGGCCGGGGTGCCGGCGCCGCGGCGGCGATCGCCCTGCCGACGCATCTCGCGGCCCTGCTGGCGCCGAGCCCCGCCGCGGCGGGCACGACGCTGAAGGCCACGCATGGCTCCGGCTTCTGCAACATGGGCATGTTCCTCGCCAAGGAGCGGGGGCTGACCAAGGCGGACGGCGTCGATCTCGACTTCGTGGTGACGCCCTCGAACACCGAGATCACCACGATGTTCGGGGCCGGGCTCGTCGACATGTCGATGATCCCGTACTCGAACTTCATGACCCTGTACGATGCCGGCGCGCCGGTGCGGATCGTCGCGGGCGGCGGCGTCGAGGGCTGCATCATCGTGGCCCGCGAGGGCATCAATTCGGCGGCCGACCTCAAGGGCAAGACCTTCGGCACCTTCCAGGCCGACACCCTCGAGGTGCTGCCTTACGACTACCTGAAGAAGGCCGGGATGAGCTTTCGCGATGTCGACGTGAAATACCTCGACACCTCGCCGGAGCTGGCCCAGGCGTTCATGGCCGGCGCCCTCGATGCGATCTGCCACATCGAGCCTTATGCCTCGCAATGCGTCATGGGCCGGAAAGGAGCGAAGGTGCTCTCGAACGGCACCGACGTCTACGGCAAGGGCTACTCGGATTGCGTGCTCGCGGTCCGCGCCCCGCTCATCAAGAGCAACCCGGGCGCCGTGAAGGCGGTGATCAAGGCGCTGTTCGTGGCCCAGTCCCAGGCCGAGGCGGACAAGACCGCCGCCCTGAAGGACACGGTCGGCAAATACTACAAGACCAGCATGGAGGCGGCGATCGACGCCTCCGCCAAGCAGCCGATCGTGGTCGACCAGCGCGACCAGACGAAGTTCATCATCGCGCGCGGCACCTCGATGCAGGAACTCGGCTACGTCAAGAAGGCCCCGGACGAGGGCGCTTTCGACTGGAGCCTGCTCGAAGCGGTGATCGCCGAGAACAAGGGTCTCTACGCCGGCCTGAAGCTGAAGGCCGCCTGACCCGAAGGTCCGGAGGATTCCTTCCGGGGCTTCGTATCACAAGCCTGCCCGGGGCCTGAGCGACGCCGATTTCCGCATCGCGAAGCGATCCGCCGGACCTCCTGACGCCTTGCATCCGGCCGGGCCCGCGCCCGGCCGCCCCTCCTCCCGTACGGACACTCGCCTCGTGACCACACACGCACGGATCGGACCGATGCCGGCGCCGGTGCGCGCCACGCTGCCCGGGCTCTCGCCCGCCTGGCGCCGGCGCCTCGCCAGCCTGTTCTGGGGCCTCGTCTCCCTCGGCCTGTTCGCCGGCCTGTGGGAGGGCTTGTGGGCCCTCGACCTCGTCAACCCGCTGCTGCTGCCCCCACCCCACCTGTTCCTGGCCGACATCCCAGGCACCCTGCGCTACTTCGACCGCTCCAACCGGATCGGCAGCGTCGGCGGCGGCGGCGGTGTCGCGGCTTTGCTGGTCACCATGGGCTGGACGACGATGCGGGTCTTCGTCGGCCTTGGCCTGGGCTTCGTCTGCGGCGTGCTGGTCGGGGCGCTGGTCCATTACGTGCGAGCCTTGCGCAACCTGCTTCTGCCGACGGTGCTGTTGCTCGCGCCGATCTCCCCGGTGGCGTGGCTGCCGGTCGCCATCTTCGTCTTCGGTATCGGCGACAAGCCGGCGATCTTCCTCGTCTTCATCACGCTGTTCTTCACCATCGTCCTCTCGACCGGCGCGCAGATCGAGAGCGTGCCCAAGACCTACATCCACGTCGCCCGCATCATGGGCGCCACCGGGCGGCAGACCTTCTGGCGGGTGGTGTTGCCGGCGATCCTGCCGAGCCTGTTCATGACGCTGCGGCTCAACCTCTTCGCCGCCTGGATGGTGGTGCTGATCGCCGAGACGGTCGGGGTCGGGACCGGGCTCGGGCAGATCACCTCGATGGCGCGCTCGACCTTCAACGCCAAGCTCGTCTTCTTCACCATGGCGATCGTCGGCGTGCTCGGCTTCCTGTCCGATTTCGCCCTGCGCCAGGTGCAGCGGAAGATGCTGTGGTGGGTCGGCCCGGGAGGCGCCCGATGACCCGCCCCGCCGTCACGATCCGCGATGTCTCGAAGCGCTGGATGCCGGAGGGCCGCGCCCCGGTCCAGGCGCTGGCCGATCTCGATTTCGAGGTGGCCCCGGGCGAGTTCGTGGTGCTGCTCGGGCCCTCCGGCTGCGGCAAGTCCACGCTGCTCTACATGATCGCCGGACTGGAGGATGTCAGCGGCGGCGAGATCCTGGCGGACGGCGAGCCCGTCACGGGCCCGAGCGCCGAGCGCGGTCTGATCTTCCAGGACGCTTCGCTGTTTCCCTGGCTCACCATCGCCGACAACGTCGCCTTCGGGCTGGCCGTCCAGCACGTGCCGCCGCTCAAGCGGCGCGAGATGGCGGTCGAGATGCTGCGCCGGGTCGGGCTCGGCGACATGCTCGACAAGAAGCCGGACGAATTGTCCGGCGGCATGCGCCAGCGCGCGGCCTGCGCCCGGGCGCTCGCCATGCGGCCGAAGGTGCTGATGATGGACGAGCCCTTCGCGGCCCTCGACGTCCAGACCCGCTCGCGCATGCAGGATTTCCTGCTGCAGATCTGGCGCGACAGCGGCGCCTCGGTCCTCCTCGTCACCCATTCCATCGACGAGGCGATCTCGCTTGCCGACCGGGTGGTGGTGTTCACAGCCCGTCCCGGGCGCGTGAAGACGATCGTGCCGATCGACCTGCCGCGGCCGCGGCCGTCGCGCGACCCGCGCTACCACGCCTATCGCGACCTGTTCACGGAGCTCCTCGGCGCCGAGGTCGACCGCGCCTTCGCCGAGCAGGAGGCCGCCGCGTCGCGATGACACCCTTCATGCGCGTCGCCGCGATCCCGGTCGGCCCGGCCGGGGACGATCCGGGCGCCCCGTGGCGGGAGGTCGAGGCGGGGGTCTGCGAGGCCGCCGCCGTGGGCGCCGACCTCGCCGTCCTGCCGGAACTGACGCTGCTGCCCTACGTGGCGGGCGAGGATCCGGCGCGCTGGCGCCACCTCGCCGAGGCGGAGGACGGACCGACCGCCCGCCGCATGGGGGCGCTCGCGTGCCGCCATGGGCTCGCCCTGGTGTTCGGCCTGGCCCTCTGCGAGCCCGGCGGGGCGCTGCCCCTCAATGCGGCGCTCCTCGCCCGACCGGACGGCAGCATCGTCCGGATCGCGGCCAAGCATCGGCTTCCGCCGCCGTCGCCCGGCGACGAGTTCGGCGAGGCCGACCATTTCCGCGCCGGTCCCGCGGCGGCGCGGGCCGTGCGGGTCGGGTTCCCGGGTGGTCGCTCCCTCCGGGTCGCGGCCCTCGTCTGCTACGACCGGCGCTTCCCGGAGGCCTGGGACGCGGCGGCGGCCGGAGCCGACCTCGTCGCGGTGCTGGTCGCCGGGCCGGCGCCGCAGGATCCGCCCGGCTTCTTTGCCGCCGAACTCGCCGGCTACGCCCGGCGCTGCGGCGTCGCGGCGGTGGCGGCCGCGCGCCACGGCACCGAGCACGGCCTCGGCCGGCCGGTGCGGCACGACGGCGACAGCCTGGTGGTCGGGCCGGACGGCCGCCTCCTCGCGGCGTGGCGGCCCGACGCGCCGGGCCCGGTCATCGGCCCCGTCCTCGGTTCCCTGCCGGATACCGTCCGGCTTTCCCTTCCCGAAGCGTAACGGAACACCAAACCCATGGCAGAGCTCATCGTCCAGGCCGGCTGGGTCGTCACCGGCATCAAGGACCGCAACACGCCGGTCATCGTCGAGAACGGCGCCGTGCTCTCGCGCGACGGCGTGATCGTGGCGGTCGGCCCGGTCGAGGAGATGCAGCGGACGGCGCCGCAAGCCGAGCTGCGCCGCTATCCCGGCCACGTCATGCTGCCGGGCTTCGTCAACAGCCACCACCATGTCGGGCTCACCCCGCTCCAGCTCGGCTCGCCCGACTACGCCCTGGAATTGTGGTTCGCGAGCCGCCTGCCGGCCCGGCGCCTCGACCTCACCCTCGACACGCTCTACTCCGCCTTCGAGATGGTGGCGTCGGGCATCACCACGGTCCAGCACATCCAGGGCTGGATGGCCGGCGGCTTTGATGCCATCCACGCCTCCGCGACCAAGACCCTGAACGGCTACCGCAGCCTCGGGATGCGCGCCTCCTACTGCTACGCCGTCCGCGAGCAGAACCGGCTCGTCTACGAGGCGGACGAGGCGTTCTGCGCCCGCCTGCCGGCCGATCTCGGGGCAGAGCTCGCCGCCCACCTCAAGGCGCAGGCGATGCCGTTTGCCGACTTCCTGCGCCTGTTCGACCAGCTCCGAGAGGAGAACGAGGGCCATCGCCTGACCCGGATCCAGCTGGCGCCGGCCAATCTCCACTGGTGCACCGACGAGGGGCTGGTGGCGCTCCACGACAAATCCCGCGCCGCCGGCGTGCCGATGCACATGCATCTGCTGGAGACCGCCTACCAGAAGGAATATGCCCGCCGCCGCACCGGCAAGACCGCGCTCCGCCACCTCCACGACCTCGGCGTGCTCGGGCCGCACATGACGCTCGGCCACGGCGTCTGGCTCAACGAGGAGGACATCGACCTCGTCGCGCAGACCGGCACCTGCATCTGCCACAATTGCTCGTCGAACTTCCGGCTGCGCTCGGGGCTCGCCCCGCTGAACGCCTGGGAGAAGAAGGGCATCACGGTCGGGATGGGGCTCGACGAGGCGGGCATCAACGACGACCGCGACATGCTCCAGGAATTGCGGCTGGCGCTCCGGGTCCACCGGGTGCCCGGGATGGACGACGACGACGTGCCGACCCCGTCGCAGGTGGTGAAGATGGCGACCGAATCGGGCGCCATGACCACCGCCTTCGGGGCCGAGATCGGCCGCCTCGATCCCGGCCGCTACTTCGATGCGTCGCTGATCGACTGGAAGCGCGCCACCTACCCGTTCCAGGATCCCGACATCCCGGTGCTCGACGCCCTGGTCCAGCGCGCCAAGACCGAGTGCGTCGACGCGGTCTATATCGACGGCGATCTGGTCTATGCGGATGGCCGCTTCACCAGGATCGACCGGGATGCCGTCCTGGCCGAGATCGCCGACGTGCTCGGACGCCCGCGCTCGCCCGAGGAGGTGGCACGGCGCGAACTCGGCCGGGCGGTCTTCCCGCACGTGAAGGCGTTCTATGCCGATTACCTGCCGGCGGCACCGGGCAACCCGTTCTACGCCGGCTCGTCGATGCGCTAAGGGCATCCTCCCACGCCGCAGGCGCCGGCCTGCCGGAACCGCGAGATGGGCAGGGGCCTGGCGCCTGCTCGATCCTCGCGCCGCTCAGGCCAATTCCCGCAGCCAGTGCTCCGCGATGGCGTCGCGGCGGGCAAACCACGTCCCCTCGCGGGCGGCCACATGGGCGAGGAAGCGCTCGAGGCCGCCGATCCGGCCGGGCCGGCCGATGATGCGCAGGTGCAGGCCCACCGACAGCATCCTGGGTGCGTCGCCGCCCTCGGCGTAGAGGCGATCGAAGGCGTCGATGCAGTAGCGGGCGAAGTCGTCGCCGAACACGAAGCCGCCGCCGCGCTGGAAGCGCATGTCGTTGGTGTCGAAGGCGTAGGGCAGCACGACGTGCGGGCGACCCTCGCGGCCCGGCACGAGATAGGGCAGGTCGTCGTTGTAGGCGTTCGAGTCGTACAGGAAGCCGCCCTGCTCCAGGAGCAGCCGGCGGGTGTTGACCGAGGTCGCCGAGCGGGTGTGCCAGCCGACCGGGGCGCGACCGGTCGCGTCGCGGATCGCCGCGACGGCCTGCGCGATGGCCGTCCGCTCCTGTGCCTCGCCCATCCCGGCATGGCGCTCCCAGCGCCAGCCATGGGCCGCGACCTCGTGCCCGTCGGCGACGGCCTCCTGCGCCAGCCACGGCGACAGCGCGACGGCGCGCCCGTTGGCGTTGAGGGTGGCAGGGACGCCGTAGGCCGACAGCAGGGCCCGGATGCGCGGCCAGCCGGCGCGGGGGCCGTACTCGAAATGCGACTCCATGCAGAGGTCGCGGGATCCGACGACCTCCTCCACCACCTCGTAGACGGATTCGTTGCGCTCGTCGCCCATGCCGAGGGAGAGTTCCGCCCCCTCCTCGACGTTGACGACGACCGAGACGGCGACCCGGGCGCCGCCCGGCCAGGCGACTTTGGGCGGATGGCCGCCATAGCCCCGGAAATCGCGATCGTGGACCTTCGGATCGAACATCGTTCTGGTGTCACACTTCGGCCAGCCGGCGCAGGCCGACGAGGCGGTCCCCGACGATCAGCACCGCGACGGCGAGCAGGATCAGGAGCGTCGAGACCGCCGCGACCGTCGGGTCGGGCCGCTCCTCGACGAGCTGGAGCATCTGGATCGGCAGGGTCTTGGTCCAGGCATCGGTGAAGAAGATCGAGATCGGGTAGTTGTCCATCGAGGCGAGGAACGCGAACAGGCCCGAGGTCAGGAAGGCCGGCGCGAGGCCCGGCACCAGCACGCGCAGGATGGCGGCCGGATAGGACAGGCCGAGCGTCCGGGCGGCGTCGATCAGGGTGAAGTCGAACAGCGAGAGCGCCGCCACCACGTTGCGCACGACGTAGGGCAGCGTGATCACCCCGTGGGCGACGAGCAGGCTTAACGCCACGTCGCGCAGGCCCATCGTGCGAAACCCCTGCAGCATCGCGATGCCGACGACGAGGCCCGGCAACATCAGGGGCGAGATCAGGAAGGTGACCAGGGCCTCGCGCCCGGGAAAGCGACCGCGCACCACCGCAATGGCGCAGAGCGTGCCGAGGACGAGGGCGAGCGCGGTGGCGAGGCCGGCGACCCGCAGCGAAGTCGCGAGAGCCGGCCAGATGTCTCGGGAGGCCCACAGCCGCTCGTACCACCGCGTCGACCAGGCGGGCGGCGGCAGGGTGAACACTGCGCTCGACCCGAACGAGACCGCCACCGTGACGACGAGCGGCGCCATCAGGAAGGCGGCCGAAATCCCCGCGACGGCCCAGACCAGGGCGAGCGACAGGCGTTCGGTCGCGGTCATGTTTGTCCTCCCCCGCCGAGGCGGCGGGCGAGCGCCGTCGAGCCGACCACGACGGCGACCGCAACCGCGAGCAGGATGACGGCCGTGGTCGAGCCGAGCCGCTCGTCGCGCATGAAGAGGAAGGCGCGGCCGGTCAGCGTCGCGAGGGTCTGGTAGCGGTCGCCGATGACGAGGCTCGGCACGACGTACATCGACACCGCGAGCGAGAACACGAAGGCGATCCCCGAGACGATCCCCGGCAGGGTCAGCGGCAGGGTCACGCACAGGAAGCGCCGCACGGGCGACGCCCCGAGGGTCGCGGCGGCCTCCGCGAGGCGCGGATCGATCAGGCGGATCACCGCGTAGATCGGCAGGATCATGAACGGCAGGAAGACGTTGGCGGCGCCCAGGACGAGGCCGGTCTCGGTGAACAGCAGCCGCTGCGGCGCGTCCCAGATCCCGAGCCCGACGAGGACCTGCGACACCACCCCGTCGCGGCGCAGCACGATCTGCCAGGCATAGGCCTTGACCACCACCCCGACCGAGAGCGGCAGGATGACCGAGAGCAGCAGCAGCGCTTGCACCGCGCCGCGGGCCCGCGCCAGGGCGATCGCCGCCGGATAGCCGAGGAGCAGGCAGACCAGGGTGACGAGGAGCGCGCTGCGCACCGTATTGCCGATGACCCGCCAGCTGAACGGATCGGACAGGAACTGCGCGAAGGGCGCGAGGCCGATCCCGTCGGGCCCCGAGAGGCTGCGCCCCAAGAGGACGAGCAGCGGCCAGCCATAGGAAGCGGCAAGATAGGCGAAGGCCGGCAGCGCCATGAGCGCCACCGGGTCGAGGCGAAGCCGCAGCCGGCGGGCCGGGACGGGAGCGGCGGCGAGGGTGGCCGGGACGCTCATGCCGCCTCCCGCAGGGCCGGCTCGGCGGGGAAGACCAGCGTATCCTCGATCGCCCAGGACAGGCGCAGCCGCGCGCCGGGCGCGGCGCCGGCCGGGATCTCGGGGGCCTCCGCCAGCAGGGTCCTGTTCCCGTCCGGGCCGGCGAAGAACAGGTGGGCGCGGGCGCCCTGGAAGGCGACCTCGACGAGCGCAGCCTCGATCGTGTTCGGTCCTTCGCCACCGATCCGGATCCGCTCCGGCCGCACGCCGAGGAGCACGGGGCTCCCGGGCAGGAAGCGGCCGGGTGCCCGCACCGTCCCGAGCGGCGTCTCGACCCGCAGCATCCCGGCCCCCTCCTCCCGCACGAGGCCGGGAATCCGGGTCGACAGGCCGACGAAGCCGAGCGCGCAGGCGGTGGCGGGCCGGCGGTAGAGCGTCACCGGGTCGGCGAGCTGCTCGATCGCGCCGAGGTTCATCACCGCGATCCGGTCGGACATGGTGAGCGCCTCGTCCTGATCGTGGGTGACGAACAGGGCGGTGATGCCGAGTTCCCGCAGGAGGCGCTTGAGGTCGATCTGCATCGCCTCCCTGAGCTTGCGGTCGAGGGCCGAGAACGGCTCGTCGAGAAGCAGGAGCTTCGGCCGGACGGCGAGCGCGCGCGCCACCGCCACCCGCTGCTGCTGCCCGCCCGACAGCGCCTGCGCGCGGCGGTCGGCGAAGGGCGCCATCTGGACCAGGTCGAGGAAGCGCGAGACGGTGGCGCCGATCCCGGCCCGGGGATGCCCCTTGGCCTTGAGCCCGAAGGCGACGTTCTCGGCGACCGTGAGGTGGGGGAACAGGGCGTAGTTCTGGAACACCACCCCGATGTCGCGCCGATGCGGCGGGGTACGGGTGATGTCGCGCCCGTCGAGCGCGACCCGGCCGCGATCGGGAGACACGAGGCCGGCGACGATGCGCAGCAGGGTCGTCTTCCCGCAGCCGGAGGGGCCGAGCAGCGAGACGAACTCGCCGCGTGCCACGGCCAGGTCCACGCCGCCGAGCACCGCGCTGGCGCCGTAGCTCTTCTCGGCCCCGGTGATCGCCAGGAAGCCGGGATCGGACGAGGGGGATTCCGACATGGCGGGCCTCAGATCCCCATCTCGCGGTCCCAGCGCTTGATCCAGCCGTCGCGCTCGCGGGCGACGGTGGCCCAGTCGATCTGGTGCACCACGAGATCCGCGGGCAGGCCCGCCGGGCGCGGCACCGCGCGGTTCGTCGGCAGCGAGAAGGTCGGGCCGACGAGGCGCTGCTGCAACTCGGCCCCGAGCAGCATGTCGACATAGGCGAAGGCGAGATCGGCTTGGGGGCAGCCCTTCACCACGGCGACGCCCGACGGCATCGCGAGCACGCCCTCTCTCGGCGCCGCAAGGTCGATCGGGGCGCCGGCGGCCTTGCGCTCGAGGGCATAGGACGACATCGCGGACGAGATCATCCAGGCCTCGCCCTGCTCCAGCAGGTTATAGGCCTGGGGCTGCTGCGTGTAGACCGTCAGCAGGTTCGGCTTGAGCGTCGCGAGCCTGCGGAAGCCCGGCTCGACCTCCCGTTGCGCGGCATCGAGCGTCCGGCCGGTCGCCAGCGCCGCCGCGACGAAGAGGTTGGCCAATCCTTCCGTGTTCTGCAGCGAGGGAAGGATCACCCTGCCCTTGTACTTCGGATCGTAGGGGTCGGCCCAGGAGGTCGGGGCCTGGCGCATCGTCTCGGTGTTGTAGGCGATGCCGAGCCAGGGCTGGAGGTAGTTCGCCCACATCCCGTCCATATGGACGGTGCCGGGGACGAGGGCGGCGAGGTTCGGCACCTTCGCCGGCGTCAGGGGATCGAGCAATCCTTCCTTGACCGCCAGGATCATCACGGGATCGTCCATCTGGACCACCGAGATGTAGGGCCGGTCGCGGTTCTTCTGCATCTTCTCGAGGTTCACCAGCGAGCGCGTGCCCTCGAAGATCACCTTGGCGCCGTGCTTCTTCTCGAAGGCCGGGACGACGATCTCCTCGACCCAGGCCTTGTGGCCGGCGGCCCCGCCGACGACGAGCTCGCGGGTCTGCGCCCGCAGGATGCCGGGCGCCGCCACCAGGGCGCCGAGCGTGGCCGCCCCGCGCAGCACCGAACGACGATCGGGAGTGAAGGACGGCATGGCGGGAGACCCTCCGGACGGGGCGGACGATGCTTATGAGTAGGTCTGGCTCTCCCGGATATGAAGCACAAACTCATCGCAATTGTGCACAATCTCAGGGCGGCGGACCGTGCGAACGGGGAATCGTGCGAAGGGGCTTGGGGGACGGCGCGTCCCGCTTTATCCCGGGCCGGGAGGGTGCAAGCGGAGAGGGACCTGATGGACCGGAAGGCGGTGCGTGCCGTTCCGTCGGACGGCGAGGCGGCGCAGGCCGGGATGGACGAGGCGGCGGTCCACGCGGTGCTGGCGCGGGCGCTGCTCGATGGGCGGGTTCCTGCCGGGACGAAGCTCGGCGAGCACTTCCTGGCCGAGATCTTCGGGGTGAGCCGCGAGCGCGTGCGCAAGGTGCTGCACCGGCTCGGGCACGAGCGGCTGATCACCGTCGAGAAGAACCGCGGCGCCTTCGCCATCGCCCCCGACCTGGAGGAGGCGCGCAGTGTCTACGAGGCGCGGCGCATCCTGGAGGGCGGCATCGTCGGGCATCTCGCGACGGCGCTCGACGACGCCGGCGCGGCGCGGCTCGCCGCCCATATCGCCGCCGAGGAGGCCGCGATGGCGGCGGGCGACCGCTTCACCTCGATCCGCCTGTCGGCGGAATTCCACTCCATCCTGGCCGATCTCACCGGCAACGCGCTGATCCGGCGCCAGCTGCAGGAACTGGTCGCCCGCACGATGATGCTGGTGGCGTTCTTCGAGCCGGACAGCTCGGTGGCCTGCCAGTGCGCCGAGCACCGGGCGGTGTTCCGGGCGCTCAGCGGGCGCTCGCGGGCGGGGGCGGTGCGAGCGATGACGACCCACCTGTCCCTGGTCGAGACGCGGCTGCGCCCGCGAGTCTGCGAAACGGTTGCCCCTCCTCTCGAGGAGGTACTGGTCGATGCGCTCGCAGCTTGGCGGACCAGGACAGAGCCGGAGGCGCCGGCCCACGGTGCGGCTTGACCGCGTCACGCGTCTCGGTCGGTTGGACCGGTGCACCCGCCTCCGTTGGCGATCGGGACAAGAGTTCCAGTCACTCGGAGTCGCGTCGGTCGAGCGGCCACGGCCTTTTCGCAGACGCGCATGGTGGTGCGCTTCGGCCCTGTCGGGAGACACGGTGCCGGTCGGCGCGAGCAGGCAGCGTTCGCGAGGCGCCGCTGGCAGACCTGCGCGAGCGAGTGTCACCCCTCCTCGCCGAACGATCCCAGCCTGGCATCGAAGGGGCCGGAGGGCGCGTCGGCCGCGCCATCCGGGCCGAGCATTCCGGCCCTTTCGAGCGCCTCGAGGTCGGGCAGATCGCGCAGCGAGGCCAGACCGAACCGGGCCAGGAACGTCAGGATGGTGACATGATTCAGCGGCGCGCCGGGTTCCGGCCGGCGGTGGTCCAGCGCAGGGTCACGAACGGCTACCGGGCGATATGGGCCGCCCAGGGCGAGGCGGACATGCCCACCGTCGTCGCCACCGCCGCCCTCGGGACCAAGGCGCCCCCTTCGCCACCTTGCTCGCGACCCTCACAGCCTGATCGAAACGCCGTCTGCAACTCCGGGGGGAGTGGAAAACGCGCGTGCCGAAAAATACCGCTTGGGTCATTACCACCGCCTGGCTCGGGCATCGATCCACCGCTCGCCCGCCCGCGAACAGGCCCGGATGAATGGGACATGCAGTGAATCCGCAGGAAATCGTCGCCCGCCACACCGTGGAAGAGATATTGTCCCATCCGCGATTTCAAGACTGTCGCGCGCTGTATATCGACCATTGCCTCGATGTGTATAAACCGGAGGGGTTCCCCGGAAAAACCGGCGCCGATGCCGGCCGCGTCACCACATTGGCGATCATCGTCTGCCTGCATGCGCGTTACGTCGAGGACGATCGCGAAACCTGGCCGACCCTGAAGCGGCTCAAGGAGACCGTGGCCGATTTCGGGTTCGCGAGCCCGCGTTTCATCGACGACTTCGTCTCGCGCCTGGTCCAGACCCAGTTCCTGGAGCTGCGCCACCACCCCGCGGATAGCCGCGTCCGCCTGCTCGTCCCGACCGAGGCGCTGCTGCGGTGGGACCGGGAATGGATGGCGGCGCATTTCGAGCCGCTGTCGATCCTGTTTCCGGAGCCCGGCTACGCGCTCGCCCTCGCGCGCAGCCCGGCCTTCCAGAAGGCGCATGGCAGCGCATCCGTCCCGGTGCTCGAGGGTGCCGTGAAGGTGGCGTGGCGCAACCTCGCCGTCGTCTTCTTCCTGGCCGCGACCAGCGCCCTCTCGATCCTGTTCACCCTGTGCCGCCTCGGCGGGGAAACCACCGACAGCGCCCTGCGGGAGGCCGATCTCGCAGCGCTCGCCCCCCGCTTCGGGGTCTCCCGCTCGCATATCCGTAACATGCTGCTCGCCGCCGAACAGCACGGCTTCCTCGCGCGCCACGGCGACAAGGGGCAGTTCATCGTCCTGACACCGCTCTGGATCGAGGCCTTCGACCGCTTCATCGCCGATTCCCTGTCCTATAGCGACATCACGTATCGCCTCGGGCAAGAGCTTCTGGATCGGGAAGTCCTGGATCGGGAAGTCCTGAATCGGGAGGCCTCGACGAACCAGGAACAGTCCTGACTCCATTCCCTTGGAGAAAAGTACACGTCGCGCCTCCGGAATTCCGCGGGCGGCCGGTGCGAACGGGGAGGATCTTGCCCGAATCTCGGGGTGGCCCGACCCTGGCGCCGGGCTTGCGCCCCGTTTACGGTCGCGCCGGTTCGACCGACCGGAGATCGACGATGACGGCCCCCCCTCCCCTCGCACCCCCGTCCTCCGGCTGACCGACGTCGCCGCCCTGCGGGCGCAGGTGCGGGACTGGCGGGCGGCCGGCGAGGGCGTCGCCCTGGTGCCGACCATGGGCGCGCTGCACGAGGGGCACCTGTCCCTGGTGCGGCAGGCGCAGGCGGGAAGCCGGCGGGTCGTGGTCAGCATCTTCGTCAACCCGACGCAGTTCGGCCCCAACGAGGACTTTTCCCGCTATCCGCGCGTCCTGGAGGCCGATCTCGCCCTGCTCGCCGAGATCGGCGCCGATGCCGCCTTCCTGCCCGATGTCGGCACCATGTATCCGCCGGGCTTCTCCACCACCGTGACGGTGGCGGGGCTGACGGAGGTCCTGTGCGGGCCCTTGCGCCCCGGGCATTTCGCGGGTGTCGCCACGGTGGTGACGAAGCTGCTGCTGCAGTGCCTGCCCGACCGGGCGATCTTCGGCGAGAAGGATTTTCAGCAGCTCCAGGTGATCCGCCGCGCCACCCGCGACCTCGACATCCCGGTGGCGATCGAGGGCGCGCCGACCCTGCGGGAGGCCGACGGCCTCGCCCTGTCGTCGCGCAACCGCTACCTCTCGGACGAGGAGCGGCGGGCCGCGCCCGCGATGCACGCCGTGCTGCAGCGGGTGGCCGAGTCCGTCCGCGGGGTGCCCCGACGGAGCCCGCCCTGGCGGAGGGCCGGGCGGCGCTGGAGGCGGCGGGCTTCGCGCCGGTGCAGTACCTGTCGGTGAACGACGCCGAGACCCTGGCGCCGCTGGAGCGGGTCGAGGGCCCGGCCCGGGTGCTGGCGGCGGCCTTCCTCGGCCGCACGCGCCTCATCGACAACGTCGCGGTCTGAGCGACGGCGTCGTTGGTCTCCACAGATCTCGGGTCTCTGCAGATCCTGAACCCACCGTCATTCCGGGGCCGCGAAGCGGAGCCCGGAATGACGAGGAGGGTGTCAGGACTGTCGATCGGACCGAACAGGCTCTCAGAGCCTGCTTGATCGACAAAAGCACTTACTCCCACACACGACCTCATCCTGAGGTGTCAGTCGATTGCAAATCGACTGACCTCGAAGGAGGGCTCCAGGGATCGCGAAGACGTCTGGAGCCCTCCTTCGAGGCTCCTTTCAGTCGCACCTCAGGACGAGGTCGCGAGAGGGAGGGAAGAGGTCGTTGCCGCTGAATTTTCGCAAGTCAAACAGGCTCTCAGGCAAGAAACGCGACGCCGAAGTGCTTCAGTCCCGCGGCGGGACGTCAGTCCCGCAGCAGCTCGTTGATGCCGGTCTTGGCCCGGGTGCCGGCATCGACGCGCTTGACGATGACGGCGCAGTAGAGCGACGGGCCGGGGGTGCCGTCCGGCAGCGCCTTGCCGGGCTGCGTGCCCGACACCACCACCGAGTAAGGCGGCACGCGGCCGTAGGAGACCTCGCCGGTCGCCCGGTCGATGATCTTGGTCGAGGCGCCGATATAGACGCCCATCGACAAGACGCTGCCCTCGCCGATGATCACGCCCTCGGCCACCTCGGCGCGGGCGCCGATGAAGCAGTTGTCCTCGATGATGACCGGGTTGGCCTGGAGCGGCTCGAGCACGCCGGCGATGCCGGCGCCGCCGGAGATGTGGCAGTGTTTGCCGATCTGGGCGCAGGAGCCGACCGTGGCCCAGGTGTCGATCATCGAGCCCTCGCCGACATGGGCGCCGAGATTGACGAAGGACGGCATCAGCACCGCGCCGGGCGCGATATAGGCGCCCCGGCGCACCACGGCGCCCGGCACCGCCCGGAAGCCCGCGGCGCGGAAGCGCGCGGCGTCCCAGCCCTCGAACTTCGACGGCACCTTGTCCCACCAGCCGCCGCCGCCCGGGCCGCCCTCGATCAGCGCCATGTCGTTGAGGCGGAAGGACAGCAGCACCGCCTTCTTGAGCCACTGGTTGACCTGCCAGTCCTGGCCGCCGGACTTCTCGGCGACCCGGGCCTCGCCGGAATCGAGGAGCGCCAGGGCGGCCTCGACGGCCTCGCGCACCGGCCCGCCCGTATCGACGCCGATGCCGGCGCGGTCCTCCCAGGCGGCTTCGATGGTCCGGGCGAGATCGGCGTGCGACATGGGAGGCGTCCAGGCGGGAGTGCGTGTCGGCGCCCCCTCTAGCAAAGCCCCTGCCCTGCTGTCACGTCGGGTCGGCGGCCCGGCTGTCGGCGAAGGCGCGGGTCAGCGCGGCGAGCTCGTCGGCCAGCGCGTCGTGGATCACCGCGGCGGCGTCGGGAAACACCTCGAGCATCCGGCGCATCACCGCCTGGGTGACGACCATGACCTCGACCGGGCCGGCGCCGGCCCGCGCCGTCGTCGGCCGCTCCAGGGTGAAGAACAGGGCGGCCTGGCCGATCAGCGCGGCGGGCCCGGCCTCGACCGGGGCGCCGCGGGGGCCGCGGGGCTCCAGCACCACCGTGCCGCGGGTCACCACGAAGCCGCCCTCGGCGGTCTCGCCGCGGGTGAACAGCACGGCGCCCGGTTCCAGCCGCCGGCGCTCGGCCGCGAACGAGATTAGCCGCAGGGCATCCCGGTGCATCAGGCCGAACAGGGGCGCCGCCTCCAGGATCGCGATGTCGTCGTCGAGCGCCAACGGCCCCGCTCTCCCCGTAATGCGCCCCGCGCGGTCTCCTCGCGCGTCCGGCCGGTCCGTCCAACCAGACAAGCTCCAACCAGACAAGCTCTACGCAGACTTGGGTCGGCGCGCCACCGCCAGTCCGCCCGGAGCCTCACGCGACCCGCGTGCCCGCCTCGCCGCCGGGCCGCACCACCACGCGGTTGCGCCCCTGGCGCTTGGCCTCGTAGAGCGCGGCGTCGGCGGCCGAAAAGCACTGCCCTTCGGTCTCGGCCGGCAGCGCCTCGGCGACGCCGAGGCTCACGGTGACGACGCCGCCCTCGTTGCCGACATGCGGGATCCGCAGGCGGGCCAGGGCCTGGCGGATGCGTTCGGCCCGGGCCGCGGCCGCGGCGCCGGACGCCCCCGGCAGCAGCACGGCGAATTCCTCGCCGCCGATCCGGCAGGCGGTCTCGTCCGGCTCGCGGACCTGGCGCCGCAGCACCCGGGCGACGGCGCGCAGCACCTCGTCCCCGGCGAGGTGGCCGTAGGTGTCGTTGTAGCGCTTGAACCGGTCGGCATCGAGGAGGATCAGGGCGAGGGGCGCGCCGTTCCGTGCCACATCCTCGCGCGCCCGCGCGAAGGCCTGGTCGAAATGGCGCCGGTTCGGCAGGCCGGTGAGCCCGTCGGTATGGGCGAGGCGGGCGAGGTCGCGATTGGCCGCGAGCGCCCGTTCCTCGGCGCGGGCCCGCCGTTCGAGCTCGCGCTGGAGCACGAGGGTCAGCCCGATCATGCCGCTGCACAGGAACGCCACCACGGCGACGATCGCGATCGCCCGCGGCTGCCACAGGCCCGCGATGGCCTGCGTCGGAACCATCACGGTGGCGACGAGGGGCCGCTTGCCGATCCGGCTGTAGCTGAACAGGACCTCGACCGAATCGATGCGGGCGACATCGACGAACTGGCCCGCGCGCCGCTCGAAGAAGCGGTGGAAATACGGGGCCTCGGTCACGGACCAGCCAATCGCGGCCTCCGGTCTCGGCGTGCGCGCGAGAAGCTCGCCGCTGTCGCGGAAAAAGGCGATGCGGGTGCCGTCGCCGATGCTGAGGCGGTCGAACAGCGCGTTGAAGTAGCCGACATCGATCGTTCCGACGACCACGCCGGCAAACGTCCCGTCCGCATAGGCGAGGCGGCGGCTGAGCGGGATCGTCCAGCGGCCGTCCGTCTCCTTCCGGATCGGCTTGCCGATGTAGAGTCCGACATCCCCCCGCTCCTTGTGGACCCGGAAGAAATCCGCATCGGGATAGCTCAGCCGGCGCGGCACCACGGCGGTCGAATCGGCGAAGGCCCGTCCCTGCGCGTCGAGGGCCAGGATGGCGCCGAGGCCGTTCGCGGTGGCGGCCCGGTCGAACAGCACGGCCTGGCGCAGGCCCGGCGCGATGCCCTCGGCCTCCGGGTTGTGCAGCCCCTCGACCACGGCCTGGAGCGACAGGTCGTAGAGTTCGATGTTGCGGTCGACCATGTGCTCGACCGATTCCAACAGGTTCTGCGACACCCGGCCGACCTGGTCCCAGGCGCTCGCGCGCATCTGCATGACGGTCAGGCCGGAGGCGGCGCCGATCGCCAGGGTGGCAACCACGATCGAACCGGCCAGCGTGCGCGACGCGGTGGAGGGTCGTGAGCGGGGTCCGGACGGCATCGACGCTCCGTTGCGCGGTGCTGGGATGCTTCCCTCTCTAGATGCGGATTTCTAACATTGGGTTGCCCTGCGGCAGCGGACAAACGTCCTAGCTCCGATGGACGATGCGAGTGGGCGGGGCAGGCGGTTCGCGGCTATGATCCGGCCCGCTCGAGCCGCCGCAGGAGGAACCATGATGCGCGCCGACACGATCCCACCGACGCGTCCCGGGAGTGCGCCGCGATGCTGAGCCTCTCCTTGCGCGAGGAGATCGCCCGCCGCTACGGCACCCCGGCGGTGGTGATCGACCTCGACCGGGTGGCGCGCAACATCGCCCGGCTCCAGGCCGCCTGCGACGCGGCCGGCCTCGCCAACCGCCCGCACATCAAGACCCACAAGAACCCGGTGCTGGCCCGGATGCAGATCGAGGCCGGCGCAAGCGGCGTCACCTGCCAGAAGATCGGCGAGGCCGAGGTGATGGCCCGGGCCGGGATCGACGACATCCTGGTGAGCTACAACCTGATCGGCCCGCACGCGGTCGGGCGTCTCGGCCGGCTCCTGCGCGAGAGCCCCGCCCGGATCACCGTCGCGGCCGACAATCCCGTCACCGTGGCGGGCCTGCCGGAGGCCGCGCAGGCCGGCGGGCGCACCCTCGACGTGGTGGTGGAATGCGACACCGGCCGCAAGCGCGCCGGCGTCGAGACGCCGGGCGAGGCGGTGGCGCTCGCCCGCGACATCGCGAGCCGGCCCGGCCTCGCCTTCGCGGGCCTGCTCCTCTACCCCCCGGCCGGCGACGCCGCCGGCGCGCAGCGTTTCCTCGACGCGGCGAAGGCGGGGCTCGCCGAGCACGGACTCACCGCCCGCATCGTCTCGACCGGCGGCACGCCGAACCTGCCGGAACTCGGCGGGGTCCGTGGCGCCACCGAGCACCGGGCCGGCACCGTGATCTTCAACGACCGCATGATGATGGCCGCGGGCGTCGCGACCCTCGACGAGTGCGCGCTCGCCGTGCTCTCCCGGGTGGTGAGCCGGGCGGGCCCGGAGCGCGGCATCCTGGATGCCGGCGCCAAGACGCTGACCAGCGACAGCGGCGGCGGCCTCGACGGGTACGGGCTCATGCCCGACCATCCGGGCGCCCGCATCAGTGCCTTCGCCGAGGAGCACGGCTTCCTCGACCTCGCGGCCTGTGCCGCGCGGCCCCCGGTCGGCACCCTGGTCGAGGTGGTGCCCAACCACGTCTGCGTCGTCGTCAACATGGTCGACGAGCTGGTGGCGGTGCGGGACGGGGTGATCGTCGGGACGCTCGCCGTGGAGGCGCGGGGGATGATCGCGTGACGAACGGAGAATCCGTTTGGGCATCATTCCCATCCACGACCTCATCCTGAGGTGTCAGTCCATCTGCGATGGACTGACCTCGAAGGAGGGCTCCAGGAATCGCGAGACTTCTGGAGCCCTCCTTCGAGGCTCCGCGATCTTCGATCGCTCCACACCTCAGGATGAGGTTGCGGGTCGGATGATCCGGGGACCGGCTCGGCCATCCTCCTGCCTACGGCAGCAGCTTGTACCCCCCGCCCTCCGTCACCAGGATCGAGGCCGTCGCCGGGTTCGGCTCAATCTTCTGGCGCAGGCGGTAGATGTGGGTTTCCAGCGTGTGGGTGGTGACCTGCGCGTTGTAGCCCCACACCTCGGCGAGCAGCGTGTCGCGCCCCACCACCTGCCGGCCGGCCCGGTAGAGGAAGCGCAGGATCGCCGTCTCCTTCTCCGTGAGCTTCAGCTTCGAGCCGCGGTCGCCGACGAGGAGCTTGGCGCCGGGCCGGAAGGTGTAGGGACCGATCTGGAACACCGCATCCTCGCTCGCCTCGTACTGGCGCAGCTGGGCGCGGATGCGGGCGAGCAGCACCGCGAACTTGAACGGCTTCGTCACGTAGTCGTTGGCGCCGGCATCCAGCCCCTGCACCGTGTCGGAATCCGAGGCCTGGCCGGTGAGCATGATCACGGGCCCGCGAAAGCCGCCCTGGCGCATCTGGCGCACCGCCTCGCGCCCGTCGAGGTCGGGCAGGCCGACATCCATCACCACGAGGTCGACCCGCTCGGCCGCGACCCGATCCATCGCCCCGCGCGCGGTCTCGGCGGTCACCACCTCGAAGGCGTCCGACAGGGCGAGCTGCTCGGTCAGGGTGTCGCGCAGGGTCGGATCGTCGTCGACGACGAGCAGGCGGTGGGCGTTCGACATCGAACCGGCACTCTCGAGGAAGGCGGCGAACCCGGGAGGCCCGCCGCCGGCCGGCACTCCCGGACGGAGCGCGCAGCCTGGCAACATGCGGGGCAGAGTAGCGGAGCGCCAAGCCGCGGCAAGGGCCGGGGCCCGGCCTGTCCACGGCCGTCGGCCTCAGGATCGGGGCGGCAGCGGGCCGTCCGGGCGCGGCGGAGCCGGGCGCAGATTGCTCGGCGCGGCGAGTTCGGGGCGGGCCACCGCCACCGGGCAGGCCTGGAGCCAGAGATAGGCCCGCAGCGCCAGCCAGGCATCCTCCAGCGCGCCGTGGCGGGCGCCGACCCGGGCAATGCCGATGCGCCGGCACACCGCATCGAGGGCCGCCCTCCCCTTCTCGCCCCGGCGGCGATAGGCCTCCATGGTGCAGTAGACCTTGGCGGCCACCGGCGGCAGCCCGGCGGCGGCGAGTTCGCGGTTGAGGAAGCCGAGATCGAAGGCGGCGTTGTGCGCCACGATCAGGTCGGCCCCGGCGAGGAGGTCCGCCACGGCGCCGGCATGGGTGCCGGCCGGGTCCTGGTGGCGCAGGAGCCAGTCGTCGTAGCCGTGCACCGCCTCGGCCATCGGATGGCTCGCCCGGCCGGGATCGAAGATCAGGTAGTGGCAGGTGATCTCAGGCGTGCCGGCGGCGAGCGAGGCGGTGGCGAGCGCCACGGCACCGAAGCTCACCACCCGGTCGGTCCGGTCGAGCCCCGTCGTCTCGACGTCGATCGCGACGAGGCGCGGCGGCAGCCAGCCGAGCCAGTCCGGGGCGGCATCGGCAACGGGGATCGGCTCGGGCATGGGCGGCAACGGCTCGGACGCGGGGGCTCGCGCCATTCTCCGCCGGACCGGGCGTCCTGTCACGCTCCTCTCGACGGCTCCGGAGCCGGCGCCGTAGAACAAAGCCCATGAAGCGCACGACCCTCCCGCACCTGCGGGTCCGCCCCGATCCTCTCGATCCCCGCCGCGGCACCCTGATCGCCGGCCCGGTCCGGATTCCCTGCGCCCTCGGCAAGGGCGGCCAGACGCATCGCAAGCGCGAGGGCGACGGCGCCTCGCCGCGCGGGACGTTTCGCCTGCGCGGCGGCTTCTACCGGCCCGACCGGCTCGCGATGCGCCCCGCGACCGCCCTCCCCTTGCGCCGCATCCGGCCCGGCGACGGATGGTGCGACGACGCCCGCGACCGGCGCTACAACCGCCCGATTCCGCTGCCCGCCCCCGGCATCAGCGCGGAAAAGATGTGGCGCGACGACGGGCTCTACGACCTCGTGATCGACCTCGACTACAACCGCGGCCCGATCCGCCCCGGGCGCGGCAGCGCGATCTTCCTCCACGTCGCCCGCCCCGGCTTCCGGCCGACCGAGGGCTGCGTGGCGCTCCGCCGTCCCGATCTCGTCCGGCTCCTGCGCCGCCTCGGTCCCGGCACCCGTCTCACGATCTAGGCAAGCTCTTCTTCGACACCGCCGCCACTTCGCGAGAACTTTCTCGGCTATCCATGCTGCGGAGCACAGAAAACTCTTTCATTTTGGTAACGCTGCCACACTCGCATACCGTGAAAACATCCTGTAGGGTCCTGGCTGCCACACAAAAGCCTTATCGGACGCAGGGAGAGACGGATGCTCGACGCCTACACCGCGACCGAAATCGTACGCGCCCGCCAGATCCATGCGGCGGAGGGCGCGCGCGGAACCCTCTGGGATACCGGCTCCCGTTATCGCGACGGGTTGCCCAATTCCCCGATCCTGCTCACGGACGAGGACCGCGTCCGCTTCCTGGAGCAGGCGCGGGAGGAGATCCGCTGCCTGCACGCCAATTGACGTCGTGACCCGTGCGCGTCAGCCCTTCGGCTGGCGCGCCCCGAAGATCGCGCTGCCGACCCGGACATGGGTCGCGCCCATCTGGATCGCCGCTGGGTAGTCGGCGCTCATTCCCATCGACAGGATCGGCAGGGCGTGGCGGCGGGCGATCGCCGCCAGCAGGCCGAAATGCGCCGAGGGCGGATCCTCCGCCGGGGGAATGCACATCAGCCCCGAGACCGTGAGGCCGTGCGTGTCCCGGCACTCGGCCAGGAAGGCATCGACCGCGCTCGGTGCCACCCCGCCCTTCTGCGGCTCCTCGCCGGTATTGACCTGCACCAGCAGGGTCGGGTGCCGGCCAGCGCGCTGGATCTCCTTCGCCAGCGCCGCGGCGAGCGAGGTCCGGTCGAGGGTGTGGATCACGTCGAACAGCTCCACCGCCTCGCGGGCCTTGTTCGATTGCAGCGGGCCGATCAGGTGCAGCTCGGCTTGCGGATACTCCTCGCGCAGGGCGGGCCACTTAGCCTTCGCCTCCTGCACGTAGTTCTCGCCGAAACAGAGCTGGCCCGCTGCGAGAGCCGGGCGGATTCCCTCCGGGGGAATCGTCTTCGACACGGCGATCAGGGCGACATCCGCCGGCGGGCGCTCGCTGTCCTGCGCCGCGCGGGCGATCTCGCTCTGCACCTCGGTCAGGTTCGCCACGATGGTCTGCGGGTCGATCATGACCGCTTCCTTTCCGGCGGCGCGCCGCCTTGCTTGATTGTTGACCCTCGGGACCAAACCGTGTCCTAGTCCGCCGGCGCCGCGCCGAGCAAGCTCAACCGTTTGCGGCCGTGACGTTTTCCCTTCATCCCTGCCGCCGGTGCTCTCGGCGCCGGCGCCGACCGGTCGCAAAGACGCCGCCATGGCCGAACGTTACAACGCGAAGGATTCCGAGCCCCACTGGCAGCAGGTGTGGGCCGAGCGGGAAATCTTCCGCACCCGCAACGAGGACTCTCGTCCGAAATACTACGTGCTCGAGATGTTCCCCTACCCGTCGGGGCGCATCCATATGGGCCACGTGCGCAACTACGCGATGGGCGACGTGGTCGCCCGCTACAAGCGCGCCAAGGGCTTCAACGTCCTGCACCCGATGGGCTGGGACGCCTTCGGCCTGCCGGCCGAGAACGCCGCGATGCAGAACAAGGTCAACCCGCGGGAATGGACCTACGCCAACATCGCGACGATGCGGGCGCAGCTGCAATCGATGGGCCTGTCGCTGGACTGGAGCCGCGAGATCGCGACCTGCGATCCCGACTACTACAAGCACCAGCAGCGGATGTTCCTGGACTTCCTGAAGGCCGGTTTGGTCTCGCGCCGCACCGCCAAGGTGAACTGGGATCCGGTCGACCACACCGTGCTCGCCAACGAGCAGGTGATCGACGGGCGCGGCTGGCGCTCCGGCGCGCTGGTCGAGCAGCGCGAGCTGACCCAGTGGTTCTTCAAGATCACTGACTTCGCCCAGGACCTGGACGACCGGCTCGACACGCTGGAGCGCTGGCCGGAGAAGGTCCGGCTGATGCAGCGCAACTGGATCGGCCGCTCGGAAGGGCTGGAGCTGCGCTTCGCGCTCGAGAGCGTGCCCGAGGGCGCGAACTCCGAGGTCACGGTCTACACGACGCGGCCCGACACGCTGTTCGGCGCCAAGTTCCTGGCGGTCGCCGCCGACCATCCCCTCGCCGCCGCGGTGGCGAGGGACACCCCGGCCCTGCAGGACTTCATCGCCGAATGCCGGCGCATGGGCACTGCGCAAGCCGCGATCGATACGGCGGAGAAGCTCGGCTTCGATACCGGCTTGCGGGTGCGCCACCCCCTCGACTCGTCCTGGACCCTGCCGGTCTACGTCGCGAATTTCGTGCTGATGGAGTACGGCACCGGCGCGGTGTTCGGCTGCCCGGCGCACGACCAGCGCGACCTCGACTTCGCCAACAAGTACGGTCTCGGCAACACCCCGGTCGTCTGTCCGCCCGACCAGGATCCGGCCGCCTTCGTCGTCACCGACACCGCCTATGACGGCGACGGGCGGATGATCAACTCGCGCTTCCTCGACGGGATGAGCACCGACGAGGCGTTCAAGACCGTCGCCGATCGCCTGGAGGCCGAGACCCTGGACGGTGCCTCGGTCGGCAAGCGCCGGGTGCAGTTCCGCCTGCGCGACTGGGGGGTCTCGCGCCAGCGCTACTGGGGCTGCCCGATCCCGGTGATCCATTGCGATGCGTGCGGCGTCGTACCGGTCCCGACCGCCGACCTGCCGGTGCGGCTGCCGGAGGAGGTCTCGTTCGACGTGCCCGGCAACCCGCTGGAGCGCGATACCGCCTGGCGCAACGTGCCGTGCCCGTCCTGCGGCAAGCCGGCCCGGCGCGAGACCGACACGATGGACACCTTCGTCGACTCGTCCTGGTACTTCGCCCGCTTCACCGCGCCGTGGCTCACCGACGCGCCGACCGACAAGGCGGTGGCCGATCACTGGCTGCCGGTCGACCAGTATATCGGCGGCATCGAGCACGCGATCCTGCACCTGCTCTATTCCCGCTTCTTCATGCGGGCGATGCGCCAGACCGGCTGGGCCGGGCACGACGAGCCCTTCGCCGGCCTGTTCACGCAGGGCATGGTCGTGCACGAGACCTATCGCGACGAGGCCGGGGCCTGGGTGCAGCCGGTCGACGTCAAGATCGTGACCGAGGACGGCGCCCGCAAAGCGTTTCACGTGAAAACCGACGCGCCGATCGCCATCGGGGCGATCGAGAAGATGTCGAAGTCGAAGAAGAACGTCGTCGACCCCGACGACATCATCGCCTCCTACGGTGCCGATACCGCCCGCTGGTTCATGCTCTCCGACTCGCCGCCCGAGCGTGACGTGATCTGGACCGAGGACGGCGTGCAGGGCGCGTCACGCTTCGTGCAGCGCGTCTGGCGCATGGTGAGCGAGGTCGCCGAGGGCGGGTCCGGAGCGGCCGGCACCGGTAGCGAGGCAGCGCTGAAGGCGGCGCACAAGGCCCTGGCCGCTATCGGCGAGGATATCGAACGCCTGCGCTTCAACCGCTGCGTCGCCCACATCTACGAACTGGCGAACAGCCTTCAGGAGGCGGTCGCGGCTGAGCGCGGTCACGCCCCCTCCCCTTCCTTACGCGAGGCGACGCTGATCCTGGTGCAGCTCATCGCCCCGATGATGCCGCACCTCGCCGAGACCTGCTGGACCGCCCTCGGCCAGGACGGCCTGGTGGCGGAAGCCGCCTGGCCGGCAATCCGCCACGACCTCCTCGTCGAGGACAGCGTGACGATGCCGGTGCAGATCAACGGCCGGAAGCGCGCCGACGTCACCGTGCCGCGCGACGCCGATCAGGCCGCCGTGCAGGAGGCGGTGCTGGCTCTCGAGCCGGTACAGCGGGCGCTGGAGGGCAAGCCGCCGCGAAAGGTGATCGTGGTGCCGCTGCGGATCGTCAACATCGTGGTCTGATCGACCTCGCATCACGGCTCGATGATCTCGGGGCCCGGCCATCGAATGATGGCCGGGCCCTTTTTGATTCGATCCCCGATTTCCACCAGCCGACAGCATCACGGCCCTGCTGTCGCCGCAGACATTCTTTAGGTCGAAAACCCTATCCTGGGGGGCCGACGGGGATGGACGAATGACGGTCTCATTCCTCTTGGCAGAACCCCGGCGGAACGGTAACCGCGTCGGTGGTGCGGTAGCGAATCAAGCGGCGGCAGGACGGATTTTCATGGCTGGCAGCACGGCGAAGACGGCGGCAAACCTCACTCTCGTCGCCACCCTGGCGCTCGGCCTCTCGGCCTGCTTCCGGCCGCTCTATGGACCGACCGCCTCCGGTGCTCCCTTGAGCGCCGTGCTCGCGTCGATCCAGGTCGAGCCGGCCAAGACCGCGCAGGGCCAGGAGCGCCTCGGCCACTACCTGCGCAGCGAACTGGTCTTCGATCTCGATGGCTCGGGCCAGCCTTCGGAGAAGAAGTATCGCCTGACCCTCGCGGCGAGCGAGACCGTGCAGACCCCGATCGTCAGCTCGATCACCGGCCGCGCCGAGGCGGCGACCCTGGTCGGCACCGCCTCCTACAAGGTCCAGACGCTCGTCGGCGACCGCATCGTCACCGAGGGCGTTGCCCAGGGCACCGCTACCTACGACCGCTCGTCCCAGCGCTTCGCCAGCCTGCGCGCCGCCCGGGACGCCGAGATCCGCCTCGCCAAGCTGCTCTCCGACCAGATCAAGACCCGCGTCGCCGCGATCCTCGCCACTCAACCGTGAGCGCAACATGACCGCCGTGAAGGCCGGCGAGGTCGAGGGCCTGCTGCGCCGCGGCCCCGACCCGCGCATCGCCGTGATCCTGGTTTACGGCCCGGATACCGGCCTCGTGACCGAGCGGGCGCGCCTCCTGGCCGAGAAGGCCGTGGACGATCCGTCCGATCCCTTCGCCCTGGTCAAGATCGACGGCGACGTCCTGGCGAGCGATCCCGGCCGCCTCGTCGACGAGGCTGCCACGGTCGGGCTGTTCGGCGGGAAACGCGCGGTCTGGGTTCGCCCAGGTAGCCGCAACTACGCCCCGGCGGTCGATGCGGCCCTCAAGCACGAGGGTGCCGACACCCGGATCGTGGTCGAGGCCGGCGACCTCGCCAAATCGGCCCCACTGCGGGTGATCTGCGAGCGTTCGCCCCGGGCGCTGGCGATCCCATGCTATCCGGACGATGCCGGCACCCTCGCCGACCTGATCGACCGTACGCTGCGGGCCGACGGGTTGCGCATCACGCGGGAGGCCCGCGACCTCCTCGCCAGCGGCCTCGGCGGCGACCGGCGGGCGAGCCTCGGCGAAATCGAGAAGCTGGCGCTCTATGCCCGCGGCCAGGGCGAGATCGGCATCGACGATGTCGAGGCGATCGGCAGCGACGTCTCGGGATCGATGCTCAATGCCCTGATCGACGCCGCCTTCGCCGGACGGATCGCCGAAACCGAGCGCAGCTACCGGCGCTTCCAGATCGAGGGGATGGACGCCTCGGTGATGTTGGGCGGCGCGCTCCGCCACGCCTTGACCCTGCTGGCGACCCGCCTCGACGGCGAGGGCAAGAGCCCGGGTGCGATGGTGGCGGGCTGGCGCGGCCTACATTTCCGGCGCCAGAGGATCGTCGAGACCCAGCTCGCCCGTTGGAGCCCGGTTTCCTTGCGCCGGGCGGTGTCGCTGTTGCAGGAGGCCGTGCTCAATGCGCGCCGGGCCGGCGGCGACTTCTCGCATGCCATCGCGGCCGATCTCTTTCTCCGGCTGGCGAGCGAGGCGGCGCGGCGGGGCTGAGGCCCCTCTCCCCTGTCATGCGAGGCCGGGCCATTGAGCCCGGCCGCCTCTTCCTACACTTCCAGGCGCCGGCACAGCCCGTCGAGCTGGTCGAGGCTGGCATAGCGCAGGCGCACCTCGCCCCCGGCGCCCTTGGCCTCGATCGACACCACGACGCCCAGAACATCTTCCAGACGCCGTTCGAGGGCGCGGGTATCCGCATCCTTCTCGACCGCCGCCTTGCGCGGGCGGCCGGGGCGCGGGCCGGTGCCGGTCTGCTCGCCGGCCGCCAGCGCCTCGACCTCGCGCACGGTCATCCCGTCCTCGATCACCCGGCGGGCGATTCCCTCGGGATCCTTGACGGCGAGCAGCGCCCTCGCATGTCCGGCGGTCAGCGTGCCGGCAATGACGTGATCCTGCACGCCGGGCGGCAGTTGCAGCAGGCGCAAGGTGTTGGCGAGATGGCTGCGGCTTTTGCCGATGATCTCGGCGAGTTCGGTCTGGGTGTAGCGGAACTCGCTCATCAGCCGCTCGTAGCCCGCCGCCTCCTCGATGGCGTTGAGGTCGGCGCGCTGGACGTTCTCCAGGATAGCGTATTCGAGCGAGGTGCGGTCGTCGATCTCGACCGTGACCACCGGCACGTCGTGCAGGCCGGCCCGCTGCGCCGCCCGCCAGCGCCGCTCGCCGGCGACAATCTCGAACGCATCCGGCAGGTTGGCCAGGGCCCGGACGACGATCGGCTGGATCACCCCGCGGGTGCGGATCGAGGCCGATAATTCCTCGAGCTCGGCCTCGGCGAAGTGGCGCCGCGGGTTGCGCGGGTTCGGCCGCAGGAACTCGATCGGTACCCGCCTCTGGCCGGCCTTCGGCTTCTCGGCGGCCGCAGGAGTCTCCTCGCCGAAATCACCGATCAGCGCCGCGAGACCCCGCCCGAGGCGCGGCCGCGCTCCCTCCTCCGCCATAACCTTCATCCTCTCCTCGACTCCGTTACGCTGGTTCAGGCGGCAGCCGGCAGGCGGCCTTCACGTTGGATGATCTCGGAGGCGAGCCGCAGATAGGCCTGCGACCCGGCACATTTGAGATCGTAGAGCAACACCGGCTTGCCGTGCGACGGCGCCTCGGAGACGCGCACGTTGCGGGGGATCATGGTCTCGTAGACCTTCTCGCCCATGAACTCGCGCACGTCGGCCACGACCTGAGCCGAGAGGTTGTTGCGCGGATCGAACATCGTCAGCACCACACCCTGGATCGCCAGGCGCGGGTTGAGGGCGCCCTTGACCTGCTCGACGGTGCGCAGCAACTGGCTCAATCCTTCAAGGGCGAAGAACTCGCATTGCAGCGGCACCAGCACCGCATGCGCCGCCGCCAGCGCATTGAGGGTCAGCAGGTTGAGCGAGGGCGGACAGTCGATCAGCACGTAGGTGAAGCGCTGGTCCTCGGGCATGTCGCCGAGATCGAGCGGTTCCAGGGCCCGGCGCAGGCGCTGCGCCCGGTCCGGCGCACTCGCCATCGCCATCTCAAGACCCAGCAGATCCATCGTCGAGGGGATCAGCGAGAGACGCGGCACGGCGGTGGCCTGCACCGCATCGGTCAGCGGCGCCTCGCCGGCGAGCACGTCGTAGGTCGAGAGCCGGCGCTGGCGCCGGTCGATGCCGAGGCCGGTCGAGGCGTTGCCCTGCGGATCGAGATCGACGATCAGCACGTGCTCGCCGATCGCCGCCAGGGCGGTACCGAGGTTGATCGCCGTCGTCGTCTTGCCGACGCCACCCTTCTGGTTGGCGAGCGCAATGATGCGCAGGGGCCGCGGGCTGCCGCTCGCCTGCGACTCTGGGGGGTCCGCGATCATGGGAGAAGGCCGCTCACGCTGGAGATGCGGACGATCCTGGCGTCAGAATCGGTCCGACTCGGGATCAGATCCGCGGCAAATCTCCACCTTTCCTCGGCCTCGGTCAATTCGGTTAAGACATCACGCCCTTTCGGAAAAAGGCCCGTGGCGCCGTTTTTCAACAATGGTTCGGTCCAGGTGAGGAGCTGCGACAGGGGCGCGAGGGCGCGGGCGGTCACGATCTGCGAATCGGTGAAGCCGGCGACCACAGTCTCGATGCGGGCGACATGGACTTTGGCCGCCGCACCGGTGAGGCGCGCCGTTTCCTGCAGGAAGGCGCCCTTGCGTCCGTTGCTTTCGACGAGATCGACGTGGAAGCCCGGCCGATCGCGTCCGGCGATCGCCAGGATCAGGCCCGGGATGCCGGCGCCGCTGCCGAGGTCCAGCCATCGCGTCGCCTCGGGGGCGAGGGCGAGGAGCTGGAGCGAATCGGCGATGTGGCGGGTCCACACCTCGGCCAGGGTCGATGGCCCGACGAGATTCTTGATCGATTGCCAGCGGGTCAGCTGGGCGACGTAGAGGTCGAGGGCGGCGGCTGTTTCACGTGAAACGCCGGCTTCGAGCAGGACGGCGTCGCGGCCCGGAGGGGATTTGATCATTCGGCCGGGACCTGTGCAGGTGTGCCGCGACGGGCGTGGGCGGCGAGAAGGGTGAGCGCCGCGGGCGTCACGCCCTCGATGCGGGCTGCCTGGCCGAGCGTGAGCGGGCGGACCTTGTCGAGCTTCAGCCGCAACTCGTTCGAGAGGCCGGCAATGCTGCCATAATCGAGCAGGGCCGGAAGCGTCACCGCTTCGTCGCGCCGGAAGGCCGCGATATCCGCCCGCTGGCGGTCGAGATAGACCGCATAGGTCGCGTCGGTGCAGAGGCGGTCGGCCAGGGCAGGGGGCACATCCCGGAGCATCGGCCAAACGGCGGCGAGGCGGTCCCAGGTCATCTCCGGGTAGGAGAGCAGCTGGAATGCCGACCGGCGGATGCCGTCGCGGTTGAGGGCGATACCATGACGTTGCGCCTCCGTCGGGGTGAGGCTCAACTCATCCAGAATTTGGCGTGCCCCCTGCAGCGCATCGCGGCGCGCAGCGTCATGCGCGGCGCGGCCCGGCGAGACGCATCCGAGGGCAAGGCCGCGGCCGGTCAAGCGCTCGTCGGCATTGTCGACCCGCAGGCTGAGCCGGTATTCCGACCGGGACGTGAACATGCGGTACGGCTCGCTGACCCCGTGGGTCACGAGATCGTCGATCATCACGCCGAGATAGGATTCGGCCCGGTCGAACACCGCGAGCTCGGCGGCGCCGGCGAGGCGGGCGGCGTTGAGCCCCGCCACCAGCCCCTGGCCGGCCGCCTCCTCGTAGCCGGTGGTGCCGTTGATCTGTCCTGCCAGGAACAGGCCGGCGATGCGGCGGGTCTGGAGCGTGGGATCGAGTTCGCGCGGATCGACGTAATCGTACTCGATCGCGTAGCCCGGGCGCAGGATCACCGCGCGCTCGCAGCCCGGCAGCAGGCGGACGATGCCGGCTTGCACCTCCTCGGGGAGGGAGGTCGAGATGCCGTTCGGATAGACCGTCGGGTCGTCGAGGCCTTCCGGCTCGAGGAAGATCTGGTGGCCGTCGCGGTCACCGAAGCGGACCACCTTGTCCTCGATCGACGGGCAGTAGCGCGGTCCGCGGCTGGTGATGCCACCGGAATACATCGCCGAGCGATGCAGGTTGGCCCGGATCAGGTCGTGCGCCGCCTGGCCCGTCCGCGTCACGCCGCACTCGATCTGGGGCGTGATGATGCGCTCGGTCAGGGTCGAGAACGGCACCGGCTCGTCGTCGGCCGCCTGCTTGTCGATCCCGTGCCAGTCGATGGTACGGCCATCGAGACGCGGCGGCGTACCGGTCTTCAGACGGCCGAGGGCGAAGCCGTGGCGGTCGAGGGTCGCCGAGAGGCCGAGAGCCGGCCCTTCACCCATGCGGCCGGCGGGGATCGTGACCTCGCCGATATGGATAAGCCCGCGCAGGAAGGTCCCGGTGGTGAGCACCACGGCTCGGCAGGGGAGGGCGCGGCCATCGTCGAGCACGGCACCGGCGACCCGACCGTCGATGACGGTGAGGTCCGAGACCTCGCCTTCGACGATGGCGAGGTTCGGCGTCTCTTCGAGGAACGCCTGCACCGCCCGGGCATAGAGCTTGCGATCGGCCTGGGTGCGGGGTCCCCGCACGGCCGGTCCCTTGCGACGGTTGAGCAGCCGGAACTGGATCCCGGCCCGGTCGGCGACCCGGCCCATCAGCCCATCCAGGGCATCGACCTCGCGCACGAGGTGACCTTTGCCGAGGCCGCCGATGGCAGGGTTGCAGGACATCGCCCCGAGCGTATCGCGGCGGTGGGTGACCAGGGCGGTGCGGGCACCGTAACGCGCGGCGGCGGCGGCCGCTTCCGCACCCGCATGGCCGCCGCCGACGACGATGACGTCGTAGGTGGGAGAATCGTCAGAGAGCATGAGGTGATTAGGGGACGCCCGATGGCGGCGTCAATCACGCTCTCGGATCCGCCCGCGTTTCACGTGAAAACTCGAGCGCACCGCCGGTCATTTGCCGATGCAGAAGCTCGAGAACAGGCGATCCAGCATCTCTTCGACCCCGACGCGCCCGGCCACCTCGCCGAGGGCGCGGATAGCGAGGCGAAGATCCTCCGCCACCAATTCCGCCGGCAATTCGGCGCCCATTGCGACGACACGATCGAGGTGACGGAGGCAGCGTTCGAGGGCGAGCCGCTGCCTTTCGCGGGTGACCAGGGCGTCCCCA
The DNA here is from genome assembly GCF_016804325.1 of Methylobacterium aquaticum. NCBI lineage: Bacteria > Pseudomonadati > Pseudomonadota > Alphaproteobacteria > Hyphomicrobiales > Methylobacteriaceae > Methylobacterium > Methylobacterium aquaticum. The sequence continues at coordinate 4,044,647 of NZ_CP043627.1, forward strand.
CTGCCGAGAGACGCTTCGGCGCTGCGTTCGAGCGCGGCAAGGAGCCGGTCGAGGCCGTTGCCGGTCCGGGCCGAGACCGCGATTGTCCCATCGGGTACCGCTTCGGACAGATCGACCTTGGTGGCGACGACTAGGACCGGGACGGAGAGGGGAGGGGGCGCGTCACCCCCCGGCTCGCATAGCCACAGCACCAGATCGGCTTGATCGATGCGGCGACGGCTGCGGGCCACACCCTCGACCTCGATCGCATCGGTGCTGTCGCGCAGACCGGCCGTATCGACGAGAAGGACGGGCAGACCGCCGAGATCGCATCGCACCTCGATGGCGTCCCGCGTCGTACCGGGGATGTCCGAGACGATCGCGACATCGCGGCGGGCCAGCGCATTCAGGAGCGTCGATTTGCCGGCATTGGGAGCACCGGCGAGAACGACCGTGAAACCGTCCCGCAGGCGCTCGCCCCGGCGGCCATCGGCGAGGGTGGCGCGGATCGCATCGCGCGCGTACGAGGCGGCAGAGCGAGCAGCCTCGGGCAAGGCCTCGTCGTCGACATCACCCTCGTCGGAGAAGTCGAGGGCGGCTTCCGTCGCGGCGAGTACGTCGAGAAGCGTGGCCCTCCAGCCCTCGACCGCTCGACCGAGGGCACCGTCGAGCTGGCGTACGGCCTGCCGCCGTTGCGCCTCGGTCTCGGCATCGATCAGGTCGGCCAAGCCTTCGACCGCGGTCAGATCCATGCGGCCGTTGAGGAAAGCCCGGCGCGTGAAGGCTCCGGCCTCCGCCGGCATCAGACCGGGCATGTCGCCGAGGCTGCGCAAGACCGCTGCGCGCACGGCCGGCCCACCATGGAGGTGGAGTTCCGCCATGTCCTCGCCGGTCGCAGTGCCCGGTCCGGGCAGCCAGGCAATTAGGGCATGATCGAGGAGATCTCCGGTCGCCGGCTCGCGCAGCATGCGCAACGACAGGCGGCGTGCCGGTGGCAGGGGTGACCGGATCAGCGTGGAGAGCGCGCGGCCGGCCTGCGGCCCACTGATCCGCACGACGGCGACGGCGGTGCGGCCATAGCCGGTCGCGGGGGCGTAGATGGTATCGAGGGGCAGCATGGAGAGTTCGAAAGGCCGAGCCGAGTCGCGACGCCGGGATGGCGGCGCGAGCCGTGGCTAGCACGAAGCGACGGTCGTGCCGATGTGGCGAAGGCCGCAGACGACACCGTGACGACGGCAGTGCTTGCGGGCGGTCCAGGGAGGGGAGGGGTTCGGGATGGCGGTTGGAACGGAGCCTGCCTGGGCTCGGCGCCGCCGGACGCCGATGCACGCCACGAGGGCGGCACAGCATACAGGGGTGAAGCGATGCCCGGAACGGGCGCCCGTCCCCCTGTGTGACCTCGTCTTGGAGAGGGCAGACGATCGAAGTTCGTTCGTTCTCGCGGAGGCCCGAGCCATCGCCGGGCTTCCGGACCCGTCGCTCGATACTCCTTCGAGATGCATCCCGGAGCTTGGTCGGGCTGATCGATCCCGGATACCCTGCCGTGATCTTCTCGTTGTCCCGTGGCTGATCGAGACCGACCCGGGATCCATCACCGCGAATCGGCTCGAAGATCGGGCGCGGAAACCGATCCATCCCCGCCGTATCCGGCGTCGTGAGCGGCGATGGTTCCAGGGTCTCGCTGCGCGCCCCCGGACGACCGGGCGAGTTTCGCTGAGCTTCCGGCTCACCCGCAAGGTTTCAGGATCAGCCCCACCGGCAGGAGAGACCGGCGCCGGGGACGAACCGACCTGTCGCAGACCACGAGGCAGGGCAGACACCTCGCGGGGTCCCCCAAACGGCGACGGCGCCCCTGTCGGGGCGCCGCGCGAAGAAGTTCGGAAATCCCGACCGGCGGTCGGATCAGGTGTTCATCGAGTCGAAGAAATCGCCGTTGCTCTTGGTCTGGCGCAGCTTGTCGAGCAGGAACTCGATCGCGTCGGTGACGCCCATCGGGTTGAGGATGCGGCGCAGCACGTAGGTCTTCTTGAGCGAGTCCGGCGGGACCAGCAGCTCCTCCTTGCGGGTGCCGGAGCGGGTGATGTCGATCGCCGGGAAGATGCGCTTGTCGGAGACCTTGCGGTCCAGGATGATCTCGGAGTTGCCGGTGCCCTTGAACTCCTCGAAGATCACCTCGTCCATCCGCGAGCCGGTATCGATCAGCGCGGTGGCGATGATGGTCAGCGAGCCGCCCTCCTCGATGTTGCGGGCGGCGCCGAAGAAGCGCTTGGGCCGCTGCAGGGCGTTGGCATCGACACCGCCGGTCAGCACCTTGCCGGAGGACGGCACCACGGTGTTGTAGGCGCGGCCGAGCCGGGTGATCGAATCGAGCAGGATGACGACGTCGCGGCCGTGCTCGACCAGGCGCTTGGCCTTCTCGATCACCATCTCGGCGACCTGAACGTGGCGGGTCGCCGGCTCGTCGAAGGTCGAGGCGATCACCTCACCCTTCACCGAGCGCTGCATGTCGGTGACTTCCTCCGGCCGCTCGTCGATGAGCAGGACGATGAGGTAGCATTCGGGGTGGTTCAGGGTGATCGACTGGGCGATGTTCTGCATCAGCACCGTCTTGCCGGTCCGCGGCGGCGCCACGATCAGGGCGCGCTGGCCCTTGCCGATCGGCGCGACGATGTCGATGATCCGGGGCGAGAAGTCCTTGCGGGTCGGCTCCGACAGTTCGAGCTTGAAGCGCTGCGTGGGGAACAGCGGCGTCAGGTTGTCGAAGTGGACCTTGTGCTTGATCTTGTCCGGGTTCTCGAAATTGATCGTGTTGACCTTGAGCAGCGCGAAGTAGCGCTCGCCGTCCTTCGGGCCGCGGATCGGCCCCTCGACGGTGTCGCCGGTGCGCAGGCCGAAGCGGCGAATCTGCGTCGGCGAGATGTAGATGTCGTCGGGACCCGGGAGGTAGTTCGAGTCGGAGGAGCGCAGGAAGCCGAAGCCGTCCTGCAGCACCTCGACGGTGCCGGCGCCGATGATCTCGACATCCTTGGCAGCGAGCTGCTTCAGGATCGCGAACATCAGCTCCTGCTTGCGCATGGTCTGCGCGTTCTCGACCTCGACCTCCTCGGCGAATGCGAGGAGCTCGGTCGGGGTCTTCGACTTGAGATCCTGCAGCTTCACCTCACGCATCGCGGGGGCGGCCGGGGTCTCGATCGGGGCGAGGGTATCTTCGATCATGGGATATCGGGGTGCGGGGGCGAAGCGGGAGGCGTCATGTCAGGACAGGTCCGGCTGCCGCGGGGCGCGGCATCGAGCGGAAGCAACGGGGTGGCCTGAAGCGGGGCACCGGTCGCGAAGTCGTCGCCTGATTGTCCCGGAGGTCGCGAGGGGGAGCCGGAGGGCTCTGGATGCGACGTGACGTGACGATGGAGGAGGGAACGACTTTATGTAACGGGTCCTCGTCGTCGACTCAAGTCCCCGATGGGGAAAAGTGGGGAAAGGCGCGGTGCGGCGGCTCCGCAGGAGAAGGGGGCCCGGCACGAACGGGCCGGTTGTGCTCCAAGCAGGGCGAACTATCGGCGCAGTCGTCGCGTCGCCGCATTAACATTTGGAGGATCGAACCGCGATGCCCGCGTCTCGATCATCGGCCCGGGGCGCCCGTCCCAAGCATCTCCGGGCGACGATCGATGTAGGCCGGCAATACGGCACAGTATCCCCGTGACGGGCGCGAGGTGCGATGGAATCGGCGGAACGCGGATCAACGACGCCGCAGGCGGATATAGAGGGCGCCGCCGCCGCCATGATGATGGGCGGCCTCCTCGAACCCGACCACCAGGGCGCGCAGTTCGGGCAGGCGCAGCCAGTGCGGGACGCTGCGGCGCAGGACGCCGCGCTCGGCGTAAGGGTCGCCGCCGTTTCCGCCCTTGCCGGTCACGACCAGGACCACGGCGTGGCCCGACGCCCGGGAGCGGTGCAGGAAGCCGATCAGGGCCGCATGGGCCTCGGCCTGTCGCATCCCGTGCAGGTCGATCGAGGCATCGACGCTGCGCGAGCCGCGGCGCAGGGCGGTGCGCACCCGCCGCTCGAGCGGTGCCAGGGGCGGCAGGGCCGGGGCGGGCGGAGGCGGAGCCGGAACGGCCGGAATCTTCTTCGCGGCGCCTCGCGGGGCCGGCCGGACAGGCCGAACCGGGACGGGCGGCGGCGCAGACGGCGGTTCCGGCGGTGGGGGAGGGGAGGGGATGGCGGGCACGGCCCGGCCCCGCAGGGGCGTGACCAGCCGGGCGATCTCGCCCCAGAGCCGGCTCTCCTCCGAGGTCAGGCGGCGCAGCCGGCGCGGACGGAACTCGGTCACCGCGCGACTCCGGCGGGATTCTGCTTCGGCAGCAGCACCACGAAGCGCGTGGGATCGCGCAGCAGGCCGGCGGTCGCGCCCGCCTTGGCCCCGGTGCCGAGATAGAGGTCGCCGCGGGCGGGACCGAGGATCGCCGAGCCGGTATCCTGCGCCACCACGAGACGACGCAGCGGCGTGCGACCGCCCTCCGGCTCCGGCAGCGTTCCGTCGAGCCAGAACGGCAGACCGTAGCGCCACAGGGTGGCATCGACCGCGAGGCTGCGCCCGGCGGTCAGCGGCACCCCGGCCCCGCCGCGCGGGCCGGCCCCCTCAGGGATGCCGTCGTCGATGCGAAAGAAGATATAGGAGGCGTTGCGGCGGATCAGGTCGCGGGCGAAGCCTGGATTGTCCCGCAGCCAGCCGGTCCAGCGGTCGAGCGTCAGGCCCTCGAGCGGCAGGTGGCCACCAGTGACGATGAGCCGGGCGACCGAGGTGTAGGGCCGGCCGTTGCGGCCGTCATAGGCCAGGCGCACGGAACGACCGTCGGGCAGGCGCACCCGCCCGGAGCCCTGGACCTGCAGCACCAGGAGGTCGACGGCGTCGCGCAGCCAGAGCAGCGGACGGGCCCTGGGCCCGAGCGCCCCGTCCTCGATCGCGGCCCGGTCCGGGTAGGGCAGGAACGCGTCGCCGTCGCGGCGCGCGGCGCGCAAGGCGGGGTCGAGGCCGGGCCGGGTCTCGCCGGGCTCCAGCGAGACGAGGTCGTCGGGGCGCGCGAGCGCCGGCACGGTGAAGTCCGGGGTCCGGACCGGCGAGCCGAAGAGTTCGGGCTCGAAATAGCCGGTGAGAAAGCCGGCCTCGCGCTCCGCCGCCGCGTCGCGGTTCGGCCGCAGGACGCGATAGGCGGAGAAATTCTGCTCGAAGAACGCCGTCGCGCCCTCGGGCGGCACGCCGGCTGCGGCGGCGCAGGGCGCGGAGAGGTCCTGGCGCGGCGCGTCGGGCGCCGCCTCGGCGAGGACCGGGCCGGCTTGGGCCGCGCAGGTCGCCCGGAAGGTCGCGAGGGCGGCCGCGAGGTCGTCGCCGGCAAAGCCCGTCAGGGCGCTGAAGGGGATGGGCTCGAGCGCGGCCTCGCCGACCCGCAAGGGGGCGGACTTCGCGCCAGCGGCGCCGCAGGCAAACAGCGCGGCAAGCAGCAGGGCGGCGGGACGGGCGGCGAGAAGGGGGCCGAGGGCCGGCGGCATGGGCTTATCGGGCTCCGGCCCCGGATTGCTAGTGTGCTGTGTCTATCGCGAGTGCCGTCGGGGTGATGGATGATCCCGGCGGCGCGCCATTGTCGGCGAGGGCCGGCGGCCGATCAAGCCGCCGAACGGGGAAGCCCTACTGCCCGGCCTCGGTGGCGACGAGCTGCCAGTTCGGGTCGCGACTGCCGAGCGTGCGGGCGAAGGTCCAGACATCGGTCACGTCGACGACCTTCTCGGGGCTGCCGTCGACCACCTGGCCCTGCGGCCCGCGGGTGGCGGTGATCAGCTTCGAGAGGTAGCGCACCGTGACCTGGGCGACGCGGTTGCGCACGTCGACCCCGACGATCTCGGCCCGGTCGATCGACACGAAGGTGGTCTCGACGGTCTGGCCGGCGCGCTCGCGGCCCTGGATCGCCCGCTCGAACCCGTCCGCGACCTCGCGCGACAGCAGGGTCTTGAGGGTCTTACGGTCGCCCTTGGCGAAAGCCGTGACGATGGTCTCGTAGGCCGACTTGGCGCCGTCGGTGAAGGCGCGGGGATCGAAACCCGGCTCCTGCTGGAGGATCAGGTCGAGGCCGCGGGCGGCGGGCGAGTTCGGCTCGACCACGCCCTTCCAGTTGCGCGGCACCGCGGTCGCCACCGGCGCGGCGGCGGCGCCCCGCTCCGGGCCGGCGCCGGGCAGCCGCACGACGTTGTCGCCGTCGCGGGAGGCGGCCGGCGGCTCCTCGCGCCGCGCCAGCGGGTTGAAGGGCGGCCGCTCGCTCCCGGTCTTCTGGCCGAGGACCGAGCGCAGCTTCCAGATCACGAAGACCGCAAGCCCGAGGAAGATGAGGGTCGTAAGGTCGAGGGAATCCTGCATCATCGATCCGTTCATCGATCCGTTCTTGGCGGCTTCCTTGGCGGCTTCCCTGGCAGCGTCACGCGCAGCATTCCTGACCGCCCCGGTACAGCTTGCGACATCTCCGGCACCGCGACGGCTTTGGCACCGGGACCGGGGCAAGGCAAGCGTCCGGCCGGCGCCGCCTCGCGGCCCATTCGGACGATATGGGGCCGGAGCCTCGCGGTATCCAGGCGCCTCCCGCGCGCGGAGGTGTTCGGGGTCATCCAGGGTAAGCCGGCCTGCCGTCGTGACCGGGTCGCTCGAGGCCGCCGCACGGGGGAGATGATCGGCACCTCTGCTTGTTCACGGGTTACGGGCATGATAGCCGCAACGCCGTCGTCGCGCGCGCCGTTTTTCGCGCCAGCGCACGTCGGCCCGTCGTTCACGTCCAGCCCTCGAAGGAACCCTCCGCCATGGCCGATTCCCCGGTCCCGAACGGTAACGGTGGCGCCGCGGCGCAGCCCGACGACCTCACCCCGACCCTCAACGCCCTGGCCCAGTACGCCAAGGACCTCTCCTTCGAGAACCCGAACGCGCCGCGCTCGCTGCAGCCGCAGCAGCAGGGCCCGCAGATCAACATCCAGGTCAACGTCAACGCCAAGCAGCTCGCCGAGGAAGACTTCGAGGTCGACCTGCGGCTCGAGGGCGATGCCAAGATCGGCGCCGAGGTGCTGTTCGCGTTCGAGCTGACCTATTCGGGCATCTTCCGCCTGCGCAACATCCCGCAGGACCAGATGCACCCGGCGGTCATGATCGAGTGCCCGCGGCTGCTGTTCCCGTTCGCCCGCCAGATCATCGCCGACGCGGTGCGCAACGGCGGCTTCCCGCCGCTCTACATCGACCCGATCGACTTCGTCGGCCTCTACCGCCAGAAGGCCGCCGAGGCCCAGATGCAGGGCGGCAACGCGTAGGATCGGGCATGGCGCGGGCCGCCCCCGGCCCGCGCATCCTTGAAAAAGTGTTTCACGGGAAACGCGGCCGTTTCCCTCAACCCGTCAGGGCCGGCACCAGGGACGCCACGAGCAGCCCCGCCATGGCGAGGTTGAACAGCCGCAAGGCCCGCCGCGTCCGCAGCACCCGGGCGGTGCCGACGCCGATCAGCGTCCAGAAGCCCAGACACGGCAGGGCGACGAGCCCGAACAGGGTCGCGAGCAGCAGGGTCGCGGCGAGCGAGCCGCCCTCGGCCTGCGCCGTGTAGGTCGCGAGCGCGCCCGCGGCGATGATCCAGGCCTTCGGGTTCACCCACTGGAACAGGGCCGCCTGGAAGAATCCGAGCGGGCGCCCCGTGCCCACCTTCGCGCCCGGCCCGGCAGGCTCGGGATCGGAGGCGGCGATCTTCCAGGCGAGCCACAGCAGGTAGGCCGCCCCGACCCATTTCAGCACCGCGTGGACCCGCGGATCGGTGAGGAGCGGCAGGCCGGCGGTGCCCAGCACGATCAGCATCACGGGGAAACCCGCCGCGATCCCGAGCATGTGCGGCACGGTGCGGGCAAAACCGTAGGTCGCGCCGGAGGCCACCACCATGGTGTTGTTGGGGCCGGGCGTCGCCGACATCGCGACGGCGAACGCGCTCGCCGAGAGAAACCAGGTCCAGTCCACGATCGATCCGCTCCGCGCCGCCCCCCGCGGCCTGCGCACGACGATACATGATTCGCCCTCGCACCCGTCGCATCGCCTCCTGGAAACGAGGTGCTCCCCTGCTGTTCTGCCGGTCGTCAGGCTCTCATCGTCGTGCGGGCGCCCGCCTTCCGGCGAACCCTGGGTCAGGTGACCGCAGGACGGTCCGGGCCTTCCCCCTGGACTCCCGCCCCCGGATCGGGCGATGGGGGCTCGGTCGCGCGAGAGGGACGAGAACGGGATGGCGTACTGGCTCTACAAGTCCGAGCCCTCGGTCTGGTCGTGGGACGACCAGGTCGCCGCCGGCGATGCCGGGACGTACTGGAACGGGGTCCGCAACCACGTCGCCCGCAAGAACCTCGAGGCGATGCGGCTCGGCGAGCAAGGGTTCTTCTACCACTCGAACGAGGGCAAGGCGGTGGTCGGCATCGTCGAGGTGATCCGCACCTACTATCCCGACCATACCGACGAGAGCGGCCGCTTCGGCATGGTCGACCTGAAGGCAGTCCAGGCCCTGACCAGGCCCGTCACCCTGGAGGCGATCAAGGCCGAATCGGCCCTGCGGGAGATGGTGCTGGTCAACAATTCGCGCCTGTCGGTGCAGCCGGTCAGCGAGGCGGAATGGGACCTGGTGCGCCGGATGGGCGGGCTTTAGATGGGGCGCCGATGAGGGGCGGCGCGTGAGGCGCGTCATCGCCGGAGTTCCGGCCCGGACCCGTCTCGTCCTCGTGCCGCTCGCCGTCGCGCTGCTGGTGGGCCCGGTTTCCTCCGGGCCGGCCTCCGCGCAGAAGCCGAAGGCAGCCCCTGCCAAGCCCGCCCTGCCGGCGAAGGTCCTGACCTGCGGGTCCCTGGCCAACCTGCGCATCCTGCTGGCCGAGACGGCGGGCGATCCGGCGGCGATCAAGGCCCGGCTGGCGGATCCGAAGGCCGATCACCTCGGCTGCGCGCAGGTCGGCCGCGACCGGATCGAGGGCAATGCCGAGCGGGTGGTGATCGGCGGCACCGCCTACGATTGCCTGGCCGTGAAGGAGACGCGCCTGTGCCGCTGGGCCCTGTCGGGCGTGCCGGCGGAGGCGCCGTGAGGCGCCTCCGACCGGAGGATGTCAGATGCTCCAGTACGGCGTGGCGTTGAAGTAGTGGTGGACGTGCTCCTCCCACTTCCGGTCGAAGGAGGGATCGTTGCCCTCGGCCGAGGCCGGCGGGGCGGCGCGGAGCTGCTCCTCGGTGAGGTCGAGGACGTAGGCGTCCAGCTCCGGCGCGAAGCGCAGGGTGGACCACGGGATGGTGTGGTAACCCTCGCCGATGCCGAGGAAGCCGCCGAAGCTCATCACGGCGTAGACCACCTTGCCGGTGGTCTTCTCGATCATCAGGCGCTCGATGCGGCCGATGCCGTCGCCGTTCGGACGGCGCACGGTGGTGCCCTCGACGCGGTCGCTGGCGATGAGCTTGCTGGTCTCGCTGGTGGTGGTGCTGCCCATGTCGGAGCGATCGCCGATTGTCGGTGCGACGGTGGTCATCGGAAGGCCTCCGGATCGGGGTTTCTGTCGGATCGCGACCGGGTCGCGGTCCATTCACGCCGGGAACGCATCCGCGCCGGAACCTGTTCCGATCCTCGGGCGCGCTGCGGCGAATGGCGGAGCAGCGGGGCCATTCACACCGGGCGATCGGGACGCTAGCCTGCGGCCCATGATCCTGCGCTCCCTGCCCCTGCGTCCCTCGCCGATCCGCCATGCCGCCATCCTGACGGCTTTCCTGGCCTTCGCCGCGCCCGCCCTCGCGCAGGATCGCGGCACCCTCACCCCGAAACCGCTGCCGCCGCTCGCCAACCCGGACGATCCGTCGACGCCGGCAAAGGCCCTGTTCGGCCGCGCCACGACGCCGGCGGCCCTGCCGCCCCAGGCGATCGGCGGCTATGCCCGGGGCTGCGTCGCCGGCGCCGAGGCGCTGCCGATCGACGGCGCGACCTGGCAGGTGATGCGCCTGTCGCGCAACCGGAACTGGGGCCACCCCCGGCTCGTCGCCTTCCTGGAAAAGATCGCCGCGGAAGCGCCGCGCAAGGCAGGCTGGCCGGGGCTCCTCGTCGGCGACATGTCCCAGCCCCGGGGCGGGCCGATGCTGACCGGCCATGCCTCGCACCAGCTCGGCCTCGATGCCGACATCTGGCTGACCCCGATGCCGGACCGGCGCCTGACCCGGGCCGAGCGCGAGGAGATGTCGGCCACCAACGTGGTGCGGCCGGACCGGCGCGACATCGACCCGAGCGTGTGGCTGCCCGAGCACCTGCGGCTGATCAAGATGGTCTCGCGCGAGCCCGAAGTGGCGCGGATCTTCGTCAACCCGGCGATCAAGAAGGCCCTGTGCCGCGAGGCGGGATCGGACCGGAGCTGGCTCACCAAGGTGCGGCCGATCTACGGCCACAACTACCACTTCCATATCCGGCTCGAATGCCCGGCCGGGGAGTCGGCCTGCCACGACCAGGATCCGCCGCCGAGCGGCGACGGCTGCGGCTCGGAGCTCGATTACTGGTTCTCGGACGCGGTGCTGAACCCCAAGCCCCGCCCGCCCGGCAAGCCGCGCCCGCCGATGACCCTGGCGGGCCTGCCCGACGCCTGCCGCACGGTGCTGAAGGCGCGGTGACCGCACGGAATCGGGACCGGCATCGACCGGTCCCGATCCGGGTGCTCACTCCGCCGCGACGCCGACCCCGATCGGGCAGGACACGCCGGTGCCGCCCAGGCCGCAATAGCCGCCCGGATTCTTGGCCAGGTATTGCTGGTGATACTCCTCGGCGAAGTAGAACGGGCCGGCGTCGCGGATCTCCGTCGTGATCGGGCCGTAGCCCTGTGCCTTCAGGGCGGCGCCATAGGCCTCGCGGGACGCCTCGGCCTCGGCCCGGCGGGCCTCGTCGGGCAGGTAGATGCCCGAGCGGTACTGCGTGCCGACATCATTGCCCTGGCGGAAGCCCTGGGTCGGGTCGTGGCTTTCCCAGAAGGTCTTGAGCAGGGCGGAAAGCGGCCTCACCGCCGGATCGTAGGCGACCAGCACGACCTCGTTGTGCCCGGTCAGCCCGGAGCACACCTCCTCGTAGGTCGGGTTCGGGGTGGTGCCGGCGGCATAGCCCACCGCCGTGACGAAGACGCCGTCGCCGAGCTGCCAGAACTTGCGCTCCGCCCCCCAGAAGCAGCCGAGGCCGAACACGACCGTCTCGATGCCGTCGGGATAGGGGCCCTTGAGGGGATGGCCGTTGACGAAGTGCCGCTCCGCCGTCGGCAGGGGCATGGGTCGCCCCGGCAGGATCTGGTCGGGGGCCGGCATCTCGGCGCGCTTGCGGAAGAACAGCATCGGGTCGCTCCGGTCTTCGGAACGGGGCCTGTCGGCCCCGGAGGCGAGACGCCTCTGATTGCGACCTGATGTGGGGTGCCGACCCTGGTTCCTGAAGAGCGCCGCTTCAGCGCAGGACCGGCGTCCGGTCCGAGGCCAGTTCGGTGGACGCCGCCTGGATCGACGTCGCTCGGGTCGAGGCGACGCGGGCCGGGGCGTCGGGCCCGAAAGCGGTGCTGGGATCGAAGAAGGCGCAGCGAGCGGTGATCAGCCCGGCCGCCAGGACCCAGAACAGCACGGCGCCGACGATCCGCCGGTTCCGGACCGGACGGCGGCGCGGCGCGGCGGATCCGGCCTGCAGGTCCAGGCGCTCGCCGAACGGATCGAAGATGGCAGGACGCATGGTCGAATCCGGCTGACGCACGGCTCCGCGAACCGGAGCCGTCGAGACTGTAGATAGGGCCGGTGAAGCCCTCGCAGCAATAGACGCGGTTTTCTAATTTCCGAGACGTAAGAGAAGATGTTTACTGCCCGAAAGCTCCAGAGGAGAAATTTTGTCTTTGTTCCCTGGCGCGGAGCCGATCCGGTGCTGCGTCGCGTCGCACAGGTGCGATCCGCTCCCCTCCGTGGCTCCTCCATCGCGGGTTGCGCGGGGCCGAAAGGCAGCAGAAGGGCGACGGCCCCCGAAGGCTGGGCACGATGGTGCAACCGGAGATGGCGCCATGCCGTGATTTCACGATCTTTCAGTGTACTCCGCGCCGATGGTCCCCACTCATGGGCGTGCAGGAGCCTCGACGCGACAGGTTGAAATTCCCGTATTGCTTGGCGTACGATCGAATGTCGCCCCGGTATATTCGCTTCCTCGCGGCCGAGCGTCCCGACTGCATCTTAGGAATATTTACCTTGGTGAGTGGAATTCGCACGCCGGCCGCGCGGGCGGGTCTCGGCCGGCGCCTCGCCTCGGGTCGCCGGGGCCGGACCCCGGCACGGGGCATCGCCCGATGATCGCCCACGCCCCCGCCCGGCACGCGGCTCCCCGCTCGGCCGACCTGTCGTCCCGCGACTTCATGCGGCTGATCGAGGCGTTCGGCCTCACCGGCGCGTGGCGCTGGGACTTCGTCTCCGGCCAGCAGGTCTGGTCGTCCGGGCTCTATCGCCTGGCCGGGCTGCCGGAGGGCGAGCCGGCGAGCTACGAGCGGCTGCTCGGCCTCGTCCACCCGGCCGATCGCGACGTGCTGGAGGATGCGGCCCAGATCGTCCAGGCCGGGATCCTCGGCAGCCACACGGTCCGGCTGATCCGGCCGGACGGGACCTCCCGCACGGTGGTGAGCCGCGGCGAGGTCTTCTTCAGTCCCGAGGGGCGCGCGCTCGCGGCGACCGGCGTGCTGCTCGACGTGACCGACCGCGAGCGCCTGGCCGACCTGCATCGCCTGGAGCAGCAGCGCCGGTCCAGCCTGGCGCAGCAGGCCCAGGTCTTCATCCACACCGAGCCGACCCTGCCGCCGACCGAGTACGGCCCCGACTTCCTGACCCTCGTGGGCCTGCGCCGCGACGAGGTGCGGGCGGACTGGCTCGGGCCGATCGTGCGGGAGGAGCGGCCGCGCTGGCGCGACGAGCTGCCCCGCCTCGCAGCGACGTTGCGGCCGTTCAGCATCACGCCGACCCTGCGGCTGGCTGATGGCGGGACCGCCCCGTTCCGGATGACGATGGTGCCCCTGCGCGACGGTTCCCTGCGTGGCGGCGCCTCGCGCGAAGCCCCCTCCGATCCGGTCTGCTGGACCATCGTGGTCACCCCGCTCGAGACCGAGGCGGATGTCGTGCCGGAACGCCAGCGGCCGCGAGCCGAGCCGTCGATCGAGGGCTGCCACCTGCGGGCGGCCCGCGGCCTCCTCGACTGGACCCTGAACGACCTCGCGCGGGAGAGCGGCGTCTCGCTCTCGACCGTGCGGCGCCTGGAGGAGGAATCGGAAGGAGCGTCCTCGCGCTCGCGCCCCCACGTCCTGGCGGCCCTGCGCAAGGCCGGGATCGTCTTCACCGTGGTGGAAGGCGGCACCGTGGCGGTGGCGCGGGCGGAAGGGGTCACCCCACCCGGTACACGCTCAGGCTGACATGGTCCGGCGCCCGGGCGCCCGTGGCGAGGAACAGGCTGGTCTGCATCCAGGCCAGGGGTGGGGACGCGGTCTCGAACCGGGGCGCGGTGCGGAAGTAGATCAGGCCGGGATCGACCGGTTCGCCCCGGCGCAGGCGCTCCAGCGCCTCGGGCGGGCCGAAGCGCAGGCCCGTATTCTCGACATAGACCAGGGCGCCGTCCGCGGCCTCGATCACGTAGCGGGCGTGGAGCTGGGTCAGCCCGTCGCCCGCGATGGTCTGGTAATCGGCCCCGCCGGGCAGGATCCGGCCGGTGAGGCCGGGGCCGGTGACGGTGCCGCCCGTGATGGCGATGACCCGCCGGCTGCCGGCCGTGGTGATGCCGACCTCGACCGGCACCGCCACGGCGATGCGGGCATCGAAGACGTGGGTGAGGGTGGGGGCGGGAAGGGTCACGGCTCGAAGGGTCACGGCTTGAAGGGTCATGGCTTGCCCCGCACCAGCGGGCAGTCGCTCTCTTCGATCGGCCGGAACGCCTCGTCGCCGGGCAGCGTCGCCACCCGTTCCATCACGTCCCACTCGCCCTTCGATTCCTCGGGCCGCTTGACCCGGAACAGCGAGACCTCACGGATCACCCGGCCGTCGGGCCGCAGGCGCCCGTTCCTGGTCATGACATCCTCGATCGGCATCTCGCGCATCTTCGCCATCACCGGCTCGGCCGCGTCGGTGCCGGCGGCCCGCACCGCCTTGAGGTAGTGCGTCACCGCCGAATAGACGCCGGCCTGGTAGCTGTTCGGCATCGCCTTCTGGCGCTCGAAGAACCGCCTGGCGAAGGCGCGGGCGGCGTCGTCCTGGTCCCAGTAGAACGCCTCGGCGAGGTAGAGGCCGCCGGCCACCTTCAGCCCGAGCGCGTGGACGTCGACCGCCGTCATGTAGAAGCCGGCGAGCTTCTGCTGGCCGCCGAGCACCCCGAACTCGGAGGCCTGCTTGACCGCGTTGATCGCGTCGCCGCCGACGTTGAACAGCGCGATCACGCGAGCACCGGAGGCTTGCGCCTGGAGGATCTGCGACGAGAGATCGGGCGAGAGCAGGGGGTGGAAGACCTGGCCCACCACCTTGCCGCCGCCCTTCGTCACCACCGGGGTCACGTCGGCGATGAAGGATTTGCCCAGCGTGATGTCGGCGACGACGTAGAACCAGGTCTTCTCGCCCGATTCCACCAGCGGCTTGGCGATGGCCCGCGAGAGGGCGTGGGTGTCGATGACCCAGAGCGCGCCGTTGGGCGAGCATTGCGCCCCGGTGATCACCGTCGAGCCCGATCCGGTGATGAGGGCAAGCCGCCCCTTCTCCTTCGCCAGCGCCTGGACGCCCAAGGCCACCGCCGAGTTGCCGAGGTCGGTGATCATGTCGACCCCCTCGACGTCGTACCAGCGCCGCGCCAGCGTGCTCGCCACGTCCGGCTTGCTCTGGTGGTCGGCGGCGACGATCTCGATCGGCTTGCCCAGCACGGTCGGGCCGAAATCCTCGACCGCGAGCCGTGCCGCGGTGACGCTGCCGGTGCCGTAATTGTCGGACATCGCCGTCGACATGTCGGCGAGCACGCCGATCTTGACGCGGTCGCCGGAGACGGCGCCCTCCGCCCGGACCGATGCCGGGGCGAAGGCGATCAGGCCCGCCAGAAGGGCGGAGCGGAGGGCGCGCATCGTGATCCCTCCCGTCAGACGGCCTTGAGGCCGAGGATGTCCCGGGCCTCGGCCGGGCTCGCCGGCTCGTGGTTCAGCTCCTTGATGATCCGCACGGTGCGGGCCACCAGCTGCTCGTTGGTCGCGAGTTGGCCCCGGGAGTAATAATTGTTGTCCTCGAGCCCGACCCGGACATGGCCGCCGAGCAGGATCGCTTGCGTGGTGGCCGGCAGCTGCGCCGGGCCGATGCCGGAGACGCAGAAGATCGATTGCGGCGGCAGCATCCGGATCATCGCCGCCAGGATGTCGTGCGAGTAGGGCATCGCGCCCTGGAAGCCCTTGTCGGCGCCCAGCACCATGTTGATGTAGTAGGGCGGCTTGTCGTAGCCCTTCTCGATCAGCCGGGTCACGTCCTGGAGGATGTGCTGGGGCCGAACACCTCCCATTCCGGCTTGATGCCGCGCTCCTGCATGCGCTTGGCCAGGGTCTCGCAGCGGCTCGGCGTGGTCACCACCAGGATCTCGCGGCCGCCATGCACGTCCGCGAAGGTCATGCCGTCGAAGGTCGCCATCTCGGCGCCGGCCTCGCAGCCCTTCAGCCGCTCCTCGAAGCTCGATTCGAACAGCCCGTCGGGGCGCGGCACCAGCATGTCGCCGCTCGATCCGCCGCCGGTCGAGTTGTTGAGGATGATGTCGCAGCGCTCGCGGATGCGCCGGTTGATGTCG
Source organism: Methylobacterium aquaticum (assembly GCF_016804325.1). Taxonomy (NCBI): domain Bacteria; kingdom Pseudomonadati; phylum Pseudomonadota; class Alphaproteobacteria; order Hyphomicrobiales; family Methylobacteriaceae; genus Methylobacterium; species Methylobacterium aquaticum. The sequence goes on from NZ_CP043627.1 coordinate 4,060,486, forward strand.
CGGTAGATCCCGTCGTTGCAGGTTGCCTCGTCGTCGGGCCGGCGGGCATGGAGCGCCGCGATCGCCGCGCCCTCCTTCCAGGACTTGTGGACCGAGTCCGCGATCTCCGCCGGCTGGGTCGGCAGGTTGTGGTTCTGCGCCTTCGAGGCCATGCCGCCGGTCGGCGCCACCGTCACGATCACCTTGGCCATGTTGTCCTCCCTTTTGGGCTTGTCGGGAAAGGGGTTACGGCAGGTCCGGCGCCGCGCGCTTCTGCCGGACGAGGTCGACGAGGAGCCGGTCGCGCTGCGCCACCATGGCGTCGCGGTCGCGGCCCGCGAGGGCTTCTTCGAGGCCCCGGACGAGGGTCGCCTTGAGGTCGGGCGTCAGGCGCGGGTCGCCGAGATCGGCCCACATCGCCTCCATCAGGGGGCCCAGATGGTCGAGGGTGTGGGAGAGCCCCTTGGCCCCGCCCGACAGGTGGTTGAGCAGGCACGGCCCCATCAGGGCCCAGCGCAGGCCCGGGCCGTGGGCGATGGCGGCGTCGATGTCGGCCACCGTGGCGGCCCCCGTCCCGACGAGGTGGAACGCCTCGCGCCAGAGCGCCGCCTGGAGCCGGTTCGCGACGTGGCCGACGAGCTCGCGCCGCAGGCGGATCGGCCGCTTGCCGATGCGCTCGTAGAAGCCCATCGCGGCGGCGACCGCGCCCTCGTCGGTGTGTTCCCCGCCCAAGACCTCGACCAGCGGCACCAGATGGGGCGGGTTGAAGGGGTGGCCGAGCACCACCCGGCCGGGATGGCGGCAGGCGGCCTGGATCGCGCTCGGGGTGAGGCCGGAGGAACTCGTCGCCAGCACCACGTCGGGGGCCGCGGCCGCGTCGAGGCGCCGGTAGGTCTCGTGCTTGATCTCGAGGCGCTCGGGCCCGTTCTCCTGCACGAAATCCGCGGCGGCAGCGGCTTCTTCCGGCCCGGCCACGAAGGTCAGGCGCTCGGGCGAGGCACCGGGGCTAAGACCGATCTGTTCAAGCACATGCCAGTGCCGGGCGACCGTCTCGCGAAGAGCGGCTTCCGCGCCGGGGGCCGGATCGGTGGCGACGACATCGAGGCCGCAACTCAAGAACTGCGACACCCACGACGCCCCGATGACGCCGGTGCCGATCACCGCCACCCGCCCGATGGCCGTGCGATACGCGGAATCCGGGTCTCTCGCCCGTTCGCTCGCGTGGTTCATCGCGGCGCCCTCCCTGGTCGGGCCTCTGTCAGGGCTCGTCGCCCGATTGACCCGTTGAGATAGTTATATCACATTACAAATCAGGTTTGGCAATCCGGCGCGCAACGGCCGGAGCGAGAATCGGAGGAGCGCCGTATGGCGGAGGACCTGTCGGGCCTCGGCACCGAGTCACTGGTCGTCACCCGGCGGGACGCCGTGGCGATCGTCACCCTGAACCGCCCACACAAGCGCAACGCCCTCGACGACGGCATGGTGCTGGGGCTGGAGCGCATCGCCCGCGGCCTGCCCGACGACGTGCGGGCCTTGGTCATCGCCGCGGAGGGCCCGCATTTCTGCGCCGGGCTCGACCTCGCGGAGCTGACCGAGCGCGACGCCCCGGCCGGGATGCTGCATTCGCGGATGTGGCACCGGGCCTTCCACGAGATCGAGTTCGGCCGGGTGCCGGTGGTCGCGGCGCTCAAGGGCGCGGTGATCGGCGGCGGGCTCGAACTGGCGCTCTCGGCCCATCTGCGGGTCGCCGAGGCTTCCGCCTTCTATGCGCTCCCGGAGGGCCAGCGCGGGATCTTCGTCGGCGGCGGCGCCTCGGTGCGGCTGCCGCGGCTGATCGGCGTCTCGCGGATGCGCGACATGATGCTGACCGGCCGCGTCCACGATGCCGAGAGCGGCGAGCGGCTCGGCCTGTCGCACTACGTCACGCCGCCGGGCGAGGGGCTGGAACGGGCGATCGCGCTGGCCACCCGGGCGGCCGAGAACGCGCCGCTGACCAACTACGCCCTGATCCACGCCCTGCCGCGCATCGCCGAGGCTGACCCGGCGACGGGCTACCTGACCGAGGCGCTGATGACCGCGGTGGCGCAGAGCGATGCCGAGGCGAAGCGGCGGCTGGCGGAGTTCCTGGAAGGGCGGGCGAAGAAGGTGCGGGAGTAGTCCTGCTGGCCCGCAGCACGCCCTGAAACCCGCAAGGTCATTCCGGGGCCGCGAGAGCGGGGCCCGGAATCCAGACACTCGAGACATACGGGCGGGACGCATTCCGCTTCGTTCTGCATCACCCGCGGTTCTGGCTCCCAGGCTCCGCTCTCGCGGCCCCGGGATGACCCTGAGAAGTGGAAACGCAGCGGGTAACAAATAAAGCGCGGTTTCCCTCTCCAGGCGATGCCGGGCTTGCCCGGTATCGCTGCAAGATGTGTGAGAGGGGCTAGGGGTGAGGGTGGCTCGGCTTCCGCAATGACCCTGAACCGTCGAGCTGCCCAGCTTGCCGGTTTAAGTTTTATCCTGAACCGTCTCCACCCTCACCCCTACCCCTCTCCCACACGGGAGAGGGGATCCCGCGTCTTTTCTTTATTCGCAAAGACAAAGACTTCCGTAATTAATCCCAACATCCGGCACCAAGACCGGCCATCCCCGGAGGAAACCATGCCCCGTCGCCCCATCCGCCGGCTCGCCCCGGCGCTTGCCGCCCTCCTCTCCCTCTTCACCCCCGCCGCCGCCGCCGAGCGGCCGGTGAAGATCGGCATCCTCAACGACATGTCGGGGCCTTACGCCGACTACCAGGGCCAGGGCTCGGTCATCGCGGCGCAACTCGCCATCGAGGACTTCGCAGCCAAGGCCGGGCGGCCGGTCGAGCTGGTCTCCGCCGACCACCAGAACAAGACCGATATCGGCGCCTCGATCGCCCGGCGCTGGTTCGACCAGGACGGCGTCGACCTGATCGTCGACGTGCCGAACTCCGCCGTGGCGCTGGCCGTCGCGAACCTGGCGCGGGAGAAGAACAAGGTGTTCATCGGCTCGGGCGCCGGCACCGCCGAGCTCACCGGCAAGCAATGCTCGCCCAACACCGTGCACTGGACCTACGACACCTGGTCGCTCGGCCATGCCCTGGCGAAGGCGCTGGTGCAGCAGGGCGGCAAATCCTGGTACTTCCTCACCGCCGACTACACCTTCGGCAAGGACCTCGAAGGCTCGGCCGCCGAGGAGGTAAAGGCGATGGGCGGCAGCATGAAGGGCACGTCGCGCCATCCGCTCGGCACGTCCGATTTCTCGTCCTTCCTGCTCCAAGCACAAGCCTCGGGCGCCGACGTGATCGGGCTGGCCAATGCCGGCGACGACACCTCGAACGCCCTCAAGCAGGCGGCGGAATTCGGCATCGCCCCGGGCCAGCGCCTCGCCGGGCTGATCCTCAACATCACCAACATGCCGGCGCTCGGCCTCAAGGCGACGCAGGGCGTCTACATCGTCACGCCGTATTACTGGGACCTCAACGACGGCACCCGGGCCTTCGCGGCGCGCTATGCTGCCCGCCACCCGCGCCACGCCATGCCGAACGACATGCAGGCCGGGGTCTATTCGGCGGTGGAGCATTACCTGAAGAGCCTCGGCACCGTGAAGGACGCCGGCGACGGCCGAGCCGTCGTGGCCGCCATGAAGGCGATGCCGACCGACGATCCGATCTTCGGCCCCGGCCGCATCCGCGAGGACGGCCGCAAGCTCCACCCGATGTACCTGCTGACCACCAAGACCCCGGCCGAGAGCAAGGGCGGCTGGGACTATTTCAAGCCGGTCCGCACCGTGCCGGCGGAGGAGGCCTGGCGCCCGCTCTCCGAGGGCGGCTGCCCGCTGGTGAAGGGGTAGGGCGCATGGACAGCCATCGTTTCACCGAGCGTGCCGACGGCAGCCTGCTCGTCACCGCGACGGCGGCACTACCGCCCTACCCCGAGCGCCTGACCGCGCACCTGACCCGCCACGCCGCCGAGGCGCCGGAGAGACCGTTCCTGGTCCGGCGCGGGCCCGGCGGGGCGGTCGAGCCCTGACCTACGGGGCGGCGCGCGAGGCCGTCGAGCGGATCGCGGCGGCGTTGCTGACGCGCAACCTCTCGGCCGAGCGGCCGGTGATGATCCTGTCGGGCAACGGCTTCGAGCACGCGCTGCTGTCGCTCGCGGCGCTCCATGTCGGCATCGCGGTGGCGCCGGTCTCGCCGGCCTATTCCACCGTGTCGCAGGACCATGCCCGCCTGCGGGCGATCGTGGAACTGCTCACCCCCGGCCTCGTCTTCGCGGCGGAGGGGGCGACGTATGCCCCCGCCATCGCGGCGGCGGTCCCGGCGGGCACCGAGGTGGTGATCGGCGATGGTACGGCGATCGGTCGGCCCGCGACGCCGTTCGCGGACCTGATGCAGGCCCAACATCCCGATTCCGTGGCCGCCACCCACGCGGCGGTGACGCCGGAGACGGTGGCGAAGCTCCTGTTCACCTCCGGCTCAACCGGCGTGCCGAAGGCGGTGGTGAACACCCACCGGATGCTGTGTGCCAACCAGGCGATGCTCCAGGCGCGCTTCCCGGCGCTCGCCGCCGCGCCGCCGGTGATGGTCGACTGGCTGCCCTGGCACCACACCTTCGGGGGCAACCACAACTTCAACCTGGTGCTGGCGAATGGCGGCACCCTCCATATCGACGAGGGAAGGCCGACACCCGGCGGCATCCGGGAGACCGTGCGGCTTCTGCGGGAGGTGGCCCCCACCCTCTACCTCACGGTGCCGAAGGGCTTCGAGGCGCTGGTGCCGCACCTGCGCGACGACGAGGCGTTGCGGAAGAATTTCTTCAGCCGGCTCCAGGTCACCTTCTTCGCCGCCGCCGGACTGCCGCAGCCGGTCTGGGACGCCATCGACGACCTCGCCCGGCGGACCATCGGCCGGACGGTGCCGATGGTGACGGGGTTGGGCGCCACCGAGACCGCGCCGCTCGCCCTCGTCACCGACGACCGCCCGGCGCGGGCCGGCCAGGTCGGCCTGCCGGCGCCGGGGGTCGAATTGAAGGTCGCGCCCGTCGGCGCCAAGCGCGAGGCGCGGGTGCGCGGGCCCAACGTCACCCCCGGCTACTGGCGCCGCCCGGACCTGACCGCGTCGGCCTTCGACGAGGAGGGGTTCTACCGTCTCGGCGACGCCCTGGTGCCGGTCGATCCCGCCGACCGCCACCGCGGCTTCGTCTTCGACGGGCGCCTCAACGAGGATTTCAAGCTCACCACCGGGGTCTGGGTCAGCGTCGGCCCCCTGCGGGCCGCCTTCCTCGACGCGTTCCAGCCGCTGGTGCGCGACGTCGCCATCACGGGCGAGGCCCGGGACGAGGTCGCCGCCCTGGTCTTCCCGGACATCGCCGCCTGCCGGGCGCTCTGCGGGGAGACTTGCTCCGGGGAGACTTGCGACGACGAGGCGGTCCTCGCCCATCCGGCGCTCCGGCGCGACTTCGCCCGGCGGCTGGCCGCCTTCGCCGGCAAGGCGACCGGCTCGTCGAACCGCATCGCCCGGCTGCTGCTGCTGCCCGAGCCGCCGGCCCTCGATCGCGACGAGGTGACCGACAAGGGCTCGATCAACCAGCGCGGCGTGCTGCGCAACCGGGCCGACGCGGTCGCCCGCCTCTACGCCGCGCCGCTCACCCCCGACATCATCCTGCCGGAGACCGCATGACCTCAGCCCAAGAGCCGACCGCCGACCACGAGGGCTTCACCCACAGCCGCACGCTGACGGTGGAATGGGGCCATTGCGACCCCGCCGGCATCGTGTTCAACCCGCGCTTCTTCGACTTCTTCGACTGGTCGACGGCGATGCTGTGCGAGGCCGCGACCGGGCTGCCGAAGGCCGGGATGCTGGCGCGCTACGATCTCCTCGGCATCCCGCTGGTCGAGACCGGGGCGCGCTTCCTCAAGCCCTCGCGCTACGGCGACCGGGTCGAGATCGTCTCGACGGTGGTGGATGTCGGGAGATCGAGCTTCGCCGTGCGCCACCGCCTGCTCAATGCCGGGGACCTCGCCGTCGAGGGCCGCGAGCGCCGGGTCTGGGCCGGCTGCCACCCCGACGACCCGTCCCGGATGAAAGCGGCACCGATCCCGGAGGATCTGGTCAGGCGCTTCCGGGGGAGTGACCCTCACTCGGTCTCCTCCGCCACCTCGTCACCCGCCACCTCCCGCGCGCCCTGCTCCAGCCGGCGCAGCAGGCCGAGGAGCGCGCTCCGTTCCTGCGGGTTCAGGAAGGCGGCGATGCGCTCCTCGTGGGCGGCCTCGCGGCGGTGCAGCTCGGCCATCAGGGCCTCGCCGGCCTCCGTGAGGAAGAGGGATTGCGAGCGGCGGTCGGTCGGGTCGGGCTCGCGACGCACCAGGGCGCGAGCCTCCAGCTCGTCGAGGAGCGGGCCGATATTGGCCCGCTTGATGCCGATCGCCGCGCCGACCTGGCTCGGTCGCAGGCCGGGGCTGCCCTCGATCACCGTCAGCACCCCGAGCTGGCTCTGGCGCACGTCGAGATCGGCGAACAGCTCGACGAAGCTGCGCGACACCGCGACCTGCGCCCGCCGCAGGGTGTAGCCGATCAGGCCTTCGAGGCGGGCGAGGCCCGGGGAATCATCGCTCGGCAACGCTGGACGGGCTCTCGTTCGACCGTGGAACTGCCCCGCCACCTGCCCGCGATCGGGCCCGGGCGCAAGCCGGGAGGCCGCGCCCGGGGTTCCGGGATCAGCCCGCGGCGGCCTCCCGGTCCCACGCGGCCTCGACCTCGAGCGACTGCCTGTCCCGCTTGCAGGTGGCGAGCGCGGCGTCGCGGCCCTCCTCGCGGTAGGTCACGGCGAAATCGCCCTTGGCGACGTCGCCCTCCACCCGGACATCCTCCGCCGAGCCGGCATGGCCGACATAGCGCAGGCTGGTGCCGTAATGGCCGCTCCAGAAGAACGGCGTCTCGGTAAACGGCGCCGTCTCGCCGAGGATCACGCGGGCGACGTGCTGGCCCTGGCGCTGGGCGTGGACCCAATGCTCGACCCGCAGGCGCCGGCCGCTCCTCGGATCCGGATAGGCCGCGACGTCGCCGATGGCGTAGATCCCGGGCGCCGAGGTGGCGAGATGGCCGTCGACCGCGATGCCGCCGCCCTCGTCCTTGCCCGCCCGCGCCAGGCCGGCGGCCTCGGCGAGGTCGATGCGCGGCGCCACGCCGGTGCCGAGCACCACGAGGTCGGCCTCGATCCGGCTGCCGTCGTCGAGGGAGAGCGCCGTCCCGTCGAAACCCGTCACCTTGCGGCCGAGGCGGAAGGCCACGCCCTTCTCCGCATGCAGGCCCTGGACGAAGCGGCCGACCGCCTCGCCGAGAATCGTCTTCAGCGGGATCGTCTCGGGCGCCACCACCGTCACCGCCTTCTCGCGGGCGATCATCGCGGCGGCGACCTCGAGGCCGATGAAGCTCGCGCCCACCACCGCGACCGAGCGGGCCGTCCCGGCCGCCGCGATCAGGGCGTCGGCGTCGGCGAGACTGCGCAGGGTGTGGACGTTCGGACGCTCGAAGCCCGGCACGTCCGGCCGGAGCGGCGCCGCGCCCGTCGCGAGCACCAGGGCGTCGTAGGCCAGCCGCTCGCCGCCCGCGGTCACGATCTCCTCGGCCCCGAGATCGATGGAGACCACCCGGTCGCTCAGGTAGCGCGGGCCGTCGCCGCCGTAGAAGCCTTCCGCGGCAAGCCGCGTCTTCCCGCGCGGCGCCTTGCCGGAGAGATATTGCTTCGAGCAGAAGGTGCGGTCGTAGGGCGGATCGGGATCGTCGCTCACCAGGGTGACGGCGGCGCCGTGGCCGGCCCGGGCCAGCCACTCGGCGCAGGCATGTCCCCCGGCCCCGCCGCCGACGATGACCACCTTGCCGGGGGCCTTCACCCCCTTGCCGGGGGATTTCGCCGCGGCCTCGCGCCGTCCGGTCACGGTGATGCGGCCGTCGCGCTCATCGGCGCGGTAGCAGGGCAGCGGGTCGAAGGCCGGGGCGCCGACCGCCTCGCCGGTCTCCAGGCTGAAGCGGGCATGGTGCCAGGGGCAGCGGATCTCGCCCTCCGCCACGATGCCCTTGGCGAGCGGAGCCCCGAGATGGGTGCAGCGGGCGCCGATCGCCGTCACCACGCCGTCGCGGCGCAGGAGCAGCACCTTGTCCTCGCCGAGGGTTCCCTCGACCATCGCCCCCTCGGGCAGGTCGCCCGACGGGATTCCCCGCGCGAAATCCGGCTTGTCCTGCTTGTCCTGTGTCTCGGCCATGGCCCGCCCTCTTGCGTCGGTCGCTGCATCGTCGGCAGGCAACGCGCGGGTGCCGTAACGGTGCCTTCAGCCGATTCCGTCGATATCGAGCAGCAGGCGCTTCGGGCCGCGCAGGGAGGCGCCGGGCCGGTAGGGCGGCGGGTCCTCGGCGAGGCGCGGTCCGCTGAGCCGGGCGGTCAGCGCCGTCAGGGCGGCCTCGGCCTCGATCCGGGCGAGCGGCGCGCCGATGCAGTAGTGCAGGGCGCCGCCGAAGCCGAAATGCTGGTTGTCGGCCCGGTCCGGATCGAACCGCTCGGGGTCGGGGAAGCGGGCCGGATCGCGGTTGGCGGCGGCAAACAGCAGCACCAGCGGCGCACCCGAAGGGATCACCGTGCCGGCGATCGGGATCGGCGCCCGCGCGATCCGGGTGCGGAAATGCACCGGCGGCTCGTAGCGCACCAGTTCCTCGATCACCCGCGGCGCCCGCTCCGGGTCGGCGCGCAGGCGCGCCAGTTCGTCGGGATGGCGCAGCAGCGTCAGCATCCCGTTGGCGATCAGGTTCACGGTGGTCTCGTGCCCGGCGATCAGCAGCAGGATCGCGGTGGCGATCAGGTCGGGGTCGCTCATCCGCCCGGCCTGCGGGTCCTTGGCGGTGGCGAGCCCCGACAGCATGTCGTCGGCCGGCGACCGGCGCTTCTCGCGGATCAGGTCGCGCATGTAGTCGGCGATGGCGTCGAAGGTCTCGGTGTTGCGGGCGCGCAAGTCGGGGTCGTTGCGGCTCTCGGGCTCGAGCGCCGTGGCGAGCTGCGTCGCCCAGGCATGGAAGCGCGGCTCGTCCTCCCGCGGCACGCCGAGGAGTTCGCAGATCACCGTGACGGGCAACGGATAGGCGAGGTCGTCGACGAGGTCGAACCGGCGGGAGCCGGCGCAACGGTCGAGGCACTGCGCCACCAGGGCCTCCGTGCGCCGCTTCATGCCCCGCACCCGCGCCACCGTGAACTGCGCCATCACCTGGCGGCGCAGCAGGCCGTGGTCGGGGGGATCGCGGAAGATGAATGGGCGGTGGCGGTCGGTGATCCAGTCCTTCAGCGGGTTGACGATCCAGTCCTTGACCGGGTTGCCGGTGGCCGGATGCTCGGCCGGCGGCAGGTCCTCCGAGCTGACCCGCGGATCGGCGAGGAGGGCGCGGATCGCCGCGTAGCCGCTCGCCACGAAGGTCCCGTCGTCCTGGCGCGCCACCGGATGGGCGCGCAGGCGGGCATAGAGCGGGTACGGGTCGGCGCGGTGGGCGGGATCGCGGACCCGCGCGAACAGGGTGCCGTCGGGAGCGTCGGTCATCGATGAACCTTCGGAGATCAGGCGGCCTCGCGCGCCGGCAGGCCCGGCGGCACCGGATCCGGGTCCGGCTGGTCGGCGCCGCCGGTGATCGGCGGGAAGGGGGCGCCGTCCCGGATCGGGCCCTCGTAGGCCGGCAGCCAGCGCCCGGCATCGACCGAGACCGCCGCGATCGTCCGCCCGGCCCGGCCATAGACCGCCAGGAACCGGCCGGCCCGCGGGCTGCCCTGCACGATCGCCACCGCGTCGGCACCCTCGGTGAGGCCCAGCGACTTGATGTTGAGCCCGAACTGGCTCGACCAGAAAGCCGGCAGCTCGGCGTAAGCGCCGGCCGCCTCCGGCCCGTCGAGCATCGCCCGGGCGGCGTGCGCGGCCTGCGCGACGGCGTTGCCCCAATGCTCCAGGGCGACCGGGCGGCCGCCGTCGAGCCAGTAGGGAACGCGCGCCACGTCGCCGGCGGCGAAGATGTCCGGAACCGGTCGGCCCGCCTCGTCGAGGGCGCGGCAGGCGGAATCGCAGGACAGACCGCCCTCGTCGGCCTGCAAGCCGGAGCCGGCGAGCCAGTCGGTGTTGCGCACGGCGCCCAAGGCCACCACGACGCAATCGGCCTCGATCGTCGCGCCGTCGTCGAGCCGGGCGCCCCGTACTGCACCGTCACCTTCGAGATGCGTCACCTGCGTGCCGAGACGCAGATCGACCCCCGCCACCTCCATCCGCCCGGCCATGAAGCCGCCGACGACACCCCCGAGCGCCTGGGCGAGGGGGGATTGCGCCGGATCGACCACCGTGACCGGCAGCCCGAGGGCGAGGATGCTGGACGCCACCTCGCAGCCGATGAAGCCGGCGCCGAGGATCAGCACCCGCTTGCGCACGGTCGCGAGCGTCGTCGCCAGGGACGCCGCGTCGTCCCGGCTCCGCAGGGTGTGGACGCCGGCGAGCCGCGCCTCCCCGGGCTTCGGCCAGGGCCGGGCGCGGGCGCCGGTGGCGATCAGCAGGCGGTCGAAGGGAATCCGCGCGCCATCCGCCAGGACGAGGGCCCGGCCGGCCCGGTCGAGGCCGCGCGCCGCCACGCCGAGGCGCCACTCGGCCTCCACGGTGCCGACGCCCGGCAGGGTGGTGGCGTCGGGCGCGATCTCGCCGGTGAGGACGTGCTTCGACAGGGGAGGGCGGTCGTAGGGGAGGTGGGGCTCGTCGCCGACGAGGATCAGGCGTCCGGCAAATCCGTTCGCCCGCAGGGCCTCCGCCCCGCGCAGAGCCGCGAGCGACGCGCCGGCGACGACGATCGTCCCGTCCCTCACGCCGCGCGCTCCGCCGGGGCGGGATCGTGCTCGACCCGGATGGCGCGGACCGGGCAGGCCTGCACCGCCCGGTCGATCGCCGCGCGCTCCGAGGCGGGCGGCCTCGGGTCGTAGACCAGGATCTCGTCGCCCTGCAGCACGAAGCGGCCCGGCGCCGCGTAGCAGCACTGGGCATAGGCCTGGCAGCGATTCAGGTCGACGACGACGCGCATCCAGGACTCCCCCGTACGATTCCCCGCTATCCGGCGGGAGAACCGCTGCGGCACGGCCCGGTTCCGGCCGCGGCACCAGGGATCGGGCAGCATGGCGATCGATCCCGCAGGCGCTTGTTAGGTCGATCGACCTCTTGCCGGGGATTTGCGGTTTTTATCAACAGATAATCCTTGCCTTCTTGGGTATCGCGAACTTAAGGATAGGAAGCCGATTTTCAGTGATTCTCAGGGCGTTCCGGGATGGAAGAGACAGCCAACACTCACGAACAGATCGTCACGTTGACGGCTGACATCATCTCCGCCTATGTCAGCAGCAACCATCTGCAGAGCGCCGAGCTGCCGAAGCTGATCTCCGATGTCTACGGTGCGCTGAACGAGATGGCACGGGGGGCAAAGGCCGCCCCCGAGCCGGTTCATCCTAAGGCGACGCCCGGCGAGATCCGCCGCTCGATCTCCAACGACTTCCTGATCAGCTTCGAGGACGGCAAGTCCTACAAGACCCTGCGGCGCCACCTGACCTTGCGGGGCCTGACCCCCGAGGCCTATCGCCAGAAATGGGGCCTGCCGCACGACTACCCGATGACCTCGGCGAGCTACTCCGAGCAGCGCTCCGAGCTGGCCCGCTCGCTCGGCCTCGGCCAGCAGCGCCGCCGCTCCGTGCGGAGCGAGCAGGAGGAGGGGACCGAGGAGGCCGAGTCCTTCGCTCCCGAAACGGTGGCCGAGCCGGCTGCCGCGCCCGAGGCCGAGGCGCCCCGAGCGAGGGCAAGCCCCGCCGCGGCCGCCGCGGCGCTTGAGACCAGGATCGTCCCGCCGTCCCGCGGGCGGTGGAGCCGTCTGGAATAAAACCTCGGAGGATCGGGCGCTCGGATCGTCTGTCCCGGGCGGACGGGCCGTCCGGGGAAAAGAAGTGGCGCGTGAGGGTGGCTCGACTTCAGGATAAACCGTCGAGCTGCGCAGCTTGGCGCTCTGCGATTCACACTGAACCCGGACCACCCTATGCGATCTTCGATCGCCCCTACCCCTCTGCCATTCGGGAGAGGGGCTGTCCGGGGAAAATCCCTTTGAAAATCAAGCGCGGGATCCCCTCTCCCGAGTGGGAGAGGGGTAGGGGTGAGGGTGTGACGCCTCCGCATGAAGCAGAGACCATCGTGCTGCCAGCGGGACGGCTCAGTCTTCTTGCGGCACCGTCGCCACCCTCACGCGGGATCTTCGATCCCCCGACCCCTCTCCCACACGGGAGAGGGGAGATGCGCCACGATTTTCCCCGGACAGCCCTACACTCGGGAAAGGGAGACCGCCTCGTCTCGTTACGACATCGGCCGGGCCGACACCGCACGGCGCGCGATGCGCGCCCCGGCCGAATGCCCATCCGCCCGGGCTCTCACGCCAACCGTCGTCGCGCCTCACCCGCCCGCACCCGCGACGGCCAGGGCCTCGAAGGCACGGGCCACCGCGACCGCGCCCGGATCCTCGACCCCGTCGAGATCGGCGGCGGCGAGGTAGCTCGACCGGCCGGTGCCGGCCCGGGTCATCCGGGCGGTGGCGGCGGCTCCCGCTTCCGCGGCCTGCGCCGCCGCCGTCACGCCGCCCGCGGGCAGGGCCGCGAGGGCCGGCACCAGGGCATCGAGCAGGGTGCGGTCCCCGGGTTTCGCCCCGCCATGGGCCTGGAGCCGGTCCGCTCCCCGCGTCAGGGCCTCCGGCCAGCCCAGCCCGTCGGCGAGGCCGGAACCGGCGGCAGCAAAGAAGATCGACATCAGCACCCCGCTCGATCCGCCGGCCACCCGGGCGAGGCGGTCGGAAAGGGCGCGGCACAGGGCGGCGGGATCGGCCTGGGGCAGCCGGTCGAGATCGGCGATCACCGCCCGGGCCGCCGCCGCGAAGGTGGTGCCGGTGTCGCCGTCCCCGACCCGCGCATCGAGGGCGTTGAGATCCGCCTCCGCCCCGATCAGGGCGCGGCAGACCGCCGTGATCGCCCCTGCCACGGCGGGATCGTGCGAGGGGAAGGCACCCGAATCCGCCTGCGCGAGACGATCGGGCAGGGGGCGGAGCGCCGGCGGCGCCACCGGCACCGCCCGCGGCCAGGCCGGGACCTCGGTCGCGGCTGTCAGCGCGGTGTCCGTCGCGGCGTCGAGGGGCATGACCGAGAGCGAGACGCCGTGCATGTCGAGGGCCGTCATCGCGGCGGCCGGCCCGAGGAGCAGGCGCACCCGGCGGCCCAGCGGCGTCGCCAGCACCGCGCCCGTCAGCACCTGCATCTCCAGGGCCGTGGTGCCGCCGAGATCGTTGACCAGGAGGGCGAGCGGCCCGTCGCCCGGGACGGCTTCCCCGAGGCGCTCCGTCATCAGGCGGGCGAGGTCGGCGGCCGGCGGCAGGGCGATGCGCTCGATGCCGGGCTCGCCGTGGATGCCGAGACCGAGTTCGGCCTGGCCCGGCGCGAGGCGGGATTCCGCCGTCCCACCCGGCATCGTGCAGCCCGAGACCGCGAGGCCGAGGGACCTGACCGCCGCGGCGGCGGCGCGGGCGGCCGCCGCGACCTCGGCGAGCGGACGCCCGGTTTGCGCGGCATGGCCCGCCACCTTGTGGACCAGGAGCGTGCCGGCGATGCCCCGCGGTTGGGCGGCGCCCGGGATCGCCACGTCGTCGGCGACCGTGACGGTCTCGACCGCGAGGCCCAGCGCCCGGGCGCGCTCGGCGGCGAGCCCGAAATTCAGCCGGTCGCCGGCATAGTTCTTGATGATGACGAGGCAGCCCGCCGGCCCGGTCACCGCCAGGATCCCGGCCAGCACCGCGTCGACGGAGGGCGAGGCGAAGACGTCGCCGCACACCGCCGCGGTGAGGAGGCCGGGCCCGACGAAGCCCGCATGGGCCGGCTCGTGGCCCGAGCCGCCGCCTGAGACGACCGCGACGCGGTCGGCCGGCCAGTCGGCCCGCAGCACGACCCGGATCGCCGGGTCGCCGTCGAGGCGGGCGAGCCGGCCGCCGCTGCCCGCGACGAGACCGTCCACCGCCTCCATGACAAGGGCGGCGCGGTCGTTGATGAAATGGGCCATCTGTCCTCCCCTCGTGGCCTGGATCGCGGCTCGACCGGACGCGACGCGGCGTTTGCCGCCGATCCTGCCAAAAGCGCCGGCCTCCCGCCATGGCGACGGGCCGGCACCGGACGACTTTGCCGAATCGGCCGCTTCGGGCGATAAGGCCGAGGTGCGTCCGGGCCGTCCGGCGCCGGATGCCGCCCGAACGAACCGAGTGTCGAGACCGGCTGTGACGTCGAGCGGCGTGAAGCCCGACCTGACCCAGGTGACCGCCGCCACGCCGATGAGTGATCCCCTCCCGTTCCTGGCCGGCGGCGGCCGCGCGGCCGCGATGATCCGCGCGCGCGACTGGTCGCGCCATCCGCTCGGGCTACCCGAGACCTGGCCCGAGGCCCTGCGCACGGCGCTGTCCCTGGTGCTGAACTCGCCCGAGAGCATGATCCTGGCCTGGGGGCCGGACCTGCACTTCTTCTTCAACGAGACGTATTTCCCGCTGCTCGGCCCCCGGCTCGACTGGGCGATGGGCGAGCGCTTCGACCGGGTCTGGGCCGATGGCTGGGAGCAGGCCAAGCCGATCATCGCGGACGCCTTCGCCGGGCGCAGCCGGCGCTTCGTCGACCTGCCGTGGACGCTCGACACCGACCGGGGCGAGGCCGAGACCTGGTGGACCTTCTCCTATTCTCGGGTCCTCGACGGCGAGGGCCGCGTCGCCGGCCTGTTCATCCTCACCAACGAGACCACCGCCCAGGTGACCGCGACCCGGCGCCTGCGCGAGAGCGAGGCGATCGCCCGGGAGAACATCGAGCGGGTCCAGCTGGCGCTGGCGGCCGGCGCGATCATCGGCACCTGGCTCTGGGACCTGCCGAACGACCGCTTCACCGTCGACGAGGCCTTCGCCCGCAGCTTCGGCCTCGATCCGCATCTGGGCCGCGAGGGATTGAGCCTGGAGCAGGTGATCGAGACCGTGCATCCGGACGACCGGGCCGGTGTGGTGGCGGCGATCGACGCGGTGGTGATCCGCGGCGGCGCCTTCGCCCACCAGTACCGGACCCGGCGCGCCGACGGGCAGTATTACTGGCTCGAGGCGAACGGACGGGTCGACCACGCCCCGGACGGCACGCCGCTGAGCTTTCCCGGCGTCCTCATCGACGTGAACGAGCGCCGCGCCGTCGAGGCGGAGCGCGACCGCGCCACCACGATGCTGCGGGCGCTCACCGAGACCCTGGAGCAGCGGGTCGCCGCGCGCAGCGCCGAGCTGATGCGGGCCGAGGAGGCTTTGCGCCAGTCGCAGAAGATGGAGGCGGTGGGCCAGCTCACCGGGGGTCTGGCCCACGACTTCAACAACCTGCTCGCCGGCATCTCGGGCGCGCTCGAACTGATGCAGACCCGCATCGGCCAGGGCCGGCTCGGCGAGGTCGACCGCTACATGGCGGCGGCGCAAGGGGCCGCGAGGCGCGCCGCGGCGCTGACCCACCGGCTGCTCGCCTTCTCGCGCCGCCAGACGCTCGATCCCCGCCCGACCGACGTCAACCAGCTCGTGGCCGGCATGGAGGAGCTGATCAGGCGCAGTGTCGGCCCGGAAATCGAGATCGCGGTCGACGGCGCCCCGGACCTGTGGACCGTGCTGGTCGATCCGCCGCAGCTCGAGAACGCCCTCCTCAACCTCTGCCTCAACGCCCGCGACGCGATGCCGGATGGCGGCCGCATCGCGATCGGGACCGCGAACCTCCACCTCGACGCGGCGGCGGCCGGCCCGCACGGCATCCCGCCCGGCGACTACCTGTCGCTTTGCGTGACCGATACCGGGACCGGGATGAGCCCGGAGGTGATCGCCCGGGTGTTCGAGCCGTTCTTCACCACGAAGCCGATCGGCCAGGGCACGGGCCTCGGCCTGTCGATGATCTACGGCTTCACCCAGCAATCCGGCGGCCAGGTGCGGATCGAGTCGGAGCCCGGCCGCGGCACCCGGGTCTGCCTCGTCCTGCCGCGCCACCACGGCACCGCCGAGGCGCAAGGCCCGCAGGCGGCCCCAGCGGAAGCGCCCCGGGCCGAGCGGGGCGAGACGGTGCTGGTGGTCGACGACGAGCCGACCGTGCGGATGCTGGTGACCGAGGTGCTGGGGGATCTCGGCTACAGGGCGATCGAGGCGGCCGACGGCGCGGCCGGCCTCGCGGTGCTGCAATCGGGCGCGCGCATCGATCTCGTCGTCACCGATGTCGGCCTGCCCGGCGGCATGAACGGGCGCCAGATGGCCGATGCGGCCCGGGTGCGGCGGCCGGGCCTGAAGGTGCTGTTCATCACCGGCTATGCCGAGAGCGCGGCGCTCGGCACCGGCCGGCTCGAGCCCGGCATGCAGGTGCTGACCAAGCCCTTCGGGGTCGAGGCCCTGGGCTTGCGCATCCGCGAGATGCTCGCCCTCCCATGACGCCATCCCTGCGACGCTCGGTCGCGGGATTAGCAAGTATTACGCTACGTTAAGAACGACCTGTTTCAAGGGGGAGGAACGCCCACGATCGTTTGGGACAAAAAATGTTCGCCTCCGCGCGCCGCTCCAGCAAGGCTGCCAAGCTCGACGCCATCGAGCGCTCGCAGGCCACCGTGACCTTCGGCCTCGACGGCACGCTGATCGAGGCGAACGAGAACTTCCTCCGGCTGATGGGCTACACCCTCGAGGAGGTGCGCGGGCGTCATCACCGCCTGTTCGTCGATCCCGCCGAGGCGGCGGATCCGGCCTACGAGGCGTTCTGGGCGACGTTGCGCCGGGGCGAGTTCCAGACCGCCGAGTACCGGCGCCTAGCCAAGGGCGGACGCGAGGTCTGGATCCGCGCCAGCTACAACCCGGTGCTCGACGCACGCGGCCGGCCGATCCGGATCGTGAAGTTCGCCCTCGACGTCACCGCCGAGACGCTGGCGGCGACCGATGCCGCCGGCCAGATCACCGCGATCAACCGCTCGCAGGCGGTGATCCACTTCGCCCCCGACGGAACCATCCTCGACGCCAACCCGCATTTCCTGGCGGCGATGGGCTATCGCGCCGACGAGATCGTCGGGCGCCACCACCGCATGTTCGTGACGGACGGCGAGGCCGATTCGCCGGAATACCGCGAGTTCTGGGCCCGGCTCGGCCGCGGCGGGTACCATGCGGGCGAGTTCAAGCGCCGAGGCAAGGACGGCGCCGAGATCTGGATCCAGGCGACCTACAACCCGATCCTCGACGCGACCGGGCGCACGCTCAAGATCGTCAAGTACGCCGCCGACATCACCGCCGCCAAGCAGCACGCCGCCGACACCGCCGGCAAGATCGAGGCGGCGCTCCGCTCGCAGGCGGTGATCGAGTTCGACATGGACGGCACCGTCCTCGATGCCAACGGCCACTTCCTCGCGGCGATGGGCTACACCCTCGACGAGATCGTCGGCCGCCACCACCGCCTGTTCGTCTCCCCCGACCAGGCCGCGAGCCGGTCCTATGCCGAGTTCTGGGAATCCCTGCGCGCCGGGCGCTACAGTTCCGCCGTGTACCAGCGGCTCGGCAAGGGCGGGCGGGAGGTGTGGATCCAGGCCACCTACACGCCCGTCCTCGACCTCAACGGGCGCCCCTGCAAGGTGATCAAGTTCGCCACCGACGTGACGCACAGCATGACCGTGCGGGCGACGGCGATCGCGGCGGCCGAGCGGACCCTGGCCCGGGTCCAGGCGGTCTCGGCAGCGGCCGAGGAGATGCACCGGACCTCGGCCTCGATCGCGACCCGGATGGAGGAGTCGCGCCAGGCGGTCGACGCGATCCAGGAACGGATGAGTGCCGCCGGCGCCGCCACCCGGCGGCTCGACCACGCCGCGCAGGCGATGAACGGGGTGGTGGAGGTCATCACGGCCATCGCCGAGCAGATCAACCTGCTCGCGCTCAACGCCACGATCGAGGCGGCCCGGGCCGGGGCCGCCGGGCGGGGCTTCGCCGTGGTGGCGGCGGAGGTGAAGAACCTCGCCGGCCAGGCCGGCGCCGCGACCGGCCGGATCTCGGCCGAGATCGGCGCGATGCAGGAGGTGTCGCGGGAGGTCGGGGAGGCCCTGGGCTCGATCCGCGGCGCGGTCGATGCCGTCGAGGGCTTCATCACGGAGACCGCGGCCGCGAGCGATCACCAGTGCAGCACCACCGGTGACGTCAACGCCAACGTCCAGACCAGTGCGGCGGGCGTCGCCGAGATCGCCGCGACCCTCGACGAGTGGCTGGTCGGCCTCGAGGAGCGGCGGATCGACGAGCGGTCGCGCACCTCGCTCCCCGGCCGGATCGCGCTGCCGCCGGGCGCCGGTCCGGTGGAGGTCATGCCCTGCCTCGTGCTCAACCTGTCCAAGTCCGGCGCCAAGCTCGCGCTGGCGCAGCCGGTGCGGCTGCCGATCCGGATCGTCCTCGACATCGAGGGCCAGGGCGAGGGCAGGCCGGCGCGCACCTGCGAGGTCGTGCGCCAGCTTGGCTGCGAGGTCGGAATCCGATTTGTGGATTGAACCCGGAGAGCGGATATTTTCCTCAGGAAAATAGTTTTTTAGCCGGCTCTCATCATCGAATTCACCCCGCCCGTGTTTGGGCGTGCCGGCCTATAACCGCGGCCACCCCAGCAGCCGCCCCGGCGCGAACGGCGCCACCGGCACCGACGGCGTCCGGCCGGTGGCGAGGTCGGCGACGAGCCGGCCGGTGATCGGGCCGGTCGAGAGGCCGATATGGCCGTGGCCGAAGGCGAAGATCAGGCCGGGATGGCGGGGGGCGAACCCGATCACCGGCAGGCCGTCCGGGGTCGAGGGGCGGGAGCCGAGCCAGGGCCGGTTGTCGAGGGGCTGGCCCAGGCGCACCGTGCCGGCGGCCTCCCGCGCCGCCGCCTCGATCTGGGAATAGTCCGGCTCGGCATGGCGGTCGGCCACCTCGACGCCGGAGAGCACCCGCACCCGTCCCTCGCCCATCGGCGACAGGATCGAGGCGGCGCCGGTATCGTAGATCGGGCGGGTGAGGGGCGGGCTGCCGGGATGCAGGGCGTAGTGGCGGTGATAGCCGCGCTCGGCCGCGAAGGCGAAGCGGTAGCCGAGAGGCCGGGACAAGTCGTTGGCCGCAGCCCCCGTCGCCAGCACCACCTGGCGCGCCCGGATCGTGCCGCCGGGATGGACGACGCACCATTCGTCGCCGCGAGGCTCCAGGCGGCTCACGGTGGTGCGCAGGATACGGCCGCCCAGACCCGAGAACAGCCGTTCGGCCGCCTCGACGAGACCGCCGGGGTCCCCGACCGCGCCGGTCTCCGGCAGCAGCATCGCCCGGGCGAAGGGGCGGATCAGCGCCGGCTCCAGGGCCTGGATGCCCGCCCCGTCGAGGATCTCGAACGGCACGCCGTGATGGCTCAGGATCTCGCGCTCCAGGGCCGCCCCGGCGAAGGCCTCGTCCGTGCGGTAGAGCTTCACCCACCCGCATTCGCGCAGCAGGTGGGGCACCCCGGCCCGGTCGGCGAGGCGGCGATGCTCCGGATAGGCGGCGTCGGTGAGCGGGGCCAGCGCCTCGGCGGCCCGGCGCCAGGCGGAGGTGCGGGCGCTCGCCAGGAAGTGCGCCACCCAGGGCATCACCCGCAGGAGGTGGAGGTGGCGCAGGCGCAAGCCCGCATCGGCGTTGCGCAGGTAGGCCGGCAGCTTGCCCCACAGGCCGGGGCCCGACATGGGCAGGATCGAGCCGCGGCTGACCACGCCGGCATTGCCGTAGGAGGTGCGCGCCCGGGCCTCGCCGGGATCGCACAGGACCACGTCCCGCCCGCGATCCTTCAGGGCGATGGCCGAGGACAGGCCCACCATCCCGCCGCCGACCACCACGATGTCGGCCGTCTGCTCGTCGTGCTCCATGGAATCATTCTTTCGCCGCTCAGGGCTTGCGCGATTGTTCGACACTCCGTCCCACCCACGACCTCATCCCGAGGTGCAGGCGATCGGAGGTCGCAGACTGAAAGGAGCCTCGAAGGAGGGCTCCAGGGATCGCAGCGGCGACTGGAGCTCTCCTTCGAGGTCAGTCCATCAATGATGGACTGACACCTCAGGATGAGGTCGTGGATGGGAGGGAGATGATGTCCGCGATCTTGGATTTAGCGGACGGGATGGCCCGTCACTGCGACATCCCCGCAAGATCGAGCACCGTCTCCAGAAGCACCCGCGTCGCCGCGTCGGCATCCTCCAGGGTGATCGATTCGGCCGGGTTGTGGCTGATGCCGCCGCGGCAACGCACGAACAGCATCGCGGACGCGCCGAGCGCCGCCATCGCCACCGCGTCGTGGGTGGCGCCGGAGGGCAGCCGCAGGGGGGCGTGGCCGAGGCGCCGCGCCGTCCGGTCGAGGGCGGCCTGGAAGCCCGGATCGAGGGCGACCGCCGGGTTGTCCATGTAGGTCTCGGAGGTGAAGCCGACCGCGCGCCTCTGCGCGATCGCCCGGCACTCTCGCTGAATCGCCGCGAACAGGCCGTGACGGTCGGCATCCTCCGGCGCGCGCAGGTCGAGGCTGAAATCGACCCGGCCCGGAATCACGTTGACCGCCCCCGGCACCACCGTGACGGATCCGACCGTCGCGACCGCGCCCGGCACGCCCTCGCCCAGGCGCTCGACCGCCAGCGTCATCTCGGCGACGGCGGCGAGCGCGTCCCGGCGCAGGCCCATCGGCACGGTGCCGGCATGGTTGGCCTCGCCCGTCACGGTGCAGCGCGCCCGGGTGAGCCCGACGATGCCCGAGACCACGCCCACCGGCTGGCCCGCCGCCTCGAGCGCCGGACCCTGCTCGATGTGGATTTCGAGATAGCCGGCGATGTCCGCCCGGGACCGGGCCAGGGCCGGGATGCCGTCCGGATCGCCGCCGAACGCGACCAGCGCCTCGCGCAATGGCGTGCCGGCGGCGTCGCGGCCCTCCAGCCACTCCGACTTGTACTGCCCGGCCCAGGCCTTCGAGGTCGAGAGCGAGGTCGGGAAGCGCACGTTCTCCTCGTCGCCGAAGGCCACCACCTCCAGGGCGAAGGGCAGCGCGAGGCCGCGGGCGCGGATCTCCTCCGCCACGACCAGCCCCGCCACGACGCCGAGCGGACCGTCGTAGCGCCCGGCATCGACCACGCTGTCGATATGCGAGCCGAGCACCAGGGCCGGCAGCCCCGGCTCCCGCCCCTCGATCCGCCCGACCACGCTGCCGGCGGCATCGATCCGCGCCGTCAGGCCGGCCTCCCGCATCAGGCCGAGCACCGCCTCGGCCGTCGCCCGATGGGCCGGCGAGAGATAGAGCCGGGTCAGCCGGCCGGGCTCGTCGGTGTGACGGGCGAGGTCGTCGATCAGCGCCATCACGCGGGCGCCGAGGCGGGGGGTGGTCTCGGTCATAGCATTCGTGACCCTGCGGGCTTCGAGCCGGCGATATGCAGGGTTGGTGCCGGATAAGGCAACCGATCACACCGCATGCCTCGTGCCGACCGTCAGGCCTTCACCGGGCGCGGGCCGTCGAGGGGAGCGAGGCCGTCCGGGGCTGCGGCGGGCACCCGGATTGTCCGCAGGTCCCGGGCGAGGCCGGCGAGGTCCGGTGCCGGGGTGTCGCCCGGACCGAACAGGGCGGCATCGAGGGCGGTGAGGCGCGGGCCGATTGCCGGATCGGCACGCCAGGCCGCCGCGAGGGCGGGATCGCGGCGGGCGGCTTGGTTGAGGGCGGCGTGGAACCCCCGCGCGTCGCGCCGCCGGGCGGCCCGGGCCAGCGCCCGCAGGGCAGGGGCCGCCGGGGCCTCGCGGTGGCGCGAATATCCCCAGGCGCCGAGGCCCAGCCCGAAGGCGGCGAGCCCCGCGACCAGCGCCCGCCAGGGCGAGGCCGGGGGAGGGGGCGCCTCCTCGGCAGCCTTCGCCGCCCGGCCGCCGATGATGCGGGCCGGGATCTCGGCCGTGCGCATCACCCGCGCCCGCGTGTCGAACCACGGGATCGCGATCGCCGAGAGGGTGATCGGCTCCGGCACGCCCGGGCGCACGTCCCAGCGATAGGTCACCCGGGATACCGGCCCCGTCGGGGTGATGCGGGTCTGGCGCTCGACCGGGCCGGCGAAGGTGAGGACGCCGCGGGTGCGTAAGACGGGCCGCGGCGGCAGGGCGTCGGCGGTGACGCCGCGCACGTCCAGGGTCACGGTGCGGCGGGCCGGCTCGCCGAGTCTCAATCCCTCGGGCTCGGGCTCCCACTGGTCGGTCACCGTCACGTCCTGCGCCGCCAGCCACCAGGGCTCGGCGGCGTCCGGCCCGCCCGGTCCCTGCCAGGCCGCGACCTCGACCGGCAGGGGGCTCGATCGCACCTCGACCACCCGGCGCTCGCCGCCGTCGACGATCGTCAGGCGATGCACGAAGGGATCGATGACGAAGCGGCCGGGCCCCTGCGGAAACACCGCGACCGTGCGCTCGAAGCCGCGCGCCTCCTGGCCCTGGATCGTGACGCGGGACCAGTGGTCGCGGCCGAGCTGGGTCCAGCCGAAATGCGGCAGGCTCGGCTGGCGCAGGTCTTCGAGCGCGATCTGCGCCCGGTAGGTCCCGCGGATGCGCAGCAGCACCATCTCGCG
This sequence comes from Methylobacterium aquaticum, assembly GCF_016804325.1. Lineage (NCBI taxonomy): Bacteria > Pseudomonadati > Pseudomonadota > Alphaproteobacteria > Hyphomicrobiales > Methylobacteriaceae > Methylobacterium > Methylobacterium aquaticum. Next base: position 4,083,163 of record NZ_CP043627.1, read on the forward strand.
CGGATAGGGCGTGGCGCCGCCCGGCACCTCGGCGGTGACGGTCAGGCTGAGGTCGCCGTCCTCCAGGGCGAAGGCCGGCGTGACGGCCAGCACCGCCAGGGCGACGAGGCAGCCGAGGGATTGCCTCACCATGGGTTGCTCCCGGGCTGGACGGCGGTGCCGGCCTCGCGCCGGCGGGTCTGCTCGGCGAGGATGCGCAAGGCGACGAAGCGGCCGGGATCGTCGGTCAGGGTCGCGAGCCAGTGCCGGTCGGGGCGGATCTCGCGGGCCTCGAAGCTCTTCGAGACCCGGCGCGCCTCGCGCTCGATCACCTCGGACACGCTGGCATTGCCGCCGCCCTGGCGCCCGCCGCCCTCGGCATCGCTGGCCGAGCCCCGCGCCTGGCCGCGGCCGGGATCGACCGCCCGCTGCTCGGCCCGGCCGGTGCGGGCGGCCTTGGAATTGCCCGGCGAATCGGCGGCCGAGGCGGATTCGCGGTGGCCCGCCAGACCCTCGCCGGTGGAGGCGGTCCCGGCGTCGTTGGCATCCGATTCGGTCTTGGTGGCGTAGCGGGTGGTGGAATCGGCCTTGGCGTTCGCTTCGCCGGCGGTGCGGCCGCCGGGGGCGTCCGGCGTGTCGAGGAGGCGCGCGATCAGCTCGCGATTGGCCTTGGCGTCCTCGTCGGCCGGGTCGCGGGCGACCGCCGCCTCGTAGGCGGCGAGCGCCCCTTTCAGGTCCCCGGCGAGCGCGAGCGCGTTGCCGCGGTTGTAGGGAGAGGTCGAGAAGGCTTCGGCGGCTTGCGTGTAGCGCCCGGCGGCGTAGAGGGCGGTGCCGCGCCAGGCCGGATCGTCGCTGACCCGCGCCGCCAGCCCGGCAGCCCGGCCCCGAGGAGCAGGCGGGCCAATGCGGCGGGTTCCACGGCGAGCCCGACCAGGGCGACGGCACCGGCGGCGAGGAGGAGGGGTCGCATCAGGCGCTCCGCCGGAAGAGCAGCAGGACCGGCAGCAGCGCGAGGCCGGCGAGCCAGCGGCCGAGATCCTGCCAGGCCAGCACCGTGTAGCCGCCCTCCGCGAGATGGCGGGCGACCGTCTCGGAGATTGCCGCCAGGACCGGGCCCGGCGCGTCGAGGCTGCCGGCCGTGCCGCCGCCGAGGGTGGCGAGGCGGGACAGGGCGCCGCCATCGGGCCGCGGCGCCTCCGGCGGCAGGGCGGTGTTCGTGACCAGTACGGTGTGTAGCCGATGACCCTCCTCCCGGAGCGCGGACGCCTCGCGGGACGCGGCGTCGTCGAGGCCGCCGCCGTCGCTCACCAGCACCACGTCGCCGGTCACCACCGCGCCCTCGGCCAGCGTCCGGCGGGCCAGCGCCAGGGCGCGGGCCGGGTGGCTGCCGCGATCCGGCACGGTGGCGCCGTCGAGGGCGAACAGGATGGTGCTCAGGGAATCCCGGTCGGTGGTCGGCGTCGCGGCGAGGTAGGCGTCGCCCGCATAGGCGATGACGGCGACCGCCTTCGTGCCGGCGGCCTCGGCCAGGCCTTGCGCCAGCGCCCGCGCCTCGGCGAGGCGCCCGCCCTCGGCGACCGAGCGCGACAGGTCGAGGGCGATGATCGTGGCGTCGAGGTTGCGGAACCCCGCCACGTCGCGGCGCTCCCGCGCCGGGCCGGCAAGGCCGAAGGCGAGGAGGGCGGCGGCCAGAACCAGCAAGCCCTGCCCGACGCGCCGCCCCGGCCGCACCGCGCCGCGGGCGGCGAGCGCCGCCATCAGGTGCGGCTCCACCGCCTTCACCCAGTCGCCGAGTGGCGCGGAGCGGTGGGCGGCACGCCAGGCGAGCAGCCCGAGGAGCGGCAGGGCGAGGAGCCACCACGGGCGCAGGAGCGTGAAGGCCTCGGTCACGCCGCCCTCCGGGTCAGCAGGAGGACCAGCGCGGAGAGAAGCGCGACCCCGCCCGGCCACGGCCACAGGTCGCGGCGCAGGGGCACCGGCGGGGCCCGGTCGCGCCCGCCCTCCAAGGCGTCGATGCTGTCGGCGACGCCGGCCAGGTCCTCGGTGGTGCGCACCCGGAAGAACCGGCCGCCGCTCGTCGCCGCGACGTCGCGCAGGGCGTCCGAATCGACCACGTCCTGCTCGCCGTCGGCGTCGGCGAGGTCGCGGGGGCCCAGCGCGATGGTGTGGACCCGGATGCCGAGCTCGTGGGCGAGCACCGCCACGTCCCGCGGCGTGGTCTGGCCGGCATTGTTGGCGCCGTCGGAGAGCAGGACCACCACCTTGGACGGGCCCGGCAGGGCGTCCAGGCGCTTCACGGCGAGGCCGAGCCCGTCGCCGATGCCGGTCGAGCGGCCGACGAGGCCGATCTGCGCCTCCTCCAGCGCCCGGGCGACGGCGCGCGTGTCGAAGGAGGGGGCGGCGGCCACGTCGGCCTGGTCGGCGAAGATCACGAGGCCGACCCGGTCGCCGGCCCGGCGGCGGATGAACTCGGCCCCGACGCGCTTGACCGCCGCGAGCCGCGACGAGGTGCGGCCGTCGAGGGCAAAGTCGATCCGCGCCATGCTGCCCGACAAATCGAGGGCGAGCACGATGTCCCGCCCCGAGGCCGGGAGCGCCGCGCCGGGCAGGACCAGCCGCGGGCCGGCGAGCGCCGCCACCAGGGAGACCCAGAGCAGCCAGGTGAGCGCCGCGCGCCCGCGCACCCCGACGGTGAGCGGCCCAGCCCGATCGAGCCCGGCGACCAGGGACGGCGGCACCGCCAGCGCCCCGCTGCCGCCCGGCCGCGGCGGCAGGAAGCGGGCGGCCAGGAGCGGCAGCGGCAGGAGCAGGCCGGCAAGCGGCGCGGCGACATCGAGGGAGGCGAGACCGGCCATCGTCTCAAGCCTTCAGGTGCGCGAGGAGCCGGGCGAGACCGGCTTCCGCGGCGGCGAGATCGGGCACGGGGCCCGGGGCGTAGAGATTGTCGGTCAGCGCGCGGCCGGGGCCGTTGCCGAAGAAATCGGTGCGCAAGGCGGCGTCCAGCCCCGCCGGCTCCTCGACCCCGAGGCTGCGGGCGAGGCGCCGGCTCAACCGCGCCAGCGCGACGCGGCGCTCCGGCGGCGGCAGGGCGCGGGCGGCGGCGAGTTCGGCGAGCGCCGCCCTGCGGATCGGGCGGCCGCGCCAGCGCGGCGCGAGCCGGACGGCAAGCCACGCCAGCGCCAGGCCGGCCGCGACGGCGGCCAGGATGTCGAGCCGGATCCAGGCCGGATCGGGCGGGGCGTGCAGGCCGCGCAGACCCGCAAGCCCGGCTTGAATGGGCTGCGCCGCGTGGGCTCCCTCACAGCACGGCATCGAGCCGCTCCATCAGGGGGGCGAAGCCTTCCGGACCCAGTTCGGTGTCGAGGCGCAAGCCCGTGAGACCGAGGCGGGCATAGGCCGCGAGACGATCCTCGGGCGCCGCCCGCGCCTTGCCGATGCGGGCGGTGCCGCGGCGCCCGTCCGGGGTGGCGTAGGGGTAGAGGCCCGGGGGCGCGGCGCGCTCGAAGGCGTCGCTCACCAGGATCAGGCTGACGGAGACCCGCTCGGCCAAGGCCGCCACGCTCTCCGAGAAGCCCTCGCCCGGGGCATCGAGGGCGCTCGCCAGCACCAGGTGCCCGCCCGCCGGCAGCAGCGCGCGGGCCCGTTCCAGGATCGGGCCGAGGGGCGGATCGGCGTGAGGCGGGGCCGCCAGCGCGCTCTCATGCGCCCGGGCGAGGCCCTGGCACAGGGCCGCCATGCCGCGCCCGCCGGCCCGCGGCGGCAGGGCGACCGGCTCGGGCGCGGCGGCGCAGAGGCCGACCCGGCCGCCATCGCCGGCGATGCGCCAGCCGAGCAGCACCAGGGCCTCCGCGGCGGCGACCGAGCGGAGCGCCCGGCGGGTGCCGAACAGCATCGAGGGCCGGAAATCGGCCAGCAGCACCACGGCGCGGTCGCGCTCCTCGTGGTGGGTGCGCACGTGCAGCGTGCCGGTGCGGGCGGTGGCGTTGCGGTCGATGTGGCGCACGTCGTCGCCATCAGTCCAGAGGCGCACGTCGTCGGGCTCGCTGCCGCGGCCGCGCCGCCGGGTGACGATGCCGCCGGGCAGGCCCGAGCGGCCCTGCATCGTCGCCCCGGCGCCCCGGCGGGCGAGGTGGCGCAGGCCCATCAGCGCCCCGGCGTCCAGGGCGATGCCGGGTGCGCCGAGCGGGTCCGTGCTGGGGAGCGGCCGTGCCACGATGAACGAGGTCCTCAGAGCGGCCGCACCCGGTCGAGCAGGCCGGCGACCACGGCGCGGGCGGTCTGGCCTTCCGCGGCGGCGCGCCAGGTCAGGGCGAGGCGGTGGGCGAGCGCGTCGCCGGCCAGCGCCACGATGTCGTCCGGCACCACGTGGTCGCGCCCCTGCAGGTAGGCCCGGGCCTTGCCGGCGAGCATCAGGGCGAGCGTGCCGCGGGGTGAGACCGGATGCTCGATGGCGCCGCGCAGGTCCGCCGCCGCCGGCCCGGCCCGGGTGGCGGCGACGAGGCGGACGAGAAAGTCCTTGAGCGCCGGCGAGACATGGGTCTTGAGCGCGGCGCTCCGGGCGGCGCGCAGCTCCTCGGCGGTGAGGCGCACCGGCATCGGCGCGGCCTCCTCGGTCATCTCGCCCTCGACGAGGTCGAGGATGCGGCGCTCGGAGGCCTCGTCCGGCATCTCGACCACGACGTGGAGCAGGAACCGGTCGAGCTGCGCTTCCGGCAGCGGGAAGGTGCCGGCATGCTCGATCGGGTTCTGGGTCGCCACCACCATGAACGGATCGGGCAGCCGGTGGGTGATGCCCGCAACCGTGACCTGACCCTCGGCCATCGCCTCCAGCAGGGCCGACTGCACCTTGGGCGGCGCGCGGTTGACCTCGTCGACCAGCACCAGGGAGTGGAACAGGGGGCCTTCCAGGAACTCGAACCGGCCGCCATCGGGCCGCCAGACCGTGGTGCCGGTGAGGTCGGCGGGCATCAGGTCGGGAGTGCACTGGATGCGGGCAAAGCCCGTATGCAGCCCGTCGGCGAGGCGCTTGACCGCCCGGGTCTTGGCGAGGCCCGGCGCCCCCTCGATCAGGAGGTGGCCGCCGGTGAGGAGCCCGATCAGCAGCCGCTCGACGAGACCGGACGCGCCGATCAGGCCGACTTCGAGACCGGTCCGCAGGGATTCGAGCCGCGCGCGCACCGGATCCTCGGCTCCCGCGATGCTGCGCATCGCGGCCTGCTCAGCGCCTCGCGCCATTCGGTGCGTCTCCCCCTCAGGGCCGGTGCTTCGTGGACCGGCTTTTGAGGGATCAGGCCGCGTCTTTGCCGATCCGTCAATCCCGTGCGTGAGGGGGGTGGGGTAGCTTTAAGTCCGCGGTGGAGGGTGAGAGTGCCTGATGCCCAGGATCGAACCTCATCGGCTTGACCAAGCGAAGGGCTGCCTATGACCGTGGGCGGTCGATGTTTAACGTGGACCGAGACATAAAAATTAATGTATTTCCAGACACTCGACTCCGTAGATTTCGAGTGTCTGGAAATTATCATTTCGACCATTTGGCCGAGAAGGTCATGAATTATTCATCTCGATTCAGCGACTGATTTTCAGAACCGTTAGTTTAATGATAATGATCGTTTAACCGCATGTTAGGCGATAGCGGCGGCAGTTACCCTGCCCTTCCTCGCCGTACACATCCCTGTTCTCGCAACGGTCACGAAGCTCCCGACACATCCGGCGGTAGCGACGCTCGTCGTGGTCTTCCCGATCATCTCGCCGATAGCCGCGTCCATCATCGATTTCCACGCCACCAGGCCCGATCCGGATACCCTGGGCAAAGCTTGGAGCACTTGACATCAGCAGCACGACAGTCGTCGCGGCGGCGAAAACCAGCTTGTTCATATTAGACTCCCCTCTTTCGGCATGACCCGAATTGGGGAGTAGAAACGGCTGAAGCTCGAAATGGTTAGACGGAGTGCGGGCACACCGCTTCGGTTCGATGCATTTCGGCAAGTTAGCTCTTACGGGCGCAACCGCATGCTGGAGCCTTCACGCTACGGACTTCGAGTCTTGCGCGCTCGCGAAATCGTGCGCGCTCGCGAAGGCTCAAAGCTCTGCTCCGTAAACCACCCTGAACAGCCCTCTGCGCGGTCAAGCCGATCGGGTTTGGCCGACCCCTCGTCAGCCGGCTTCAAGCAGAGGTGCAGAACCTTCTTGCCCACATGCGAGAATGGGAGGGCGCTCCCCGAGCGGGAGCGCCCCGCCTCACGTCGTGGGATACCTCACACCGTCCAGGGCGCCGGCCGGTTCGGGCCGATCCCGTAGCGGACCACCGCCTCCGCGACCTTTGCCCGGTCGAGCTTGCCGTCGTCGGCCAAAGCCGCCAAAGCCGCCACCGCGACGTGGTGCCGGTCGACCTCGAAGAAGGCGCGCAGCGCGCTGCGGGTATCGCTGCGGCCGAAGCCGTCGGTGCCGAGCGTGACGTAGCGGGCCCGGATCGCGGTCGCGATCAATTGCGGGTAGGCCCGGACGTAGTCGGTGGCGGCGACCACCGGCGCGGAGCCGGACAGCGATTCTTCCACCAGGCTGCGCTTTGCCGGCAAACCAGGATTCAGGCGGTTGGCGCGCTCGACCTCGCGGGCGTCGCGAGCGAGTTCGCTGAAGCTCGTGACGCTGTGGACCTCGCTGGCGATGCCCCAATCCTCGGCGAGCAGCTTCGCCGCGGCGATGACTTCCGGCAGGATCGCCCCGGAACCAAGGAGACGGATAGCCGGCTCACCGTCTCCATAGTCGGCAAACCGATACATCCCTCGGATGATTCCTTCCCGCACGCCGTCCGGCATCAAGGGCTGGGCGTAGTTCTCGTTCATCGCCGTGACGTAGTAGAACGCGTCGACGTCGCGCTCCATCATGTCGCGGGCGCCGTGATCGAGGATCACCGCCATCTCGTAGGCGAAGGCCGGGTCGTAGGCGCGGCAATTCGGGATCGTCGCGGCGACGAGGTGGCTCGACCCGTCCTGGTGCTGCAGGCCCTCGCCGCCGAGCGTGGTCCGGCCGGCGGTGGCGCCGATCAGGAAGCCGCGGGCGCGCTGGTCGGCCGCCGCCCAGATCAGGTCGCCGACGCGCTGGAAGCCGAACATCGAGTAGTAGATGTAGAACGGCAGCATCGCGAGGCCGTGGACGCTGTAGGAGGTCGCGGCCGCGGCCCAGGACGAGATCGCGCCCGCTTCCGTGATGCCCTCCTCGAGCAGCTGCCCGTCGCGGGACTCCTTGTAGTAGAGCATCGAGCCGGCATCCTCCGGCTCGTAGAGCTGGCCGAGCGGCGAGTAGATGCCGACCTGCCGGAACAGGTTCGCCATGCCGAAGGTGCGCGCCTCGTCGGCGACGATCGGCACGACGCGGGGCCCGAGTTCCTTGTGCTTGATCAGGCTGCTGAACAGCCGCACCGCCGCGGTGGTGGTGGACATCTCCTTGCCGTCGGCTTCGAGCGCGAAGCCGGCGTAAGTGCCGAGGTCCGGCACCGCGACGTGGGCTGCCGTGCGGCGGCGCTTGGGCAGGAAGCCGCCGAGCGTCTCGCGCCGCTCGCGCAGGTAGCGCAATTCGCGGCTGTTCTCGTCGGGCTTGTAGAATTCCAGGCGCTCGACCTGCGCGTCGGTGAGCGGCAGGGCGAAGCGATCGCGAAAGGCCTTTAGCGCATCGGTGTCGAGCTTCTTGGCCTGGTGGGCGGTCATGCGCGATTCGCCCGCCCCCCCCATGCCGTACCCCTTCTTGGTCTTGGCCAGGATCACCGTCGGGCGGCCCTTGGTGGCCTTGGCGGCGGCAAACGCCGCGTAGAGCTTGCGGAAATCGTGGCCGCCGCGCTTCAGCTTGTCGACGTCCCCGTCCGACATGTGGGAGACCAGCGCCTTCACCTCCTCGTCCTCACCGAAGAAGTGGGCGAGGTTGTAGGCGCCGTCCTTGGCGCCCAGCGTCTGGTACTTGCCGTCCACCGTGGCGGCGAAGCGGCGCAGCAGGGCGTGGTTGGTGTCGCGGGCGAAGATCGCGTCCCATTCCGAGCCCCACAGCACCTTGACGACGTTCCAGCCGGCGCCGCGGAAGACGCTTTCCAGCTCCTGGATGATCTGGCCGTTGCCGCGCACCGGCCCGTCGAGCCGTTGCAGGTTGCAGTTGATGACGAAGGTAACGTTGTCGAGCTTTTCGCGCGCCGCCAGCGTCAGGGCGCCGATCGATTCCGGCTCGTCCATCTCGCCGTCGCCGAACACACCCCAGACGTGCTGGCCGCTCGTCTCGGCCAGCCCGCGGTCGCTGAGGTAGCGCATGAAGCGCGCCTGGTAGATCGCGTTCATCGGCCCGATGCCCATCGAGCCGGTCGGCACTTGCCAGAAGTCCGGCATCAGCCAGGGATGGGGATAGGAGCACAGGCCCTCGCCGGCGATCTCCTGGCGGTAATGCTTGAGGTTGGTCTCGGAGAGCCGCCCTTCCAGGAAGGCGCGGGCATAGACGCCGGGCGCCGAATGCGGCTGGAAGAACACGAGGTCGGCGCCGGCTCCGCTCGCGTCGCCGGCCTGGAAGAAGTGGTTGAAGCCGAGCTCGAAGATCTCGGCCGCCGAGGCATAGGACGCGACGTGGCCGCCGAGTTCGCCATAGGCCATGTTGGCCCGCACCACCATGGCGAGCGCGTTCCAGCGCATGATCGAGGTGATGCGCTCCTCGACCGCGAGGTCGCCCGGATAGGGCGGCTGCTTCTCCAGCGGGATGGTATTGCGGTAGGGCGAGTAGGGCGGCGCCTCCTCGACGACGCCGATCTCCCGCGCCTTCTGCTCCAGCCGGTCGAGCAGGAAGCGGGCCCGCGCCGCGCCGCCGTGACGGAGCACCGATTCGAGCGAGGCGAGCCAGTCCGCGGTCTCGGCCGGATCCGGGTCGGCCACGCCGCGCGGGCCCAGGATGGCTTGGTTGCCGGTACGGTCGTTCTCGTTGACCGGCACGGTCGGGATCGGCTTGGCGCTCGCGCTCATGGCGTCGTATCTCCCATCGATGGCGCCAGGATAGTTCCCCGGTCGCGGTAGAGGCTGCTTCGTTTGCCGACCATTCGGTCTTCAGCGCAAAACATTTTCGCGAGATCGGCCATGCGCGGTCGTTCTTGCCGCACGAGACCGGGGAGGCCGCCCGGTCCGTCCGGCATGGGATCGTTGCCGGCCGGCGTGCGACGGGTAGCGTCAATGGCACTTTTGTCCTAAGCTCACAGCAGAAATCGGGCTGTGCCGGGCCGGCCTCACCCATGCTCTCCCCTCGTCGAAGCCGCTTCGGCGTGGGAGGCAAGGTCCGTCGGCCCGCTCAGCGTCCGGATGCGCCGGGAGCCTCCACGCCGATGACCGCCGACACGGCCTCCAGCCTGCTCCAGACCCCCCTGCACGCGCTGCACCAGGAGGCCGGCGCCCGGATGGTGCCGTTCGCCGGCTACAGGATGCCGCTGCAATACCCGCTCGGGCTCTTGAAGGAGCACCTGCACACCCGCAAGGCGGCCGGGCTGTTCGACGTTTCGCATATGGGGCAGATCGCCGTGCGGGCCCGCTCCGGCGACATCGCGGATGCAGGTCGCGCCCTCGAGACGGTGCTGCCGATCGACGTTCTCGGGCTCAAGCCCGGGCGCCAGCGCTACGGCTTCTTCACCACGCAGGGCGGCGGCATCCTCGACGACCTGATGCTCGCCAATTTGGGCGACCATTACCTGCTGGTCGTCAACGCCGCCAACAAGGCCGCGGGCCTCGCTCATCTCCTCGACGCGATCGGCACCGAGTGCATGGTCGAGCCGATCGACCGGGCGCTGATCGCGCTCCAGGGTCCGGGGGCGGAAGCGGCGCTCGCCCAACACCTGGCGGTCGCGGCCGAGATGCGGTTCATGGATGCGCGGCCGATCACCTTCGCGGGTGAGGACGGCGTCGTCGTGCGTTCCGGCTATACCGGCGAGGACGGGTACGAGATCGCGCTGCCGGCCGAGGCCGCGGTCGCCCTCGCCCGGGCGCTGCTCGCCGATCCCGAGGTGAAGCCGATCGGCCTCGGCGCCCGCGATTCGCTGCGCCTCGAAGCGGGCCTATGCCTGCACGGGTCGGACATCGACCACGAGACCTCGCCGGTCGAGGCCGGCCTGTCCTGGGCGATCCCGAAGGTGCGCCGCCGCGGCGGCGACCGGGCCGGCGGCTTTCCCGGCGCCGAGCGCATCCTGGCCGAACTCGCCGACGGGCCGGCGCGGCTGCGGGTGGGATTGCGGCCGGAGGGGCGCACCCCGGTGCGGGCCGGTGCGGCGCTCTTCGACTCCGCCGACGCGACCGAACCGGTCGGCCGGGTGACCTCCGGCGGCTTCGGGCCGAGCCTGGACGGGCCGATCGCCATGGGGGTGCTGCCGAGCGCGCTCGCGGTGCCGGGCACACCGGTCTTCGCAGAGGTGCGCGGCCAGCGCCTGCCCTGCGCGGTGGTCCCGCTGCCGTTCCGCCCCGCCGGCTTCAAGCGTTCCTGAACGAGGGGAATTTTCATGGTGAAATATACCGACGAGCACGAATGGCTGCGCCTGGAGGGCGACGTGGCGACGGTGGGGATCACCGACCACGCCGCCGAGCAGCTTGGTGACCTCGTCTTCGTCGAGCTGCCGAAGGTCGGCGCCACGCTGACCAAGGGCGCCGCCGCCGCGGTGGTGGAATCGGTCAAGGCGGCCTCCGACGTCTACGCGCCGGTCGACGGCGAGGTAACCGAGGTCAACGAGGCCGCGGTGGCCAGCCCGGAGAGCGTCGGCACCGATCCGCAGGGCGCCGGCTGGCTCTATCGCGTGCGCCTCAGCGATCCGGCACAGCTCGACGGGCTGATGGACGAGGCGGCGTATCGCGCCTTCGTCGGATGACATGATTCCCGCCTAATCTGTTTCGATACCAGTATAGCGCGGGATCCCCTCTCCCGTTTGGGAGAGGGGTAGGGGTGAGGGTGGAGACGGTGCAGCAAGAAAACTGAACCGTTCCGCCGCCAGCACGACGCTTCGAGTTTAATACTGAAGCGTGTCACCCTCACCCCCTACCCCTCTCCCACACGGGAGAGGGGAGACGTGCTCCATCTTTCAAGCCGCCCCACGCGGCTCAAGACCGAGGCACACCTCCCATGCCGATGGACAAGTACGATCCCTACGACTTCGCCAACCGCCGCCATATCGGCCCGTCGGTGGACGAGATCGCCCGCATGCTGGAGGTGATCGGTGCCGACAGCCTCGACACCCTGATCGACGAGACCCTGCCGGCGGGCATCCGCCAGAAGGAAGCGACCGAGTTCGGCGCCGCCCTGTCGGAGCGCCGGGCGATCGAGCGCCTGCGCGCCACCGCCAACAAGAACAAGCTGCTGACCTCGCTGATCGGCCAGGGCTACCACGGCACCACGATGCCGCCGGCGATCCAGCGCAACATCTTCGAGAACCCGGCCTGGTACACGGCCTATTCGCCCTACCAGCCCGAGATCAGCCAGGGCCGGCTCGAGGCGCTCCTCAACTTCCAGACCTGCGTCAGCGACCTGACCGGGCTCGACATCGCCAACGCCTCGCTCCTCGACGAGGCGACGGCCGCCGCCGAGGCGATGGGCATGGCGCGCCGCATCGCGACCGCCAAACCCGATACCTTCTTCGTCGACGCGCAGTGCCTGCCGCAGACCATTGCGGTCCTGAAGACTCGGGCCGAGCCGTTCGGCTGGCGCATCGTCGTCGGCGATCCCTTCACCGACCTCGATCCCGCGGCCGTGTTCGGCGCGATCGTCCAGTATCCGGGCGTCGAGGGCGCGGCGCACGACTTCACCGACGTGTTCGCCAGGCTCCACGACGCGGGCGCCGTCGCCGTGGTGGCGGCCGATCCGCTGTCGCTGACGGTGCTTAAGCCCCCGGGCGAGATGGGCGCCGACATCGCGGTCGGCTCGATGCAGCGCTTCGGCGTGCCGATGGGCTATGGCGGGCCACACGCCGCCTACATGGCGACGCGGGACGCCCACAAGCGGGCGCTGCCCGGGCGCATCGTCGGCGTCTCGGTCGATTCCCGCGGCAACCGTGCCTACCGGCTCTCGCTCCAGACCCGCGAGCAGCACATCCGGCGCGAGAAGGCGACCTCGAACATCTGCACCAGCCAGGTGCTGCTGGCGGTCATCGCCTCGATGTACGCGGTGTTCCACGGGCCGCGCGGGCTCAAGGCGATCGCGATGCGCATCCACCGCGACGCGACCCGGCTCGCTGCCGGCCTGAACCAGCTCGGCTTCGAGACCCACCCGGACACCTTCTTCGACACGATCACCGTGACGGTCGGCCCGTTCCAGGGCGTGATCCTGAAGAACGCCGTCGCCAACGGGATCAACCTGCGCAAAATCGGCACCGACCGGATCGGCATCACGGTCGACGAGCGCACGAGGCCCGACATCATCGAGGCGGTGTGGCGCGCCTTCGGGGGCGAAGCGCTCACGTATGACGAGTCCTGGCCCGAGCCGCGCCTGCCGGCCGGCCTGATGCGGACGTCCGAGTACCTGACCCACCCGATCTTCCACATGAACCGGGCCGAGAGCGAGATGACGCGCTACATGCGCCGCCTCGCCGACCGGGACCTCGCCCTCGACCGGGCGATGATCCCGCTCGGCTCCTGCACGATGAAGCTCAACGCGACGGCCGAGATGCTGCCGATCTCGTGGCCGGAATTCTCGGAGCTGCATCCCTTCGCGCCGAAGGACCAGGCCGAGGGCTATGCCGAGATGATCGCCGATCTCTCGCAGAAGCTCGCTGACATCACCGGCTACGCGGCGATCTCGATGCAGCCGAATTCCGGTGCGCAGGGCGAGTATGCCGGCCTGCTCGCGATCCGCGCCTACCACCTGTCGCGCGGGGAGGGGCACCGAACGATCTGCCTGATCCCGTCCTCGGCCCACGGCACCAACCCGGCCTCGGCGCAGATGTGCGGCATGACCGTCGTGGTGGTCGGGGCCGACCGCGACGGCAACGTCGACCTGGCCGATTTCCGCGCCAAGGCCGAGAAGCACGGCGAGAACCTCGCCGCCTGCATGATCACCTACCCGTCCACCCACGGGGTGTTCGAGGAGGCGGTGCGGGAGATCTGCGACATCACCCACGCCCATGGCGGCCAGGTCTATCTCGATGGCGCCAACCTCAATGCCCTCGTCGGCCTCGCCCGGCCCGGCGACATCGGAGCGGATGTCAGCCACATCAACCTGCACAAGACCTTCTGCATCCCGCATGGCGGCGGCGGGCCTGGCATGGGGCCGATCGGTGTCAAGGCGCACCTGATCCCGTTCCTGCCCGGCCACGTCGAGACCGACGGGCGCGAGTTCTCGGTCTCGGCGGCTCCTTTCGGCTCGGCGGCGATCCTGCCGATCTCGTGGAGCTACTGCCTGCTGATGGGCGGGCGGGGGCTGACGCAGGCGACCCGGATCGCGATCCTCAACGCCAACTACATCGCCAAGCGCTTGGCCGGCGCCTACGAGGTCCTGTACACCGGCACGCATGGGCGCGTGGCGCATGAATGCATCATCGATGCCCGCCCGCTGATGAAGAGCGCCGGCGTCAGCGTCGAGGACATCGCCAAGCGGCTGATCGATTGCGGCTTCCACCCGCCGACGATGAGCTGGCCGGTGGCCGGCACGCTGATGATCGAGCCGACCGAATCCGAGACCAAGGGCGAAATCGACCGCTTCTGCAACGCGATGCTGGCGATCCGCGACGAGATCCGGGCGATCGAGGAGGGCCGGATGGACCGGGCCGACAACCCGCTGAAAAACGCCCCCCACACGGTGGAAGACCTGATCGGCGCCTGGGAGCGGCCCTATTCCCGCGAGGCCGCCTGCTTCCCGGCTGGCGCCTTCCGGGTCGACAAGTACTGGCCGCCGGTCAACCGGGTCGACAATGCCTATGGCGACCGGAATCTGGTCTGTGCGTGCCCGCCGGTGGAGAGCTACATGAAGGCGGCAGAGTAGGACGCCCGCGGCGCCCGACCTCGACGGAGGCCGGGCGTCGATCGGATCAGGCCGCGTCCGAGACGCGAAGCTCGACGTGAAGCCCGGCTGCGGCCAGCAGGGCGACGAGATCGTCGAGTGGAAACAGGTCGATCTTGCCGCGCGTGAGATCCGCGACACGAGGTTCCGTGGTGCCGAGTTGGCGCGCCGCCTCAGCACCCGTCCACTCCTTCGCCCGGATGTGCCGCTCCAGCGCCATCATCAGGGTGGAGCGTAGCTTCATGGTCTGTGCGTCGGCGGGCGTATCCTCGATGGCATCCCACACGCTCGCAAAACCGTCGTCGCTCATCGGCTTATCTCCTTGGCGAGATCGGCATAGCGCTTCTTTGCCAAATCCAGATCCGCACTGCTCGTTTTCTGCGTCTTCTTCTGGAAGCAGTGTAGCACGTGAACCGCGTTGGCGAACTTGGCGACGTAGATCACCCGAAACGCGCCTGCCTCGTCCCGTATCCTGATTTCCTGCACGCCGATACCGATCGAGGGCATCGGCTTCCAGTCGCTCGGCATCAGCCCACTCTGGACCTTGTCGAGTTGGTAGCCTGCTTCACGGCGTGCTGCATGTGGAAAGGTGCGCAGATCGCTGAGGGCGCTGCCGTGAAACTTGAGCACCTTCATGCGAGGGACCTACGAGAACTTTGACACCTACCGCCTGCCCGGTTCACGCAGTCACCTCACCCCGCCTCCCCCAGATAATCCCGCCAGATCGCCTTCTCCCCCAATCCGGCCGCGAAGGCCGTGTGCGCGGCCAGCTCGGCCTCGGTGAGGCGACTGCGCATCGGGCGGGGGCCGTGCTCGATGGGCGCCGCCCGCAACGACGGACCGGCCGGGCCGGCATTGCCCTCGACCGTCAGCCCGAGGGTCGTCTGCTTGCCGCCGAGCAGCTCGATATAGACCTCGGCCAGGATCTGCGCGTCGAGGAGCGCGCCGTGCTTGGTGCGGCGGGAATTGTCGATGCCGTAGCGCGAGCACAGCGCGTCGAGGTTGTTGGCCGCGCCCGGATGCTTGCGGCGGGCGAGCGCCAGGGTGTCGACGACGGAGGCGAGCTCGATCGCCGGCGGCGCCGTGTCGCCGAGCCGCGCATATTCGGCGTTGAGGAAGCCGACGTCGAAGGCGGCGTTGTGGATCACCAGCGTCGCGTCGGCGCAGAAATCCAGGAAGTCGGGCAGGATCTGCGCGAAGAGCGGCTTGTCGGAGAGGAAGGCATCCGAGAGTCCGTGGACCCGGAACGCGCCCTCCGACACCGCCCGCTGCGGGTTGATGTAGCGGTGGAACTCGCGCCCCGACGGGATGTGGTTGAGAAGCTCGATGCAGCCGATCTCGATCAGCCGGTCGGTCTTGGCCTCGGTGCCGGTGGTCTCGGTGTCGAGGACGATCTCGCGCAGCATCGTGCGGCCCCTGTGACAATGGTTTGACCTGATGTAGCGAGGAAGCGTTAACCGGCCCGCCCCGCCGCCGCGATCACCGCCTCGACCTGCGCTTCGGCATGGGGAAAGCCCCGGTCGGTCTCGATCAGGAAGTCGGCCCGGCGACGCTTCTCGGCATCCGCCATCTGCTTGGCGAGGATCTGCGCGAAGGCCTCCTCGGTCATGCCGGGGCGGGCCAGCACCCGGGCCCGCTGCACCTCGGCCGGGGCGGTGACCACCGCGACGGCGTCGCATCCGGCATCACCCCCGGTCTCGAACAGCAGCGGCACGTCGAGCACCACGAGGGGCGCGGCATCGTGGGCGGCGAGGAAATCGTCCCGCGCCTGACGCACCAGGGGATGGACCAGGGATTCGAGGAGGCGCAGGCGCTCCGGCTCGCCGAGCACGACGTTGCGCAACGCCGCGCGATCGACCGCGCCGTCGGGGGCGAGCGTGCCGGGAAAGGCCGCGCCGATGGCGGTCGCCGCGGCGCCGCCCGGCCCGTAGAGCGCGTGGACGCAGGCATCGGCGTCGTGGACCGGCACGCCGCGCGCCCGGAACATCGCCGCCGTGGCGCTCTTGCCCATGCCGATCGAGCCGGTGAGGCCGAGGACGAACGGCCGGCTCATCGATGGCTTCCGAGATCGGCGACGATGCGGGCGCGCAAGGCCGGCGTCACCGCGGGCGTGCGGCCGAACCACCGCGAAAAGCCCGGTACCGCCTGGTGCAGCAGCATGCCGAGCCCGTCCACCGCCGGCAGGGCCCGGGCCCGGGCGGCGGCGAGGAGCGGGGTTTCGAGCGGCACGTAGACGATGTCGGCCACCGCAGCCTGATCGGGGAGCGGCGCGAGGTCGAGGGCGAGCGCGTCCTGGCCGGCCATGCCGAGCGCCGTGGTGTTGATGAGGAGCCCGGTCTCCGGGAGATGCGCCGGCACCGCGTCCCAGGCAATGGCGGTGATCCGGGCCGGATCGAGGGCGGTCAGGCCCTCGGCCCGCTCGGCGCTGCGGTTGGCGACGATCAGCCGGTGGAGGCCGCGTTCGAGAAGCCCGACCAGGATGGCGCGGGCCGCCCCGCCGGCGCCGAGCACCAGGGCGGCGCGGCCCTCCGCGACGCCCGTCGCCTCCGGCCAGCCGGCGCCCAGGCTGGCATCGAGATGGGCGAGGAAGCCGGGCGCATCGGTGTTGTCGCCGTGGAGACGCCCGTCCTCGAACCACAGGGTGTTGACGGCGCCGATCCGCTCGGCCCGCGGCGTCAGCACCTCGGCGAGGCGGAACGCCGCCTCCTTGTGCGGGATCGTGACGTTGCCGCCCACCCAGCCTTCGGCCCGGAGGCTGCGGACGAAATCCGGAAAGATGTCCGGATGCACGTCGACGCGCTCGTAGGTGCCGGGCAGGCCGTGCTCGGCGAGCCAGTGGCCGTGGATCAGCGGCGAGCGGGAATGGGCGATCGGGTGGCCCACCACGAAGGCTCGGGGGTGCGGGGTCGTCATCGGGAAGGTCGTCTCAGAGCGTGGTCGGCGGCACGGGCAAAAGAGATCTGCGAGTTTTCCGCGTCACAGGGTCATCCCGGGGCCGCGCAGCGGAGCCCGGGATCCAGAACCGCAGGTGATCCAGAACGAGTCGGCGAGCGCCCCGCCTTGTTCTGCCCGCTCGGCGGTTCTGGATTCCGGGCTCCGCTACGCGGCCCCGGAATGACGAGGAGGGTGTGAAGGCGGCCGGAGACCATCGAACGCGCCCTCAGAAAGCCAGCAACCCCCGCCCGCGCAACCGCGCGAGCAGGGGGAGGAGCGGCAGGCCCAGGATGGTCGAGTGGTCGCCCTCGATGCGGTCGAACAGGTGAATGCCGGCGCCCTCGAGCTGGTAGGCGCCGACGCTGCCGGTCACGGCAGGCCCGGCAGCGTCGAGATAGGCGGCGATTCCCGCCGCATCGAGCGGCCGCATCGTCAGCCGCGCGGTGACGACGAAGAGCTCGGCCACCGCGCCGTCGATGGCGAGAGCCACGGCCGAATGGAGCGCGTGGCTGCGCCCCTGCAAACGGGCGAGATGCGCCGCGGCGCCGGCCCGGTCGGCGGGCTTGTGGAAGACCGTGCCGTCGAGGTCGAGCACCTGGTCGGCGCCGATCACCACCCGGTCGGGGGCCTGCACGGCGACCGCGGCGGCCTTGGCGGCGGCCAGCCGCTCGGCGAGCTGCGCGGGCGACAGGCCGGCCGCTTCCGCTTCGACGGCGCGCTCGTCGACGCCCGGGGCCCGGGTCTCGACGGGAAGAGCGGCCGATTCGAGCAGGCCGCGCCGCGTCGGGCTGGTCGAGGCGAGGAGGAGCGGCGCGGGGCCGCGCCAGAGGGACGGATGCGACATCGTCGGTCTCAATCGGCGATGAACTTCAGCCGGTGCTCGCGGTGGAGATCGACGATCGCCGCCGCGGTCTCCTCGATCGAGCGCCGGGTGACGTCGATCACCGGCCAGCGGTTGCGGGCGAAGAGCCGGCGCGAGCTCGCGATCTCGTTCGCCACCGCGTCGCGGTCGACATAGGACGAGGAATCGTCGGCCTTGAGGCTGAGCAGGCGGTTCTGGCGGATCTGGACGATCCGCTCCGGCGAGGCGATCAGCCCGACGATCAGCGGCTGGCGCAGGGTCTCGAGGATGGCCGGCGGCGGCACGCCGGGGATCAGCGGGATGTTGGTGGTCTTCAGGCCGCGATTGGCGAGGTAGATCGCCGTCGGCGTCTTCGAGGTGCGGCTCACCCCGAGGATGATCACGTCCGCCTCGTTGAGGTCGTGCGGCAGGTTGCCGTCGTCGTGGGCGAGCGTGAAGTTCATCGCGTCGATGCGCTTGAAGTACTCCGCGTTCAGCATGTGCTGCGCCCCCGGCCGGGCGGTGGAATGGGTGCCGAGATAGGCCTGCAGCAGCTGGTGGACCGGCTCCAGCACCGAGAGCAGCGGCGAGCCGGTGGCCCGGCAGGCCTCCTCCAGCCGCTCGGTCAGCTCGCGCCCGACCAGGGTGTAGAGCACGATGCCGGGGGCCTGCTCGATCTCGTTGATCACCCGTTCGAGCTGGGTGCCCGAGCGCACGAGCGGATAGACGTGCTCGATCGCCGAGACCCCCTCGTACTGCGCCGCCGCGGCGCGGCCGACATTGATCAGGGTCTCGCCGGTGGAGTCCGACACGAGGTGGAGGTGGAAGTAGCTGCGGACCACGCGGGCTCCCCGGGCTCGCCGCGGGCGCGGCGGACGCAAGAGCATCTTTGCGACGGCATGGACGGTGCCTGTCGCAAAAATGCAGAAAGATCAAGCACCTGAAGCGGCGTCCGATGGACGGGCGATCGGGCGCCGCTCCAGCGAGTCCGCTGCCCGGTGGGTCGTCCACCGATCGGCGGCGCGGAGTCGATGAGTGTGGATAATCCGCCTGCGCAGGCAGGTCCAGGCGGGAGGCCTGTGGGTTAACGGCTCAACGGCTCAACAGGCCGGACGTTAACACTCGTGGCGGGCCGCCCGTGGGAGAATCCGGGACGTGGACCCGCCGAGTCCGCCACGGCAGGGCGCAAGCCCATGGTGACTCTCGTGATCCTTCGACAATGGAGCAAATCTGTTAAAGGCCTCTTAACGCACCGGCGGTGGGGACGGGCTGTGGACGGGGCTGGAGCCCCGCGATGCCTGCCCCCAATAGAAAAAACAGATTCCTAGAATCTCTCTTTTCTTTTCAGAGGCCTGGGTGGGGATGGGCATCGTGGCGGGTCGCGACCAAGCGTCGGGCTGGCGCGCGGCAGCGGTTCTCGGCATAGGGAGAGCCGAGCCGCCGGCGTGGCGGCAGAAGGTTTTCGGGGGGACGGAGCATGGGCGGGACCGCGGGAGCCGGACGGGGAGCCGCAGAGCGGCCGATCCTGCGGGTGCTGAACGGCGAGGCGCTGTCGCCGCCGCCCGCCTGGATGATGCGCCAGGCCGGGCGCTACCTGCCGGAATACCGGGCGGTCCGGGCCGAGGCCGGCTCCTTCCTCGACCTCTGCTACAATCCTGACTTCGCCACCGAGGTCACCCTCCAGCCGATCCGCCGCTTCGGCTTCGAGGCGGCGATCCTGTTCTCCGACATCCTGGTGGTGCCGCACGCGCTCGGCCAGGACGTGCGCTTCGTGGAAGGGGAGGGGCCCCGCCTCGACCCGATGGCCGGCCGGCCGGAATTCGACCGGCTGATCGAGGCGGGCGATCCGCGGATCATGCGCCACCTGAACCCGGTCTTCGAGACCGTCGGGCGCCTGCGGGCGGAACTGCCGTCCGAGACGACGCTGCTGGGCTTCTGCGGCGCGCCCTGGACGGTGGCGAGCTACATGATCGGCGGCCGCGGCACGCCGGACCTCGCACCCGCCCGGGCACTCGCCGCCCGCGACCCCGCCCTCCTCGACGCCCTGATCGACCGGCTGGTCGCGGTCTCGACCGAGTACCTGGTGCGCCAGTTCGAGGCCGGCGCCGACGCGGTGCAGATCTTCGAGAGCCATGCCGGCAGCTTGCCGGACGTGCCCGCGGGTGAGACCTGCGACGCCCTGGCGCGCTGGAGCCTCGCGCCGATCGCCCGGATCGTGTCGGGCATCCGCGCCCGGGTGCCGGGCGCCAGGATCATCGTCTTCGCCCGCGGCTCGGGGCTCGACGGCCATGCCCGGGTGGCCGCGGAGACCGGCGCCGACGCGGTCGGGGTCGATTGGGCGGTGGACCTGAAGGCTCTCCGCGCCCGCCTGCCGGCCTCGGTGGTCACTCAAGGCAATCTCCACCCCGAGACCCTGATCGCCGGTGGCGAGGCCCTGGACGCCGCCGTGGACGCGATCCGCGAGGCGACCGCCGGCACGCCCCACATCTTCAACCTCGGCCACGGCATCACCCCGCAGACGCCGATCGCCCATGTCGAGCGGATGCTGGCGCGGCTGCGAGGGTGAGGGCCCTCGGCGGACGGCGCTCGGCCCGTTCCCCGCGACGGTTATGCCGCCCTCCGCGTCATCCCGGGGCCGCGCAGCGGAACCCGGGATCCATAACCGCCGACGTGTCAGGATGAAGCGGGACGCTGGCAATCCATTCCGGCACCGTCAGCGGTTATGGATCCCGGGTTCTCGCCTTCGGCGAGCCCCGGGATGACGAAGAGGGTGGCAGGATCGGTCGATCCCAAGATTTTAGTAAAATCACACATCCCTCACAGGAATAAACCCACCGTGTATCTCTGGATCAAGGCCGCCCACATCATCTCGCTCATCGCCTGGATGGCGGCGATGCTCTACCTGCCGCGGCTGTTCGTCTATCACGCCGCGTTGCCGGCCGGGTCTCCGACGGCTGAGACCTTCAAGGTGATGGAGCGGCGCCTCGCCAAGGCGATCATGCTGCCGGGGATGATCGCGACCTGGATCTTCGGCATCGCCCTCGTGGTGATGAGCGGCGCCTATACCCAGGGCTGGATGCACGCCAAGTTCGCCCTGGTGCTGGCGATGAGCGGCATCCACGGCTGGCTGTCGCGGATGGTCAAGGACTTCGCCGCCGACCGGAACACCCGCAGCACGAAATTCTACCGGGTGCTCAACGAGGTGCCGACGCTGCTGATGATCCTCATCGTGATCCTGGTGGTGGTGAAGCCGTTCTGACGGAGCCCATGATGGCCGGCATCGAGACGCAAGTTCTCTCCCTCACCCTGGCCGGCCGGTCCCTGACCCTGCCGGCCGACCGGATCGGCGAGGGCCCGCCGGCCCTGCTGCTGCCGGCGCTGTCCTCGATCGCGACCCGCGAGGAGATGCGGCCCCTGGCGGCGCGGCTGTCCGCCCGCCATCGCTGCCTGGTACCGGACTGGCCCGGCTTCGGCGCGCAACCGCGGGCCCGGGTGCCGCTTGCCCCCGACACCCTCCACGCCTTCCTCGACGCGCTTCTCGACAAGGCGCCCGGCCCCTACGCGCTGGGGGTCGCGGCCGGCCACGCCGCCGGCTACCTCGTCGCCGCGGCGGCCCGGCACCCCGGCGCCTTCGCCCGGCTGGTCCTGGTGGCGCCGACCTGGCGCGGGCCGCTGCCGACCGCGATGGGCGAGGAGCGCCGGCCGCTCTTTGCCCGCCTGCGCCGCGCGGTCGAGGCGCCCGTCCTCGGCAACCTGCTCTACCGCTTCAACGTCAGCACGCCGATCGTGTCGCGGATGATGCAGGCCCATGTCTATGCCGACCGGACCCGGGTCACCCCGGCCCTGCTCGCCGACAAGCGGCGGGTGACGCACCAGCCCCGCGCCCGCTTCGGCACCGCCGCCTTCGTCACCGGCGGCCTCGACCCGGTCCGGACGCGCGACGACTTCTTCGCCCTGTTCGGGCCCGGCCTGCCGCCGGTCCTGATGCTGCAGCCGAAGGGCGCGCCGCGCCGCTCCGGCGCCGAGATGACCGCGCTCGGCGCGTCCGGCCTCGTGCGCACCGTGGCGATCCCGGGAGCGCTCGCCGCCCACGAGGAATGCCCCGAGGCGGTCGCGGCCGCGATCCTGTCCGACGCCTGAGACGATGCGGGCGCCGCTCGCCCTCTGCCTGGCGCTCGCTGCCGGCGCCGCCGCGGCCGAGCCGGCGCCCGCTCCCTACCTGGCGGCCGGCATCCTCGATGCCGCCGCGATCCTGCCCGCCCCGCCGAAGCCCGGCAGCGCCGCCCACGAGGCCGATGCGGCGGCCTACGCGGCGACGCGGGGTCTCGCCGGCTCGCCGCGGTGGGACCTCGCCACCGCCGACGTTCCCTCCGGCGTCGCCGCGCTGCTTGCCGATTTCTCCTGCGCCGCCGGCCGGCGCCTCGATCCCGCCCGGGTGCCGGCCCTCGCCGGGCTTCTGGCCCGCGCCCGCCGCGACGTGGTGGCCCTGGTGCGCGACGCGAAGGTCCGCTTCGCCCGGCCCCGGCCGCATCTCGGCAACGATGCCCCGCTCTGCGTCGACCGCAGCGAGGCCCTCGACCGGAGCTTGTCCTACCCCTCCGGCCACGCCACCGAGGGCTGGACCGTCGGCCTCGTCCTCGCCGCCCTGATGCCGGAGCGCGCCACGGCACTGATGCGCCGCGGCCGGACCTACGGCGAGAGCCGGATCGTCTGCGGGGTGCATTGGGCGAGCGATGTCGAGGCCGGACGGCTGGCCGGCAGCGCCCTGTTCGCCGTCCTCGTCGGCGATCCCGCCTTCCGGGCCGACCTCGACCGCGCCCGGAGCGAACTCGCCGCCGTGCCTCCGGGAGCGGCGCCCGAGCCGGCCGCCTGCACGCGCGAAGAGGCGACGTGGCCCTGAGGCCACAGCCCGTCCGAAGACAGGCCCTCCATCGGGAATAGCGCTGACGACCCAAGACGTTGTCGCGCCGGCACCGCCCTCGCGGCCTGGCCGCCGAGGACGGGCTTCAACTTCCAGTCGATCAATCGCCCACAATTGGATGTGATGGTGATTGACGAATCGTTACCGCAGCGATAACGAGCCGTTGATTTTGATGACCGAATCGTTATCACTTGCATCGACGCCGATCGGGTGACCGGATCTGCTTTTCCAAGACTTGTGATCCGGTTGACCGGGTTGGATGACTGTTCCATGCACGCTGTCCGACATGATGACGGATGTGGGCTTGTCCAGGCGCGCACCATCACTGCGCTTCTTCTCGAGGATGACGACGTCGACGCCAAGCTGATCGCCCTCCAGGCGGTCGGTTTCCGGATGCTCGACATGCGCGTGCTGCGCGCCCGCTCCACCGCCGAGGCGCGCGAGCATGTCGACCGCGAGCGGATCGACCTGGCGATCCTCGACTTCTGGCTCGGCTGCGAGTCGAGCCTGCGCTTCCTCGCCGAACTGGATGCGCGGCTGCCCGGCCTGCCGGCGATCGTGCTGACCGGGCTCAGCATGCCGGACGTGCGCGAGATGTGCGCGAATGCCGGCGCCGTGCGCTTCCTCGACAAGGCCAGCCTCACCGGCGAGGCGTTCGAGGCCGCGATCCTCGGGGTGCTCGGGCCCCGCGCCTTCCGCTCACCCGCCGCCGAGCCGACCCGCTACGGGCGGCCCGGCCTCACCGTGGTATCGAACGAGAGATGTGACCGATGAACGGCCAGATCACCTATCTCAACGCCGGATCGGGCAACGAGCAGACCATGACGGAACCGGCCCAGTCCGACGCTTCGAAGTCCGACGCCTCGAACACGATCGAGAAGGTCCGCGAGCTCCTCTACGGCGAGGCGATGCGCTCGCAGGGGCGCCGGCACGAGGACCTGCGCGAGGCGGTGACCGACCTCGAGCAGCGCATGGTCCAGCGCTTCAACGAGATGCAGAAGTCGATCGACGCCCTCGCCCTGTCGCTGCGGATGGAGCAGAGCAACGCCGTGCGGGCGATCGGCGGCGCGGTGACCGAGATGGGCCGGCAGATCTCCGCCCTGGCCGACCGCAACCCGTAAGCCGCGGGCCCGATCCGGGATGAGAGCGGCGGCGGTCCAAGGTCCGGCCCAAGATGCGGCCCAAAGCTCGGCTCAGGATCCGACGGAAGACCCGGCCCTCCGCGACCTGAAGCGGCTGCTGCTGCGCGACGAGCACCGCGACCTCGCCGGCCTGCGGGCCGAGCTGGCGCGGCTCGACCGGCGGGTCGGCACCGAGGACCGGTTCAGCCGGGCGGTGGCCGACAGCCTGGTGGTCGCCCTCAAGGTCGTCGAGGTCGAGGACCACCGCGCGCTGACCGAGGTGATCGCGCCGCTCGTCGTCGCCGGCATCCGGCGCGAGATCGCCGAATCCCGCGACCTGATGGTGGAAACGCTCTACCCCATCGCCGGCCGCATGGTGGCGGCGGCGATCGCCGCGGCCTTCCGCCAGCTCTCCGACGAGATCAACGAGACCCTCAGCCGCTCGCCGCGCCGGCTGTGGCTGCGCCTGAAGGCCGTGCTGACCGGCCGGTCCTACGCCGCCCTGGTCCTGGCCGAGCTGGCGCAAGGGCGGCTCGAACGCCTGATCCTGATCGACCGCAGCACCGGCGCGGTGCTCGCCACCACGGACCGCGACGGGCGGCCCGAGGCCGATCCGGACGGCCAGCTCCACCTGATCGGCGGCCTCGTCACCGCCATCGTCGAATTCGCCGGCCAGGCGCTGAGCGACGTCAACGGCGAGTTGCGCTCCCTCGATTTCGGCGGCCGCACCGTGCTGCTGCGCGCCTCGCCCCTGCTGATCGTGGCGGGCCTCACCGAGGCCGGCCGCGGCGCCGGGCGGCTCGCCGGCGTGGTCGATGCCGAGTTCCTGCCCTTCCTCGATGCGGTCCGGCAGGGCGACGGGACCCGCGACGGCGATCACGGCGCGCCGCTCGCCTCCCTCCATCGGGCGATCGCCGCGCGCCTCGTCCCGCCGCGCTCGCGGGTGCGGCCGGTGGCGGTCGCCGGCGGGCTGGTGGCCCTGGCGCTCGCCGCCTGGGCGAGCGTCGCGGTGCTGTCGGCCCGCCAGCGCGCCGCGGAAGAGGCCGCGCTCTTCGCCATCGAGGACGCGCCCGACCTGCGCGACCATCCCCTCCAGCTCGCCTTCGACCGCGAGGCCGGCCTGATCCGGGCGACCGGCGTGCTGCCGACCCGCGAGGCTGCCGCGTCCTTGCGCGACCGCCTCGCCGTCGCCTTCCCGGCCTGGCCGGTCGCCGCCCGGATCGCCGTCGCCTCCGATGCCGCCGCGGCGCGGGATGCGGTCGCGACCCTCGACCGGCGCACCGACGCCCTCACGCACCAGGCCGAGGCGCTGGCGCAGACCGCCGGGGCGACGCTGGGCGAGGTGCGGGCCCGCCTCGGCACCCTCGAGACCCGCACCGCCGCCGTCGAGGCGGCGCTGCCTGGCCTCGCGCCCCGGGAGGAGGTGGCGCGGCTCGAAGCCCGCACCGACACGCCGCTCCAGCGGCTCGAGGATGCGGTCAGGCGCACCGCGATCTTCTTCGGGCCCGACGCGACCTATCGCGACCCGGCCGCCGCCGAACGCGACCTCGCGATCCTGGCCGCGGCGCTGGCGGCGGTGGAGGGCGCGCGCCTGCGCATCGTCGGCTATGCCGACGGCACCGGAACGCCCCGGGCCAACCTCGAGGCGGCGCGGCTGCGCGCCGAGCGCATCACCGCCGACCTGGAACGCCGCGGCATCCCGCGCTCGCGCCTCGTCGTCGTCAATTCGCGGCCGCCTTATCCGATTACGGACGAGCGGGTCACCGGCAACCGGCGCGTCGTGTTCGAGCTCGCCTACAGAGCGGAGTAAGGTGTGGCGGCGCGCAAGATCATGATCCTGGGGGCGATCGGCGTGGGCAAGACCTCGCTCGCCAACCGTCTCGCGTTCGGCCGGTTCGAGACCAGCTACAAGGCGACGATCGGGGTCGACATCTACACAACGACCGCCGCGCTGCCGGGGGCCAAGACGATGCCGCTGGTCCTGTGGGACACCGACGGCGATTTCGGCCTCAGCATCTTCCGCACCGTCTACCTCAAGGGGGCGAGCGGGGCGCTCATCGTCGCCGACGTCACCCGGCCCGCCTCCCTCGACCAGATGGCGGCGCTGATCGCGGGCTTCCGCGAGGCGCTGCCGGGCCGCCCCTGCGCCGCGGTGCTCAACAAGAGCGATCTCGTGGCCGGCGAGTCCGGCGAACCCGGGTCAGGGGTGCCGCCCGATCTCCTCGCCCGTGCGCGGGGCGCCGACGTCGTCTCCCTGGCGAGCGCCCGCACCGGGCACGGCGTGACCGGCCTGTTCGCCGAGCTCGCCGCCACGATCGAGCGACGGAGCCTGTAAGCGCCATGCGCGCCGCCCTCGCCCTCCCGGCCGGAGCCGATCTCTCCCGCACCCTGGCCCACCTCCTCGAGGCCGGCCTCCTCGGCGTCGCCGCGCTCTCTCCCGACGGCCGGGTGCTCGCCCGCACCGGCTCGTTGAGCGACTGGCTGCCCGAGCCCGGGCGCCCCGCCTTCGACAGCCCGATCCTGTCCGGCCTGGAGGAGGACCTGCGCGCCCAGCAGCGCGCGACGTCCGAGCCGATCGTGCTCCCGGGCATCCGCCTCGCCATGGTGCCGGGCGCCCCGCGCTGCGACATCGCGGTCTCGTGGGACGCAGGACGGGGCGAGCACGCGGTGCTCACCACCGTCGACCAGGTCGACCGGCCGATCGACCACTGGGTGCTCCAGCAGCGCCGCGAGCAGCGCCTGCTGGAGGAGAAGATCATCGCGGCCTCGCGCGAGCTGGAGCGGATGAACCGCAACCTGCGCGACTTTGCCTCCGTCGCCGCGCACGACCTGCGGGCGCCGTTGCGCCAGATCGTGGCCTTCACCGGCATCCTGCGCACCACGCTGGGCACCGAGGCCCGCGGGGTCGTCTCCGACAGCCTCGATACGATCGAGGGCTGCGCCGCCCGTCTCAACCGGATGACCACCGGCCTCCTCGACTATGCGCGGTTGAGCGCCGAGAGCCACACCTTCGCGCCGGTCGATCTCGGCCGGGTGGTCGAGGACGCGACCCGCAACCTCGACCTCGACCTGCGCGCGTCATCGGCCGACCTCGTCGTCGGCCCGCTGCCGACCGTGAACGGCGTGCCGGCGCTCCTGACCAACCTGTTCCAGAACCTCGTCGCCAACAGCATCCGCTACCGCGATCCGGACCGGCCTCTGCGAATCGAGATCCGGGCCTGGCCGGGCGAACCCGGCCGGATCACCGTGCGCGATACCGGCATCGGCGTGCCGCCGGCCTTCCACGAGGCGATCTTCGAGACCTTCGCCCGGGTGCCGAACGGGCGGGCCCCGAACGGCGTCGGACTGGGCTTGAGCATCTGCCGCCGGATCGCCGAGCTGCATGGCTGGCGCATCGGGGTGGCGGCGGAGGAGGGGCCGGGGGCGTGCTTCCGGATCGATCTGGGGTAGGGATCGTCCGATGGAGCGCGGGGTCAATGGTTGGTTCGCGGCGTTTGCATCCCACTTGCAATCACGCAAGCAGCCGGTACCTTTCCTGGCATGGTCGTGGTCCGCGCCTTCACTCAGATTCCTTCACGTCCGCCAGAGCAGTACGAGCGGGTCGAACTTCTGCGCGCTGCCGAGACACGGCGTGGCAAGACGGTGCCGGGAGGTAGCCGGGGAACTGTGGTCGAGATCCTGGGCGACCACGAGGCCTTCATGGTCGAATTTCAGCAGCCTTTCGCGGCGCTGGTGACGGTCGATGCCTCTAACCTGCGTCATGTCCGAGAATGAGCATCAAGCCCGGTGTCGGCGGTTACCTCCTCGGGCTCAGATGCGACAAAAGTAAAATCAAGCTCTATCTGATGAGTTCCGATCCCGGAATCGACGGGAAAGGCAAACGTGCATTCTTTGAGTCTTTCGGCTTTTCCCGAAATAAGCCCGACGAGCTCATGGGCGCGCTTCTCCTGCATGGCAGTCGAACACCCATCGATGATGCCTACGTGGATCGGTGGGGTGAGCACTGGGAATGCACCGGACCGCTTCTCTGCCCGGATGGCCGTCTCCCAACGGTACGGACGGTCTGGATCAGGCGACCGGGTGAGAATGATCCGACGCTCGTGACGGCTGTGCCGGATTGAACCTCGACTCGTCCAGGCGAGCGGCACAAGTCCCCAAAACGAAAACAGCGCCCGACCGCATCACGATCGGGCGCTGCCTCATCGCATCAGACTACCGCCGTCACGCCGCCGTACGCTTCCCCTTCTTCGCCCGCCGGCCGAGGATGTTGAGCACCTCGACGCCGGCCGAGAAGGCCATGGCGGTGTAGATGTAGCCCTTCGGCACGTGGGCCCCGAAGCCTTCCGCGATCAGCGTCATGCCGATCATGATGAGGAAGCCCAGAGCCAGCATCACCACCGTCGGGTTGGCGGCGATGAAGCGCGACAGGGGATCGGCGGCGAGCAGCATCACGGTCACCGCGGTGACCACCGCGATCACCATGATCGGCACGTGCTCGGTCATGCCGACCGCCGTGATGATGCTGTCGATCGAGAAGACCAGATCGAGGATCAGGATCTGGCCGATCGCCGCGGCGTAACCCAGAGACGCACCGCCGCCGGTCTTCTCTTCCGGGTCTGGATCGAGGCTGTGGTGGATCTCCTTGGTGGCCTTCCAGAGCAGGAACAGGCCGCCGGCGATCAGGATCATGTCGCGCCAGGACAGGCCCTTGCCGAAGATCTCGAAGACCGGCTGGGTCAGGTGGACGATGTAGGCGACCGTCCCGAGCAGCCCGAGGCGCAGGATCAGCGCGAGCCCGATGCCGATGCGCCGGGCGCGCGCCTGCTGCTCCACCGGCAGCTTGTTGGTGATGATCGAGATGAAGATCAGGTTGTCGATGCCGAGCACGACCTCCATGACGACCAGGGTCGCGAGGGCGGCCCAGGCCGTCGGGTCGGCGGCGAGCTGAACGAGGGACTCCACGGCGGACGATCCTGCTTACGGGAAGATCGAGGGGCGGGCCGGCGCCTGGAATTCCGGCGCATGGACCTGGACGGCCTGTCGCAGCACCCGCACATGGGCGGGGGTGTAGGTCGTCAGCTCGCCGTCGGTGTTGACCGGCCGCGGCTTCTTGGTGCGCAGGATCACCTCCGTCGTCTGGAAGGCGCGCACGTCGGCGGCTTTCCCCTGCGTGCCCCGGCGCAGGGCCGGCAGCAGGGCGAGCAGCCGCCACCAATGGGCGACCTCCAGGCTGTAGAAGTTGAGCAGGCCGTCATCGACGGTGGCGTTCTCCTCCACCGTCATGCCGCCGCCGTAATGGCGGCCGTTGCCGACCGAGACCTGGATGGTCTTCACGGTCTCCACCGTGCCGTCATGCTCGATATAGACCGTGAACGGCCGTGCCCGGCGCAGGAGCCGGAACGCCGCGACCGCGTAGCCGACCGTGCCGAGGCGGCGCTTGAGGTCGGCCGTCAGCTCGCCGGCGAGATCGGCGGAGAAGCCGATGCTGGCGACGTTGAAGAAGTAATGGCCGTTGACGCAGCCGAGGTCGATCGGCCGGGCCGGGACCGTGGCGATCACCTCCGCCGCCTCGAGCGGATCGGCGGGCAGGCCGAGGCTGCGGGCGAGGTCGTTGGCGGTGCCGAGCGGCAGGATGCCGAGGGGCAACTGGGCGTCTGCCAGCGCCTGGGCGGCGGCGTTGAGGGTGCCGTCGCCGCCGCCCAGGATCACCATGTCGCAGGTTTTCGCATGGGCGTGGATCAGCGCCTTGCAGTCGGTCTCGCCCGGGGGTGGATCGACCGGCTCGATGCCGCCGCGACGCAGGACGTCCTTCACGGCGTCGAGGTCGAGCCCGCCGTTACGGGCCTTCTTGTTGACGACGAGCAGGGCCCGCCGCGTCGTGTCAGCGCCGGACATCGGCGCCTCCCGCGACGGCACGGGAACGGACGAGGGAAATGACGCGCATGGTTGCGGGCCCTCCGGTGCGATCGTGCCGCGTCAGCACAAAGGCAGAGAAGGGGTCCGACATCGCGGTCGACGCCTCGAACCGCCAGAGGGGCCCGGACCCGGGAGAGCCTTGAGGTGGGGTCGCGGCCGCGCTTGGCAAGGTCCCGGGGAGTTCCCTTGCGCGAGATCCCGAGATCCCATGCGGGATGCCATGCCGGATGCGACCCCGGGCGTGTGGGCAACGGGGGTAGCGGGGAGGGCATCCGGTCCGCAATGGAACCGTAACCGCGGCGACGAACGTTCACCCTGCTCAAGTTCCGTGCGTGATCCCCCACCTGATCGTGCTCCTTCCCCCGGGTGCCGCCCCCATGCTCCCTTCCTTCCGGCTCCGTTCCCTCCGGCCCGGCCTCGCCACGCCGTCCGCTGCCCTGCTCGGCCTCGGCCTGACCGCCCTCCTGTCCCCGGCCGCCCTGGCCCAGGGCTGGGTCGATCCGCCCGGCCGGAGCCAGGCTCCGGCGCCTGCCCCGTCGGCGCCCGCCGCTCAGGTCGCACCGGCCCAGGTTCCCTCGTCCCAGGTTCCCTCGGCCGCCCGGGCCGAGACACCGAGGGCCCACGTTCCGCGCCGGGTCGCCGAGGAGGCGCGCCGGCCGGCCCGCAGCGCGATCCACGCGGCAACGGCGTCCCGCCGCGCCGCGCGGCTCGCCCGGACCGAGCGCCCGCTGCCCGTGCAGATCCCCGCGCCCGCGCCCGTCACGGTCTCCGATTCGCAGATGCGCGACTGGGCCGTGGCGTCGCAGCGCCTCGCCCGGGACTACCTGGCGTCGATCTCGGGCCCCAACGGCACGACGCTCGCGGCGGCGCCGGGCTTCTACGGCAGCCAGGTCGTCTTCCATGGCCGGTCGATGAGCGTCGCCAGCCTGATGGCCGAGAAGCGCCGCTTCGTGCAGCGCTGGCCCGATCGCCGCTACCGGCCGCGGCCGGATTCCCTGCGCACCGCCTGCAATGCCGGGCTCGCGGTCTGCCAGGTCCGGGCCACGGTCGATTTCTCGGCCTTCAGCCCCGATCGCGGCGTGCGCTCGCAGGGCACCGTCGACCTCGAACTGGCGGTGAGCCTCGCCGGCGCGCGCCCGGTGATCATCGCCGAGACCAGCCGGGTGGTGCGCCGCGACGCCGTGGCGAGCCGCTGATGACGAACGGCGCCCTGTGACAGGACGCCGTTCGGGACCTAGATAAAACGGGTGAGCGCCCGCCCGAGCGGCGGGTGGCTCGGGCAGCCCCCGCGGCCGGGGGACGATGGGACACGATGCGGACATGACCTCGCGTGAGCAGTTGCAGGCGCTGATCCGGGCCGAGATCGACCGTCAGCGCCCCGTCGCGGTCGCCCGTCGCACCCTCGAACTCCTGGCGGAATCCGCCACCCGCCGCCTCGACGCAGCCCCTGGCTACCAGATCGTCGACCGGGACGGTCATCCGCGCAGCCGCACGGTCGACGGCGAGACGCGGCCCCTGACCCTGGCCGACCTCGTCGAGGAGCTGCGCCGCCAGCACCCGACGATGTTCCTGAGCCCCGCCGCCCCGGCCGCCGTCTCCGCCCCGCCGCCCGGCGACGCTCCGCGGGACTGGATCGTGGTGAAGCCCGGTCCCGCGGCGCCGGTTCCCGCTCCCCCTTCGCGCCTGCGGGAGGCCCTGGACGGGATCGCCGCACGCCTGCGCCGGCCGGCACGGGAGCCCGAGGCCCCGGCCGCGACGCCGGTCCCGATCCCCCGGTCGCGGCCGGCGAGGGTTTGAAGCCCGGTATCGCCCGGCGGCAGCGCCTGCCCGACCGGGGATCGACCCGCCGCCCGGTCTACGCCGTCCTCGGAGGACTCGCGGTGCTCGGCATCGGCTACGCGGTGTTGCGCGGCGGCGGCGAGCCGGTTCGGGAGGCTGCGGTCGCCCAGGCGCCCGGCCAGGGGACGGGCGACAGACAGGATGCGGGCAAGCCCGCCGGGACGAAGCCGGTGGAGAACCGCGCCGCCGAGGCGAAGCCCGCACCGGCCGGGGACAAGGCGCCGGAGACGAAGCGCGAGCCGGTCCAGACGGGAGCCCTGGTGCCGGAGGCGGCCGGCCCGGTCGCCGGCGTCGCCGAGGTGCTCGACACCGCGACCCTGCGGCTCGGCGGCCGCACCTTGCGCCTCTACGGCGTCGAGGCGGCCAGGGGCGCGCAGGCGAGCGACCTCTCGGGCTATCTCGGCGGCCGGCCGGTGAACTGCCAGCCGAGCCCGGCGAAGACCGCGTGGATCTGCACCGTCGACGGGCACGATCTCTCCGAGGTGGTGCTCTACAACGGCGGCGGCCGGGTCACGTCCGAGGCGACGCCGGACCTCGTCGAGGCCGAGCGCCACGCCCGCGCCGGCAAGCTCGGGATCTGGGCCAAACCCTGATCAAAAACCTAGATCATCTGAGGCCCGGCGCGCCCAGGAGCGCCACCAGCGCACCCTGGCGGCCGGTGCCGGTCTTGGCGAACACCGCCTTGATCTGGCTGCGCACGGTCTCGACCGCGAGGCCGAGCCCGTCGGCGGCCTCGTCCAGGGAGGCCCCGCCGGCGAGGAGCGCCGCGAGCCGCGCCTCCGCCGCGGTGAGGCCGAAGATCTGCGTGAGCAGGGCCGGATCGGGCCGCCGCTCGGCCTCGAGATCGGTGACGAGCAGGAGCGCGCGGGCGCCCAGGAACGGCGAGCGGACGCTCTCTGCCAGGCCCAAGGCGCGCAGCACCAGGGGACGACGGTCGCGCCGCGCCACCAGGATCGGGCCGGGGGCGGCGTCCGGCCCGGACGCAGCGCCGCGACCAGGGCCGCCACCTCCTCCCGTGCCCGCGGATCGGCAATCCGCAAATCGCCGTCGGCGACCCGGAACGCGGCATCGAACAGCGCCTCCGCCCGCGGATTGGCACCGATCACCCGCCCGGCCCCGTCGAGGGCGAGCGCCGCCTGCGCGACCTGATCGAGCCCGCGCAGGGTGCCGTCGAGGGCGGCGCGGCCGAGCGCCTCCGACAGGGCGGCGGCCTGGCCGAGCCGCCCCATCAGGCCGGCGAGCGGCCGCACCTGCGCCGCCTCGAACGGGCCGCTCCGCGTCCGGCGCTGCACCGACACCCCCCAGTATTCAGGGCCCGCCCGGAAGCCCGCCACCGCGAACCAGTGGTAGCCGTGCGGCCGCAGCAGCTCGTTGTAGAACGGTGCGCGGGCCATCTCCTCGGGGGTGAGGATGTCGTGGTCGGTCACGACCTCGCCGCGCATCACCCGGGGTACGGCGCGGGTCCGCAGGTCCTTCACGTGCCAGCCCTGCCCGAAATAGTCGGCGACCAGCGCGTCGACCTCGGGCGTACAGGGCACGCCGGGGGTGCGGCGATGGCTCTGGAGCAGCATCGCGCCGTCGCCCCCGATCAGGGTCGAGACCTCCGTCAGCACCGCGCCCCAGCGCGACGGATCGAGGGCCGCCTCGCCGAGCCGGTCGTCGAGGCACCGGAGCCTGTTGTCGGTCGGGCCCATGGCTGCGCGGCTCTCGGATTCGTCCCGGCCGATCCTACGGCAGGAGATGCCGACCGTCGCAGGTGACTTGGCCTGATCGACAGGATTTCTACGGGGAACTTGCCGGTTCCGGGGAACTTCCCTGCTGCGACTCGTTCAAATGTATTGACAGTGTGTATGCGACGTGACACGGCAAGCTGTCCAACGGCCGCGTCTCGCCGTGGCCTGCGCAACGAAAGCTGTATCACGATGAGCGACGGCGTTCCGGACCGCTCCGTCGCGCGCCGGGAGGTTGCGCGCCGTGGCACGACCATCAACCTTCGCGTCGAGACGGAAACCCGTGACCTGATCGACGCTGCCGCCGAGGCGATTGGCAAGAACCGCACCGAGTTCATGATCGAAGCCGCGCGCCGGCACGCGATCGACGTGCTGCTCGATCAAAGGCTTTTCCGCCTTGACCCGGATGCTTTCGACGCGTTCGACGCTGCCCTCGACAATCCTCCCTCGCCGAGTGAGCGCCTCGTCGCTCTCATGCGGAAGAAGCCGCTATGGGCGAAGTAGGCTCTCTTCCGGTGGCGAGCAAGCGGAACATCACGCCGCCCACTCGCCTTTCGGCATCTCACAGATTCGACGACTTCGATTGCGGTGAGCCGCCTCTAAACGACTGGTTGAGAGACCATGCCGGGACGAGCGAGGGACGCACCGCGCGAACCTACGTCGTCTGTGAGGGGGGCGATGTCGTCGGATATTATTGCATCTCCGTCGGCAGCATCGAGCGCGGAGCGATGCCGTCCAGGCTGAAGCGCGTCCGCGGCCTGCCCAACCAGATCCCGGTCGCCATCATCGGGCGTCTCGCGCGCCATGTGCGGTACAAGGGGGCGGGACTGGGTGACGACCTGTTCCGGGATGCGATGAAACGGATCGTCGGGGCCTCGGAGACGATCGGCGTCAGGGCCGTCATCGTCCACGCACTGAACGACAGGGCGGCCGGTTTCTGGCGTGCGCGCGATTTCGTGGA
This sequence comes from Methylobacterium aquaticum, assembly GCF_016804325.1. Lineage (NCBI taxonomy): Bacteria > Pseudomonadati > Pseudomonadota > Alphaproteobacteria > Hyphomicrobiales > Methylobacteriaceae > Methylobacterium > Methylobacterium aquaticum. Next base: position 4,117,388 of record NZ_CP043627.1, read on the forward strand.
AAGCCCGCTCGGGTCGCGCACCTTCTTCATGCCGATCGAGACGGCCATCGAGGCGGTCCGCGCCGGCTCGATGTGAAGAGCTTGTTTCGACTTTCTCTACAGTCTCGACACCCTCCGCGCCATTCCGGGGCCGCGACAGCGGAGCCCGGAATGACACGGTGGGTTCGAGAACCGTAGAAGGCCATCAGGCAGGCGCCCTGTCCCGCTCCGTTACCCGAACGCCCCCACCTCGTGCTGGATCATGCCGCTGATCTCGCGCACCAGGACGAACAGGCGGCGGATCGGGGCGAACAGGGTGCGGTGCTCGGCCTCGTAGGTGCCGGCGCCGCGGGGCCCCGCCGGCTCGCCGAAATTGAGCCCGAGCGTCGGGTCCGGCGTGACCGGGAAGATGTCGTCGAGGAGCTTCAGGCAGCTCTCGACGTCGAGGCGCAGGATGCGCTCGATCAGGGCCTCGCGGGTGATGCCGTTCTGCGGCCGGAAGCCCGGGATGTGCACCGCCAGGAACCAGATCCGGTGGATCAGCGCCAGGCGTAGCGCATGCAGGAGCGCGAGCCGCGGCGTCATCCCGGGCAGGTCGGGGGCCACGGAATGCAGCATCAGGTGGTCCTGCGTCAGCCGGCCGAACAGGCGGCGCAGGTGGGGGGCGAGGTTGAGCCGGTCGAGGGCGGCGGCGACCGCCACGATCTCCTCGCGGCGTCCGTCCCGGGTGGCGCGACGCGCCCGCTCGAGCCAGACCGAGGGGTCGAGGGTGTCGATATAGGCGCGCAAGACGTCGAGGTCGCCGACGGCGGTGGCCTCCTGCACCAGCCGGAAGGCGCGGGCGAAGCGCTCGGAGCGCTCGCGCATCTCGACGAACAGGTCGGGCGCGCGACCCGCCGCCCGCCCGACCCCGTGCAGGGAATTGGCCAGGAAGCCGAGCTGCTGGAGGATCGCGTTGTTGGGGATCGCCCGCATCTGGCGCGGATGGGTGATGGCGACGGGTCCGCCGCCGTCGGATTGCCGCGCCACCGGGCGCGAGCCGGTACGGTCGATCAGGTTCGGCCCGAAGGTGCCGAGCAAAGCCGCATAGCCCGGATCGTCGACCAGCCGCTCCATGTCCTGGCGCACGCCGGTGAAGAACTCGGTGGCGAAGTCGCCCTCGGCATAGATCGGGTCGGGGGCGGGCTGGAGCCGGCTGTAGACGTGCTCGCCGATGCGCGCGACCGTCGCCTCGGCCAGGGTCTTCGTCCCGAACATCAGGTAGCCGTCGCTGCCCTGGAAGCTCGATTCGAGGCTGGTGCGGATCCCGGCCTCGCGGTTGCGCCGCCGGGCGTGATCAGGGGCGAGGTAGGCCAGGCGGTCGGCGAGGCTCGTCGGATGGGCGCCCCGGCCGATCGATTCGCCGTGGGTGTCGAAGATCACGAGCTCGATGTCGGTGAGGTCGTGCGCCGCCATCAACTCGGTGATGCGGAAGCGCAGCCGCTCGATCCAGAACGTCGCGGCGAGCTGGCCGACATAACGCCCCGAATCCGAGTAGCCGAACTGCACCACCAAGCGCCCGGTGCGCTTGAGATAGGCCCGCCAGTGGGGTGAGCGGAGCGCGTCCTCGATCACGTGCACGCCCTGTTCCAGCGCCGAGGCCGTCTCGAACAGGGGCGTGATCTCGACCTTGTCGCCGATGCCGAAATGCTGGGCGAGCCAGAGCGCGGCGAGGAGCGTGTAGCCGGTCTCGGTCTCGGCGATCAGGAACCGGACCGGGTGGGTGCCGTCGACGTGCTTGAGGATCTGGGCGATCGTCATCATCAGCCGGGCGGCCGAGGCCCGCTCGGCGGCGAGCGCCCCGAAATCCACCGGCACCGCCGCGACGGCATCGAGCAGCGCGTTGATCGAGGCGAGGTGCGAGCGGCGCTGGGCCGGATCGATCGGGTCGCCGTCCTGGTCGAGCTCGCGGCGCACCGCGTTGTGGACCTGGCTGGCGTTGAGCCGGAAATGCGGCAGGCCGTTCTGGAGCCCGTGCGCGGCGACGCCCGCCCGCAGGATGCAGAGCGCGAGCCGCGCCTCGTCGTCGGCGGCCTTCGTCACCGCCCGGTCGAGGAGGGCGAGAAGCGGGCCGGCCTCGGTCTGGGCCCGGTCGCGCTCGATGATGAGGGCCAGCGCGAAGCGATGCACCGCCTCGAGGCTCGGCTGCTCGCCGAGCTTCGGCGCCACCGCGAGCTGGCGCAGGACGGCCGCCTTGGCCTCCTCGGCCAGCCGCCGGGCGGGCTCCGAGGCGGGATCGTCAGGGAGCTGGGCCAGCACCCGGTCGAACTGGGTGCGCTTCGATTCGAGCCGGTAGCGCAGGGTGTCCCACCAGCCGATATCGGTGCGCCCGTCGGTGTCGCAGCCGACCCAGGAGGCCAGCACCACCGGCATCGGGACGAGCTCGCTCCAGCGATCGGGCCAGCGCTCGCGGGCGGCGCGCAGGAGCGCCGCGTTCAGCCCGTCGAGGGCCGCGCGGCCGTGCTGGACCGCGTGCCGGGCCTGGTCGAACTCGTCGTTGAGGGTGATGACCGGGTCGGCCCGGGCCGAGAGCGCGGCGGCTTGCGCGATCGGGGCATGGCGCGCCGCCGGATCGGGCTCGGAGGCGGCCTCGGCCAGGAGCCTCGCCACGGCCTTCGGCATCCCGAAGGTCGGGTGGGCGGTGAACACGGCGGCAAAGCGCGTCCGCTCGACTCGGGCGCGGGCGGTCTCGAAGCCCATCTCCGGGTCGCCGAGGGCGGCCGCCGCCACGGCCTGCGTCGCCGCTTGCGAATCCGCCTCCGCCCCGAGGCCGAGATAGGCCCGCAGCCGCGCCGCCCGGGCCTCCAGGGCCTGGCCGCGCAGGCGCACGAACAGCCCGGCCAGATCCTCCTCGCGGATCTCCTCCCGGTCGAACAGGCGGCTGATCGCCAGGGCCACGGTCAGGACGGGGTTGCGGAACGGATCCTGGCTCGCCTGGTGGCGCGCCTCCTCGACCAGCCCGAGCAGGTCCGCCTCGAGGGTCGCGGCGTCGTGCGGGTCGGAGGCTTGCGGATCGGAACCTTGGATGTGGGAACCTTGGAGCCTGTCCATCGGGTCGCTTCGTCCTGTGGCCGGATCACCGTCCGGTTCGCGCGGCGCGCGGGCTCGCGCCAGGGGCCGTGACGCAAGGAGCGTTCCGCACGGCCCGGGCCACGCTCTAAGCATCATTCGCCGCAGCGGTCACCGGTTCGGCGAGGACAATGACGTAAAGACAACGAGCCCGGCAAGGGTGCGCTCGGCACCTCCGCCCGGTGTTCCCGGCTGGCGAGCTATCGACGGGGCCGCCTGCGGCCGCGGGGACACGGTGCGGGCCGGAACCGCAGCCCTGCCGCCGGCGCAATGGTTAAGATTGCGTTACTGCTCCATACTGCCCGGCCCGGAGATGCCGACACGCGGAAGGAATGCGCCATGATGTCGATCGGAACCGCCCTGACCGCGGCCACCGCCCTCGTCGGGACCGCGCTGCCCGCCGGGCTGATCGGCGAGCGCGTTCCGGCACGGCCGACCCGCGAGACGGCGGAGGTCGGGGAGGCCGAGGATTCGGCGCTCACCGAGGGCGCGCTCCTCGTCGCGGTCGAGGCGGGCCTGCGCGAGGCGGGCTACCTGGCGGCCTGAGATCGCGCGGCCCGAGACTTCCCTCCGAGCGAGACTCCTCGCGGGATCGACGCGCGACGGGGACGCAGACCTCGATCGCATGCGGGGGCGGCGCATGCGACCGGACAGGCCGCCGGAAATGCTCTAAGGCTGGCATCACGATGGAGATGATCGTGATTCTGGCTGCGGCGGCAGCCCTGGTATTCGCCGGCCTGGTGCTTCTGTTCGCCGCGCAGGGGCGCGCCCGCAATACGTCTCTGCGCCTGCCGCACGAGCAGGAGCTGGAGGACCGGGGCGACGAGCTGTTCCGCGATTTCGACCAGGACCTCGCCGGCCTGCTCGAGGAGGCGGCCCGTCATCCGGAGGTCCAGCAGCGCGCCTATCCCGAACGGCTTGAGGCGCCCGACGCGCCGAGATCCCGGCCGCGGGGCGGCATGACCATCGACCACGACCCCGCGGAGCCCGGCCTGCCCGAGCCCGGCGACCGCAGGGGCGACCATCCCGAGTTCGATCGTTCCAGGGTCGATCATTCCAAGTTCGATCATTCCAAGCGCGACGGAGAATCCCGGTGAAGCGTGCCGCGGTGCCGGCGGTCCTTCTGGCCGCCCTCTCGGCTGTTCCTCTCGCCGTCCCGGCCCGCGCGGCTCCGGGAGAGCCGGCGTCAGGGGAGGTGGCACCCGTCTGCCCGGCGCCGCAGGCGGCCGAATTCACGGGAGACAAGGGGTTTCGCCTCTGGGTCACCCGGCAGGGGAGCATGACCTGGAGCAACCCGCTGCGGCCGCTCTCGCCCGAGACCGTGCAGGTGCTGCAGGTGGTGATCCGCAACAAGCTCGCGACCGCCTACGGCCCCGACCTGTCGGGCCTGCGCCGCGGCCCCTCGCCGGCGGCCCTGGAGGCGCAGAACGGCGCGACGATCCAGTGGGCCGGGGCGCCAGACGGCCTGCCGCGGACCCTGCGCATCCTGGCCGACGACGGCGGCCAGGTCCTGGCCGAACTCGCGTTCCAGGCCTGCGGCGACGCCCCGAAGGCGGCGGAGCCGAAGCCCGCCCCCACCGCCCGCAAAGGGGGGTCGAAGAAGGTGGACAAGGCCAGGGCGGCGAAGGCCGCCTCGCCCGAGGCGGAGGGCGCACCGGCGGACGCGGCCGACCCGGCCGCCGAAGCCCCCAAGCCGGCACCCAGGAGAGCCGCGAAGCCCCGGCGCGAGAACGCCGCGGCGCCTGCCCGGACGCCCGGCGGCCTGATGCTGCCGCAGGGCGCGATTCCCTGACGCCCCCTGCGGGTTTCGCCCGAAACACCCGAGCCTGAAACACCCTGGGCCGTTCCGGCGTTCGTCCGCCGGGCGGCGGCTCTTTCCCCTCACGATCCGATCTCGGAGACGTCTTTCGATGTACGATTCCTGGCTGCGCCTCGGCTTCGACACCGTTCGCCTGGGGCTGGAAGCCCAGACGGTCGTCGCCTTGCGGCTGGCCAAGCTCTCCCTCGGCGGCGCGGCGGCGCAGGACGAGGCCCAGCGCATGGTGACGGAGAAGATGGAGGCCGCGGCCGAGGCCGCGATGACCCTCGCCGCCGGCGGCACGGCCGAGCGGGTGGTGCGGGATTACCGGCGCAAGGTGCGGGCCAATGCCCGCAGGCTCAGCCGCGGCTGACGCGTGCGCGGGACTTGAGGCTCCGATCGGCGGGACGGGCATCCTCCCGTCCCGAAAAGCCGTCGCCGGATCGCCGCCGCGTAAGGGCTGGAATCAGCGGCAGGCGTCGATCAGTCGTGACCGATCAGTCTTGAGCGATCACTTGCGGGCGGCCATCATGTCGTGGGTCAGCACCGTCAGCTTGCCGATCAGGCTGGTGATGTCGCCGTGGGTGCAGGACCATTGCGTGCCGATCGCCCCGCCGTCGGAGGAGACCGAGACCACCGCGACGGAGCGCAGCTTGCCTTCGCGGGCGAGGCGCAGCTGCTCCTGCAGCACCTCGATCATCGAGGCGGTGTTCTCGTCGACGGGAGCCGCGGCCACGGCCTGCGGGAAGGCGACAATGCGGGTGGTGTCGGCGGCGATTTCGCTCATGGGACTCTACGAACTCTGGAAGGAATCGGGTGTGCGGAGGCAGCGCTTGGCCGCCCCGCGGTCGCGCGGCATCCGCGCGGCGCCGGGCCGGTCGAGCCGTCCCAGGAGGTCGGCGAGATCCGCCGGCAGCGCCTCGTCCAGGCAGCCGTCGAACGCGGCCTGAAGGCCGGGCGCCAGGAACGCGGCCATGCGGCCGGCATCCCCGGACTGCCGGACCGGGCCTAGGATGGCGGGTGCCGGCCCGCCGGGTCGATCGTGCATCGCCCGTGACGTCATCGCAGCCTCGTGGTCGGGAGCCGTCCTCGCCGCCAAAACTGCCGATCCCGGCGCAGATCACAATCCCCGCTCTGTGGCCGAGCTTCCACTTCCAAACCCGATGTTGTGGCGCCGCAACACCTTCCCCAACGTCCGGAGACTTGCCGCATCATCCGGAGACCTGATTCCGATGCCGTCCGGCCGCCGGCCCGCGGGCCGATCCCCCATACCTCTTTCGTCGTATCCGCGGTGTCGAACGGATGAAGACCAGTCATATCTATTGAAATATATTATCATTTTCTTACAATTAACTTTTGTTATGACATTTGTGACCTAAAATGTGTCAATGTCGATGCTGGGGCGCGATGGCGGGGCGATTTGGCCGAGTTTCTCATTCGCAAGCTCGAGCACTTCACGAGCTTGTCCACCGAAGACAAACTCGCGCTCGACCACGCGTCGCGCCAGCGCACGCGTCGTGTCCGGTCGCGGGACGACATCGTCCACGAGGGTGACCTGCCCCAGGGCGTGAGCCTGATCCTCGACGGCTGGGCCTGCCGGTACAAGACCCTCGAGGACGGACGCCGCCAGATCATCGCCTACCTGCTGCCCGGCGACCTGTGCGACCAGAACGTCTCGATCCTGCGGGAGATGGACCATTCCATTGGCACCGTCACCGCCGTCACCCTGGCCGAGATCCCCGCCGAGACCATGCGCCAGCTCACCGCCGGCCAGGCCCGGCTGTCGCAGGCCCTGACCTGGGAATCCCTGGTGGCGGCGGCGATCCAGCGCGAATGGACCGTGAATATCGGCCAGCGCACCGCGTTCGAGCGCCTGGGGCACCTGCTCTGCGAACTCTTCGTGCGGCTGCGCGCGGTCGGGCTCACCCAGGGCAATGCCTGCGAGCTGCCCCTGACCCAGGCCGAGATCGCCGATACGATCGGGCTGTCGGTGGTCCACGTGAACCGCACGTTGCAGGAATTGCGCAACATCGGGCTGATTTCCCTGCGCGGCCGCGAACTCATCATCCACCGGCTCGAGGCGTTGCAGCGGGCTGTGCAGTTCAACCCGAACTACCTCCATCTGGGCCGCGAAGGGCGGCACCTCGACGCCAATGAGTCCTGAGACGGACCGGTTCGAGGCCGATGCGGGCAGGGGAGGGGAGGGCCCCGACTTCCGCGGGATGGTCGAGACCATCCCGCACCTCGTCTGGCAGTCGAACCCGCTGGGCGACTGGGTCTGGGCGAGCCCGCAATGGGCCGCCTTCACCGGGCAGTCCCCGAGTTGCAGCCGCGGCAACGGCTGGCTCGATGCCGTGCATCCGGAGGATCGCGAGCGCACGCGAGACGCCTGGCGGGCGGCGTCCCGTCAGGGCCACCTCGCCGTCGAGCACCGCCTGTGCCGGCGGCCGGCCGAGGCGGGCGATCCCTATCTCTGGTTCTCCACCCAGGCCACGCCCCGGCGCGGCGACGACGGCCGGCCGACGACCTGGTTCGGCACCTCGACCGACATCCACGCCCTCACCCTGATGCGACGGGGGCAGGATCGCCTGATCCACGAGCTGCAGCGCCAGGGCCGCAACAACCTCGCGGTCATTCACGGGATCGTGCGCCGCATCGCGGACAATGCGGCGACGGCGGAGGACGTGGTGGCCCATATCGGCGACCGCCTCGCCGCGATGGCCCGCATCCAGGCCGAGGTGTCGCGCGAGCCCCTGGCCGGGGTCGCCCTGGACGTGCTGATCCGCGACGAGCTCTCCGCCCATGCCCTGCCGGATCCGACCGAACTCGCCGGCCCGCCGGTGCGGCTGCCGCCCGAGACGGCGGAGAAACTCGGCCTTGCCCTGCACGAACTGGTGCTGGGCGCCGTCCTCGACGGCGACGACCGCATCGCCGCGACCTGGACCGTGACGCCCGCCGACCTCGTCCTGACCTGGCGCACGCGGGCGAGGTCCGGTGCGCCGGCCGACGGCGCCAGAACCATGAGCGCCGAGATGCTGCAGCGGATGCTCGCCTACGACCTCCACGCCGTCACCACCGTGACCGAGGCCGGCCGCGAGCGCCAGGTCGTGATCGTGCTGCCGCTGCCGCGGTGAAGCGGGACTGTTTCACGTGGAAACGCCCTGCCGCGATGCCTCTTTGAGGGTTCGTCAACCTTGACGCCGCGAATTCCGGGCGCCGATCCCGCAACCCAGGCAGGCATACGGACCGGATTGACGGCCGCCGGAGGCTTGCGCGACAGGAAACGGGCCTCCCGCTCCCGGTTTCCTGCTCTCATGTCGCACGTCCCCGCCGCGCCGTTCACCCGGGCCGGCATCCTCACGGGCATCCGGCTCAGCCTGCCGCTCTGGCCCAGCATCGCGGTGTTCGGTGCCGCCTTCGGGGCGGCGGCGGCCCAGCGCGGCGTGAGCCTGGGCGAGGCGGTCGGCGCCAGCGCGCTGGTCTATGCCGGCTCGGCCCAGATGGTCACGCTGGAGGTCTGGGGCCAGCCCTGGACGGTCAGCGCGCTCCTCGCCGCCATGACGGTGACCGGGCTCATCAACGCCCGCATGATCCTGATGGGGGCGACGATCCAGCCCTGGATGCGCGGCACGCCGCTCTGGCGCACGGCGATGACGCTGTTCGTCCTCGTCGATGCGAGCTGGCTCATCGGCGTGCGCCACCGCTCCGAGGGCGGCCGCGACCTCGGCGTGCTGTTCGGCGCCGGCATCGGCCTGTGGCCGCTCTGGGTCGCCTCGACGGCGGCCGGCCACTTCGCCGGCGCCCTGGTGACCCAGCCCCGGGCCTATGCCCTCGACATGATCCTGCCGATCTTCTTCGCCGCCATGCTGGCGCCGCTCTGGCGCGGGGTGCGGCCGGCCCTGCCCTGGCTCGCCTCGGGCCTCGTCGCGCTCGTGGTGCAGCGGCTGGTGCCGGGCTACGCCTTCATCGCGGCGGGCGCGGTGGCCGGCCTCGTCACCGGCCTCCTCGTCGATGACGGGGCGGCGCGATGATCGATACCCTTCTCGCCAGCCCCGCCGGGCCCTGGATCGCCATCCTGGCGCTCGCCCTCGTCACCTATCTCTGCCGCGCCTCCGGCGTGGTGCTGATGAGCCGGGTGCGGCTCACCCCGCGGGTCGAGCGGGGGTTGCGCGCCCTGCCGGGCTCGATCGTGGTCGCGACCGCCGTGCCGACTGGCCTCTCCGCCGGCCTGCCGGGGCTCCTCGGCCTCGTCACGGCGGCCGGGGTGATGGCGCTGACCCGGTTCGAGCTGGCGGCGGTGCTGGCCGGGATGGGGGTGGTGGCGTTGGGGCGGCTGGCGGGGTTGTAGGGCCGCATGATGGCGATCACGTCGTCCCACCCGCGACCTCATCCTGAGGTGCGACTGAAAGGAGCCTCGAAGGAGGGCTCCGGAAACCTCCGCGATCCTTGGAGCCCTCCTTCGAAGTCAGTTCATCTGCGATGAACTGACACCTCAGGATGAGGTCGGGGATGGGAAAAATAGAATGATAGTAATATCTTGACGGGCGCCCACACCCTCACCGCAACCGCTGCCGGATGCGAAACCCCAGCCCGTCCCGCACGTCGCGATAGGCATCGAGGCGCTGTTCCCGCGAGCCCTGCGACACGGTCGGGTCCGGGGTCGGCCAGTACTCGACATCGGCCGCGACCGTCCGGGTCAGCTCGAGGGCGGCGTGGTGGGCCTCCGGCGAGAGCGAGATGATCAGGTCGAAGTTCAGGCCCTCCCACTCCTCCAGCTCCTCCAGGGTGCGGGGGCGGTGGCGCGAGGCGTCGATGCCGATCTCGTCGAGGGCGGAGATCATGAACGGGTCGGTCGGCTCGCCGCTGCGCACGCCGGCGGACTGCACGTAGACCGACTTGCCGAAATAGTGCCGCGCCAGCGCCTCGGCGCAGGCCGAGCGCACGGCGTTGAAGTTGCAGACGAACAGCACCGACTGCACCCGCCGGCCCGGTTTTCCCGGATTCGGCTTCGCGGGATCCGGTTGGACGGGTCCCGACTGGGATGACTCGGCCCCGGCCGGGGCGGCGCTGTCCGGAAGGGGACTTCCGGACACCGGGTCAGCCCTTCCAGTGCAGGGCGAAGATCAGGGTGAACAGCCGGCGGGCGGTGTCGTGGTCGATCTCCACCTTGCCCTCCAGGCGCTGGCGCAGCAGCTCGGACGCCTCGTTGTGGACCCCGCGCCGACCCATGTCGATCGCCTCGATCTGGCTCGGCGAGGCGGTGCGGATCGCCTTGAAGTAGCTGTCGCAGATCATCTCGTAGTCGCGGATCACGCCGCGGAACGGCGTCAGCGACAGGAGATGGGTCATCACCGGCTGGCCCTCGGCGGTCGCGATCGCGAAGGAGAGCTTGTTCTCGACGAGGCCCAGAGCCAGCGCGTAGGGGCCGCCGTCGTGGTTGGCGACGCAGAAACTGTTCGATTCCAGGATGTCGTAGATCGCGATGGCGCGCTCGTGCTCCTGGTCGGGGTTGCCGCGCCCGATCGAATCCTCGTCGAGCGTCACCGCCGCCAGGCGCTGTCGCGGATCGGGAGTCTCGCTCGCCATCGGATCTCCTCCCCCATCTCGCGGGGTTTTTGTCAGGGCGTGCAACAGATGCGAGCGCGGGGGCCCGCGCAAGCCGGACCTAAGCAGAGTCGCGCGCTGCGACGCCGCGTAGGTTCTTGTTCGTGCATCGTTTTCACCGCCGAACCGGTGACCGCTCCGGCACCGGCCGTTTACGGCCGGCAGAATGATGCGGGGGGCAGGATGACCCCGATCGGTTAAAGGTTCAGGCGGATCGCCACCGAGCGGGCATGGCCCTCCAGCCCCTCCGAGCGGCCGAGCGCCACTGCGGCAGGACCCAGCGCCCGCAGGGCCTCGGGGGTGCAGGACAGGAGCGAGGTCCGCTTCATGAAGTCGAGCACGCCAAGGCCGGAGGAGAACCGGGCCGAGCGGGCGGTCGGCAGGACGTGGTTGGGGCCGCCGACATAATCGCCGATCGCCTCCGGCGTGTGGGCGCCGAGGAAGATCGCCCCGGCATTGCGCACCCGCGCCGCCAGATCCTCGGCATCGGACGATTCGATCTCGAGATGCTCCGGCGCCAGGCGGTCGACCAGCGGGATCGCGTCGGCGAGGCGCTCCACCCGCACGATCGCGCCGTAGACGCGCCAGCTCGCGGTGGCGATCTCACGCCGCGGCAGGGTCTTCAGCTGTCCCTCGACCGCCGCCGCCACGGCGTCCGCCAGCGCGTCGCTGTCGGTGACCAGGATGGCCTGGGCGGCGGTGTCGTGCTCGGCCTGGGCCAGCAGGTCGGCCGCGACCCAGTCCGGGTTGGCGCTGGCATCGGCGAGGATCAGCACCTCGGAGGGACCGGCGATCATGTCGATGCCGACCTGGCCGAAGACCCGGCGCTTGGCCGCCGCCACGTAGGCGTTGCCCGGCCCGACGATCTTGGCGACCGGCCGGATGGTGGCCGTGCCGTAGGCGAGCGCCGCCACGGCTTGCGCGCCGCCGACCCGGAACACCTCGTCGACCCCGGCGAGCCTGGCCGCGGCCAGCACCAGCGGGTTGGTGACCCCGTCCGGCGTCGGCACCACCATGGCGAGGCGCGGCACGCCCGCGACCTTGGCCGGCACCGCGTTCATCAGCACCGAGGAGGGATAGCTCGCGGTGCCGCCCGGCACGTAGAGGCCGACCGATTCGAGCGCGGTCCAGCGCCAGCCCAGCGTCACGCCGAGCGCGTCGGTCTCGCGGTGGTCGGCCGGCACCTGGGCACGGTGGTAGGTCTCGATCCGATCCTTGGCGAGAGCCAGGGCGTCGAGGGCCTCCTTCGAGCAGGCGGCGGTCGCGGCGTCGATCTCCTCCGCCGAGACCCGGATCGTGTCAGGCGTCAGGGCGAGCCGGTCGAAGCGCGTCGTGTAGTCGATCAGCGCGGCGTCGCCGTTTTCGACCACGTCGCGGATGATGTCGCGCACCGCGTTGTCGACATCCTCCGCCACCTCGCGCTTGACCGAGAGCAGGCGGGCGAAGTGCGACTCGAAATCGGGATCGCGGGAATCGAGGCGCTGCATGCGGTATCCGGTCTCGTGGTCGGCGGGCGAGGAACCCGACGGAGGGGCGAGGATCACCTGGGCGATCCCGCCAAGGCCCGCCGACTGCCAAAAAATTCAGGCCGCGTCGAGGGGCAAGTTCTTGCCGAGAGGCAGGTCCAGGGAGGCATGGGCCGGCTTGCTCTCGGCCTGCCAGACCGGGCCGAGATCCCGCATCGCCGCCTCGATGCATTCGAGTTCGAGCCGGATCGCAGCCCCGCCGGAGAAGACCAGGGTGGCGATGCCGGACGGCGCCTCGCCGGGTTCGAAGGTCATGGCCAGCAGCTCGAGCGGGCTGTCGGGCTCGTCGCGCGGGATGTCGCGGCAGCGGACGGAGAGCACCCGCTCGAAATGCAGGCCGGTCAGCCGCCGCCGGGGCGGGACGCCGTCCGGGCATTCCCAGTCGAAGCGCCGCGCCACCAGGGCGAAGCGGCGCTCCCGGGGCAGGTAGGCGAGGTCTCCGGTCCGCAGGACCGCATCCTGAAGGTGGGTCGAGATGACCGCGAGATCGTCGGCGTCGAGGGCAGCGAGCTTCAGGAGCTCCATCTCCGCGTCCTTCACTGTCGGCGTCCCTGTGCTTTGGGGCCGGCCCGCACGGCGGACGGCCCACGCTGTCGGATTGATGCAGGGGTTAAGTGGCGACGCCGCCCGCCGCCGACAACCTGTGTCCGGGCCGTGCGGGCGGAGAGGATTCTTCACCGTTCCGATTGCCGCTGCGGCACCGAATCGCCTCAGCCGGCGTTCATGTCCGGACGCTTAAGCGTGACCCCTGGAAACGATCCGGCCATTCGCCGATACGGAGAAGACACCCGTGAGAACCGTGATGACCGCGGCCCTGGCCGCCCTGACCCTCGGCCTCGGCGTCGCGCCCGCCTTCGCGCAATACGGCTATGGCGGCTACGAGGACGACCGCCCGCGCCGCCGCTACGAGGAGCGCTACGACTACGACCGCCCGCGCTACCGCCGCGACGATTACGAGCGCCGGGGCTACCGCGAGTATGGCGGCGGCCGCATCGGCCGGATCTGCGTCACCGCCCGCGGCAACTGCCCGACCCGGCCGGCGCCGCTCAACAGCTCCTGCGGCTGCGAGGTTCCGGGCTTCGGCTTCAAGCGCGGCGCCATCGGGTACTGACGTCTTTTTGGCAGACTGATCCGAGGTCTCCGCCCCGGATCAGTCCCAGATATCCGCGTTCAGGATCTCGTGCGCCAGCGCCCGGCTCGGCTCGCGGTGGAGCCCGGGCCCGGACAGGACGAACTCGACATCGGCCAGCCGCGGCAGGTCCGGATGCGCCAGTTCCTGCAAGCCGTCCGGGATCAGGCTGCGGGGCTGCGCCATCAGGCCGACCCCGGCGAGCGCCGCGGCGCGCAAGCCGCTGAGGCTGGCGCAGGTGCAGGTGATGCGAAAAGCCCGGCCCTCCTGGGTGAGCGCGGCCAGAGCCACCGCCCGGGTGATGCTGGGCGCCGGGAAGCTCGCGAGCGCCACCGGCTCGCCCCGCTCCGGCAGGGCGGTGGGGAGCCCGACCCAGACCAGCCGGTCGCGCCGCACCAGCATGCCTTGCGTCTCGCCGACATGGCGCTTGCCGAGCACGAGGTCGAGTTCGCCGCGCGCCAGCGCGTCGTGCAGGAAGCCGGTCAGCGCCACGCTCAGTTCGAGGTCGACCGACGGGTGGGCCTCGCGGAAATCGCGCAGGACCTCCGACAGCCGGCTCTGCACGAAATCCTCCGAGGCGCCGAAGCGCACCTTGCCCCGCACCGGGCCGCCGGAGAGCGCTCGCTCCAGCCGCTCATGGGCGTCGAGCACCGTGCGGGCGAAGCCCAGGACCGTCTCGCCCTCCGGGGTCAGGGCCACCGAATGGGTGTCGCGCGCCACCAGCCGGTGGCCGACCTGCGCCTCCAGGCGCTGGACGTGCTGGCTCACCGTCGACTGGCCCAGCCCGAGCTGCTCGGCCGCCCGGCTGAAGCTGCGGCTGCGCACCACCGCCGCCAGGGTGCGCAGCAGCACCGGATCGATCAGGCGGGTCATGGCGGCTCTCGGCATCCTGCATGAACGACGCGCAGGTTATCGTATTTCACGATAACTGTAATCCTCGCACCCCGCGTACCCATCCGGGCGCCCGCCGGCTAGGAAGATCGGAACCCTTCTCGACACGTCCTTCCAGACCCTCCGGCCCGCCATGCTCTCGCGCTTTCGTCCCGACACCTTCACGCTGATGATCGTCGGCGCCCTGATCCTCGGCAGCCTCCTGCCGGTGCAGGGCCGGGCGGCCGAATGGCTCGGCGTCTTCGCCGACGGCATGATCGCGCTTCTGTTCTTCCTGCACGGCGCGCGCATCGACCGGCAGACGGCGCTCGCCGGCCTGGTGCATTGGCGCCTGCACCTCGTGGTCTTCGCCTCGACCTTCGCGCTGTTCCCGATCCTCGGGCTGGCCGCCGGCCTGCTCAGCCCGGCCCTGCTGACCCCGGCGCTCGCCGCGGGCGTCCTCTTCCTCTGCGTCCTGCCCTCCACGGTGCAATCCTCCATCGCCTTCACGTCGGTAGCGGGCGGCAACGTGCCGGCGGCGATCTGCTCGGCCTCGGCCTCGAACATCCTCGGCATGCTCATCACCCCGCTCCTCGTCGCGGTGCTGCTGAACACGCAGGGCAGCCACCACAGCTTCGACTGGGGGGCGGTGGGCAAGATCATGGCCCAGCTGCTCCTGCCCTTCGCGGTCGGCCAGCTCCTGCAGCCGCGCCTCGGGCCATGGCTGACCCGGCACAAGCCCCTGACCATGGTGGTCGATCGCGGCTCGATCCTGCTCATCGTCTATATCGCCTTCAGCCACGCGGTGGCGACGGGCCTGTGGAGCCGCACGCCCCTGCCGGCGCTCGCCACCATGCTGGTCGTCGACCTCGTCCTGCTCGCCCTGGTGCTGACCATCACCACCGCGGCGAGCCGCCTCCTCGGCTTCTCGAAGGAGGACGAGATCACCATCGTGTTCTGCGGCTCGAAGAAGAGCCTCGCCTCGGGCGTGCCGATGGCGAACGTGATCTTCGCCGGCCAGGATGTCGGCGGCATCCTGCTGCCCCTGATGCTCTTCCACCAGGTCCAGCTCATGGCCTGCGCGACGCTGGCCCGCCGCTACGCCGCCCGCGCGCAGGCCGTGCTCGCCGCCGAGGGCCCGGACCGGGCCGGCGTGGCGCCCGCGGCGGCGAAGCTCGCGGCGCGTTGAGCGAAAGGCTCGCGGCGCGTTGAACTGGCTCGCGGCGCGTTGACGAAAGATTCACGTCGTCGCGCCAATTTCACGGGGAGCCAAGTTGCGTACCGGCTCTCCTGGATATCCGGCCCCGTCGCGCGTTCCGCGGCGGGGCCGTGCCGTTTGTTGGGCTGTTCGATGTCCTCGCGGTCGTTCCGACTTACGACCTCAAGCTGATCATCTGTTCGAGCGGACTGTTCCGCCGAAAACGGACAGCGAGCACGGCGATATCCTGCCCTCCCATCTCATCCTGAGGTGTTAGTCGATCGCAGATCGACTGACCTCGAAGGAGGGCTCCAGATATCACGCGATCCCTGGAGCCCTCCTTCGAGGCTGCTTCGCAGCACCTCAGGATGAGGTCGAGGGTGGAGCCTCGTTTACCACGATATCTCGTGCTTCATTAACCCTGTCGCTTCAGCCGTCACACACCATCCACCGCTAATCTCCCGGGCGCCATCACCGGAAAAAGGCGCCCGATGACCACGTTCGTCCTGCCGCGCCGCGACCTTGCGGCGGTGCCGTTCCTGTCGCTGCTGCGCGGCTTCGGCCACGTCCTGATGGCGGCGTTCATCTTCTTCGCCTGCTTCGCCTTCTCGGACACCTCGCCCTACGACATCGTGGCGATCCCGACGATCGTGCTCTGGGTCCTGCTGGGCGTGCGGCTGTACCGGGGCGCGGTGCCCCTCGTCCTGGTGCTCCTCGTCTTCGTGGGCGCCACGGTCGTCGCCTTGATGCCCTATCTCGACGAGGATCTGCCGCCGGTCTGGACGGTGCAGCTGTGCTACCTCGCCGTGACCGGCATCTTCTTCGCGATGTTCTTCTCCGACGACAGCGATCGTCGGGTCGAGGCCGCCCTCAAGGTCTACACCGCCAGCGCGCTGTTCTGCGCAAGCCTCGGCATCGGCGGCTATCTCGAGCTGATCGGCAACGAGAAGCTGTTCAGCATGTATGGCCGCGCGTCGGGCACGTTCCAGGATCCGAACGTGTTCGGCTCGTTCCTGTCGCTCGGCGCACTCTACCTGATGCACAACCTGCTCACCGGCCGCGCCCGGCGCCCGCTCCTGTCGGCCTTGGGCCTCTTCATCCTGCTCGCCGGCGTGTTCCTGTCGTTCTCCCGCGGCTCCTGGGGCGGCACCCTGGTGGTGAGCGGGCTGATGGTCCTGATGCTCTACCGCACCAGCGCCCGCGCCCTGCGCCGCCGCATCGTGCTGCTCGCCGCCCTCACGGCGGGGTTCGGGGCGGTGGCGCTCGTGGGCCTGCTCTCCGTCGGCAGCGTCGGCGAGACCTTCGCCAAGCGCGCCGCGGTCACCCAGGATTACGACGAGGGCGAGACCGGCCGCTTCGGCAACCAGCTGCGCGGCATCGGCATGCTGATCGAGGACCCCCTCGGCATGGGGCCCCTGCGCTGGCGCCGCACCTTCAACCTCGAGCCGCACAATTCCTATATCGGCGCCTTCTCCAACGGCGGCTGGGTCGGCGGGGTCGCCTTCGTGTTCCTGGTGCTGATGACGAGCCGGGTGGGTTTCCGGCTGATGAGCCAGGATACGCCCTACCGGCGCCACGCCCAGATCGCGTTTCCGGCGCTGCTGATGTTCTTTCTCCAGGCGGTGCAGATCGACATCGAGAAGTGGCGCCACGTCTACATGATGCTCGGCATCGTCTGGGGCCTCGAGGCGGCCCGGGTGCGGTGGCTCGCCGGCGGCGAGGCGTGAGGGCGTCTCAAGCCGCGAGGGCCCAGCCCCGATCGGTCTCGCGCAGCCGCAGGTCCGCCCGCGGCTGCGGCTCCAGGCTTGCGAGCCGCTCGACCATGCGGCGCACCGAGCCGTCGCCGCCGACAAAGTCGGCGTAGAGAGCCCGCAGCAGGTGATCGACCGGGCCCGGCACGGCCTGCCCGCGAGCCTTCTCGTAGCGGCGCAGGGTCTGCTCCGTGGTGCCGAGGAGCCCGGCGAGCGCCCGCTGGCTCAGCTCCATCTCGATGCGCAGGAAGCGCAGTTCGGCCCCCGTCAGCGGCGCGGCCGCGTCGATCAGGCAGCGGCCGATGGCGGCGTGCAGGCCGTGAACGTCCTCGATCGACACGGCGGTGCCGTGGCTCGTCTCCAGCAGGTGAAAACCGTTCTCCAGATGCACGTTGTCCAGGCCGCTCTCGACGTAGTGGTAGGCCATCGCACACTCCTTCAGAACACGGTGACGATCAGAAGCCGGCGCGGCAGGTCGAACTCCACCACGCAGGTCATCTCCTCGCCTGCGGCATGCCGCGAGACGTTGCAGCGCCAAGCCCCGTTTGCAACTTGGTACGGGCCTTCCGAGACCGAGCCCTTCAGCAGGCAATCCACGATCTGCTTGAACGAGATCGCCCGTTGCCGGCCGCGCTTGCGGCCATGCGGCAGAACGAAGACGCGGGCGCTGTCCTGCGCGATCTCGCGGATCAGCGCTCGGGCGGCCGGGGCAGTGCGCGGCGCTGTATCGTCCATGACCTATCAATATGATAGGTATCCGATCGCCGCAAGGCGCGAGACAGCGGAGGGCCGGCGTCTCGGGACTGGAGCCCGGATGAATATGGGCCTATGTGGGCCATAGCCCACGAACGCCGTGTAGCCTCCCCCGTCGTCGTGACGGGTCGAGAGGCTGCGCCGACAGATTGCTCCCTGCGAGACCCGATGTCCAAGCCCGCGAAGGCCGAGAAGGCCGCCACCCTCAAGCCCCGCCTGCCGCGCGGCCTCGTCGACCGCGGGCCGGCCGAGATCGCCGCCACCCACCGGATGCTCGAAAAGATCCGCGAGAGCTTCGAGCTCTACGGCTTCGAGGCGGTCGAGACCCCGTTCATCGAATATACCGAGGCTTTGGGCAAGTTCCTGCCCGACCTCGACCGGCCGAACGAGGGCGTGTTCTCGTTCCAGGACGACGACGAATCCTGGCTGTCCCTGCGCTACGACCTGACGGCGCCGCTCGCCCGCTACGTCGCCGAGCATTTCGACGCTCTCCCGAAGCCCTATCGCAGCTACCGCGCCGGCTACGTCTTCCGCAACGAGAAGCCGGGCCCGGGCCGCTTCCGCCAGTTCATGCAGTTCGATGCCGACATCGTCGGCGCCCCCACCGTCGCGGCGGATGCCGAGATCTGCATGATGGCCGCCGACACCCTGGAGCGGGTCGGCATCGGCCGCGGTGACTACGTGGTGAAGGTCAACAACCGCAAGGTCCTCGACGGCGTGATGGAGGCCATCGGGCTTGGCGGCGACGACCAGGCCGGGCGGCGCCTCACGGTGCTGCGGGCGATCGACAAGCTCGATCGCCTCGGCGCGGATGGCGTGCGCCTGCTCCTCGGCCCCGGCCGCAAGGACGAGAGCGGCGACTTCACCAAGGGCGCCGGCCTCTCGGACGACGCGATCGAGCGCATCCTGCGCTACGTCTCGTTCCAGGCCGCTCCCACCGAGGGCGGCGACCGCCTCGCCTTCTGGGAAAACTTCTTCGGCGGCTGGGGCGAGGTGGTCGGTTCCTCCGAGACCGGGCGCCAGGGCATCGCCGAACTGCACGCGATCATGAAGCTGTGCGAGGCGGCGGGCTACGGCCACGACCGGGTGCGGGCCGACCCCTCGGTCGTGCGCGGCCTCGAATACTATACCGGCCCGGTCTTCGAGGCCGAGCTGACCTTCCCGGTCGTCAACGAGGACGGCCAGACCGTGCGCTTCGGCTCGGTGGCCGGCGGCGGGCGCTATGACGGCCTCGTCGGCCGCTTCCGCTCCGAGCCGGTCCCGGCGACCGGCTTCTCGGTCGGCGTCTCGCGCCTGTTCTCGGCCCTCCAGGTGGTGCGCAGCCCGATCGTGTCGGGTCACGCCGCGCCCGGCCCGGTGGTGGTGCTGGTGCTCGACCGCGAGGAGACCGCCGCCTACCAGGCCCTCGTCGCCGCCCTGCGCCAGGCCGGCATCCGCTCGGAACTCTATCTCGGCTCGTCGGGCATGAAGGCCCAGATGAAGTATGCCGACCGCCGCGGCTCGCCCTGCGTCGTCATCCAGGGCAGCGACGAGCGGGCGAAGGGGGAGGTCCAGATCAAGGACCTGATCGAGGGCGCCAAGGCGGCGGATGCCATCGCCAGCAACGCCGAGTGGAAGGCCGCCCGCCCGGCCCAGTTCTCTGTGCCGGTGGACGAGATGGTGGCGCGGGTGCGCGAGGTGCTGGCGCGGCATTACGGGGGGTGAGGCAGGTCCGCTCCCCGGGCTGCGTCATTGACATAGTTATCTGACAGGCTCAGAGATGAGCGTCGGTTCCCCGTTGCACACGGTCGCCGAGACCTCGGCGTTCATCAGGGACGCCGAGGCCGAGCGCATGACGCGGACAAGCCGGCTTGCGCTGAAGGCCATGCTTGCGGCCGATCCGGAGGCCGGCGATCTCATCGTCGGCTCCGGTGGCATCCGCAAGGTCCGACTCGCCGGTCGTGGCAAGGGGAAGAGCGGAGGATATCGCGTGTTGACGGCCTATGTCGGGCCCGATGCGCCTGTCTATCTGCTGGCCGTTCTGAGCAAGGGCGACCGGGACACCTTCAGCGACGCCGAGGTGCAGCAGCTTGCCAAGCTGACAGCCTCGATCAGGGCGCATTGGAATCGGCGGCAGCACTGATCCGCCTCAGCATCGGGGTTGAGCGCATGGCCAGAGACATCTTCGAGAGGACGCTGTCGGCCTTGCAGGAGGCCGAGGCTCACGCGAGGGGCGAAGCTCCGCCCGGCATGGTCGTCCATATCCCCGATACGATCGACGTCGCCTCCATCCGCCGCCAGACAGGCAAGGCACAGACGGCCTTTGCGGCCAGCATCGGTGTCCCGGTCGCGACGCTTCGGCAATGGGAGCATCACCGACGGCAGCCGCAGGGACCCGCTCGCGTGCTGCTGGCGCTGATCGAGAAAAATCCGAGGTTGGTGGAGGACATGCTCGGCCAGCCTGAGTGATACCAACGGTCGTTGGAAACGACCTTTGGTTCCGTTCTCGAATTTTCGTCAAGCCTCTGGCTTGGCATAGAAAATTCGAGATGGCTCAATGGCCGATGCGTCAGCATCTTGGGCCATTGGTATGACTTCCTCGTTCTGGCGATACCACCGCCCAAGCGACACTTGTAACAGCGAAACGGCCCGAGGCGCAGAAGAGCGAACTGCGAGCCGCGATCGTCGCCTCCGCACACCCCCACGGTCGCCAAGCCCGCCCGCGGCTGCTACAGGGCCGTCCGAGATTTGCAGGTGTTGTGACCAATGACGGGTAACGGAGCCGCGGCCCCCGGCCGGCGGCGGCGCACGAGGCGCTTCTGGCGCTGTTCGAGGACCGGGGCTACGCGCGGGTCGAGCCGCCGGTCTTGCAGCCGGTCGAGCCCTTCCTGGAGCTGTCCGGCGAGGACATCCGGCGGCGCATCTTCATCACCCAGGACGGCGCCGGGGCGGAACTCTGCCTGCGGCCCGAATACACGATTCCGGTCGGGCGCCACCACCGCGCCGTCGCCGACGGGCAGGCGGCCGATTACAGCTATCTCGGCCCGGTCTTCCGCCTGCGGGCGGCCGAGCCCGACGAGTTCCACCAGGCCGGCATCGAGTCGATCGGCCGGACCGACGTGCCCGCGGCCGATGCCGAGATCCTGGGCCTCGCCCTCGACGGGCTCGACCGGCTCGGGCGCCGCGACGTTCAGGTGCGCCTCGGCGACATGGGGCTGATCACCGCGCTCCTCGACGCGCTGAACGTCCAGCCGGCGGCCAAGCGCCGGACGCTGCGGGCGGTGGCCGCCGGCCGCTCCCTCGACGCGATCGCCGCCCCCGTCGCGGTCGACGCGGCCCATGCCGGCCTGCTCTCGGCGATCCAGGGCCAGGACCCGCAAGGGGTGCGCGCCTTCGTCGAGGACGTGCTCGCCATCGCCGGCATCAGCCGGGTCGGCGGCCGCACCGCCGGCGAGATCGCCGAGCGCTTCCTCGCGAAGGCCGCGGCGCATGCCGAGGGCGGCGCCGGCCTGGGCGCCCGCGCCCGCGAGGTGCTCGACGCCTATCTGGCGCTGACCGGCGATCCCGATGCGGCGGCGCTCGCCGCCCGCGACCTCGCCCGCCGGGCCGGGCTCGACGATCCGCGGCTCGAGGTGGCGCTCGCCCTGTTCGAGGAGCGCAACGGCTTCATCGCCGCCCGCGGCCTGCCGCTGGAGCGCTTCGTGTTCACCGGGAGCTTTGCCCGCAACCTCGACTATTATACCGGCTTCATCTTCGAGGTCGCGGAGGAGGGGCAAAAGCCCCTCGTCGGCGGCGGGCGCTACGACGGCCTGCTCCAGCATCTCGGCAGCACGGACGCCCTGCCCGCCGTGGGCTGCTCGTTCTGGCTCGAACGCCTTGGGGGTGAGCGCTGATGGGCGACACGATGATGCAAGGTCCCGTCGATGGCCCCCTCGTCCTGGCGGTGCCCTCGAAGGGCCGCCTGCAGGAGAACGCCGCCGCCTTCTTCGGCCGCGCCGGCCTGACGCTCGCCCAGACCAGCGGCGCCCGCGACTATCGCGGCCGGCTGAAGGGGGTGGACGGGGTTGAGGTGCGCTTCCTCTCGGCCTCCGAGATCGCCGGCCAGCTCGCCAGCGGCGCGGCCCATCTCGGCATCACCGGCGAGGACCTGATCCGCGAGACCCTGCCGGATGCCGCCGGGCAGGTCGAGCTCCTGACGCCGCTCGGCTTCGGCCAGGCGACCGTGGTCGTGGCGGTGCCCCAGGCCTGGATCGACGTGCGCTCGATGAGCGACCTCGACGAGGTGGCCAGCGACATGCGGGTGCGCCACGGCAAGCGCCTGCGCATCGCCACCAAATACGTCAACCTGACCCGCCGCTTCTTCGCCGAGCACGGCGTCGCCGATTACCGCATCGTCGAGAGCCTGGGCGCCACCGAGGGCGCCCCGGCCTCCGGCAGCGCCGAGATCATCGTCGACATCACCACGACCGGCGCGACGCTCGCCGCCAATGCGCTCAAGATCCTCGACGACGGGGTGATCCTGCGCTCGGAGGCGAACCTCGTCGCCTCGCTCGCCGCCTCCTGGAGCGAGACCCCGCGCCGCGCCGTGCAGGCGGTGCTCGGCCGGATCAGCGCCGAGGAGCGGGCCCGCACCACCCGCGAGGTCCGGGCCGGGATGCCCGCGTCGGGCGAGATCGACCTGGCGGCGCTGGCCGCCCTGCACGAGGCCGAGTTGCCCTACGGCGCGCCGGAGGGGCGGGGCGAGATCGTCCTGCGCTGCCCCGCGGATGCGGTGTTCGGCCTCGCCGAGGCCCTGGTGCAGGCCGGCGCCCAGGCGGTGAGCGTCCGGCGGATCGACTACGCCTTCGCGGCGGAGAACCCGCTGGTGGAGCGGCTGCTCGGGCGGCTGTGACGCCGCCCGCCCCGGCGGGCGTCGGCCGCTACTGCGTCAGCCGCAGCCGGCCGAGGCTCGCCGCGATCTGGTTGAAGGCCGCGATGAGGCTGCCCGAATCGCTGGCGGGGAAGTACTGGCTCGGCGACGACGCGCAGTCCTTCAGCAGCTGGATGCCCTGCGCGTCGATCGGGTCCGACGAGACGCTGAACCCGATCGTGTAGATCGCGACGTTCGCCGGGCTGGCCTTGGCGTTGTCGCAGGCGAGCCGCGTCAGCGCGTCGAGGCCGTTGCGCGCCGCGTCGGACGTCGAGATGCCCTGATACTTCGCAGGAAAGTGGCTGTCGGCGTTGCTGCCATCCGCATTCCGGAAGTACCCGTTCGAGGAGGCGAGCGAGCCGTTGTAGGACGAGGGGTTCTCGGTCCAGCTGTTCGCCCCGTCGGTCATCAGCACGATGATCTTGCCGACCTTGTCGTCTCCATAGGCGCTCCCGTCGGCGAAGACGCTCTTGGGGGAGATGGTGCGCCAGCCCCACATCAGCCCCTCGTGGATGTTGGTCGAGCCGCTGGCGGTCATCTTGTCGATCAGCGTCGAGAGCACGACGCTTTGCCGTGTCAGCCGTTGCAGCGGCTGCGACGTGCATCCGAAATTGGGGCCGTTCGGTATCCCGAGCGTATCGCCGGGCCGTGCGTTATGCGGATTCTTGTACTTGCAGCCGCGGGCCTGGGCCTTGGGGTAAGAGGCCGACTGCTTGGGACAGGTGCCGTTATCCGTCCCGTCGTCGTCGTCGATGTAGCTGTTGTAGCTCAAGTTCCAGTACGACGGGAAATACGTGTAGTAGCCGCCCACCCTCCCGGGGCCGCCCTCGTCCGGCGCGAGATACGGGACGTAGAGCGAGGCGGGGCCGTTCGTCGCCATGTCGGTCACGTTCTGCGGGTAGGGCTGCGATTCGAAGCAGCCGGCCCATTTCCAGCTCGGCTCGACGCCCGAGAGCTTCGAGAACACGCCGAACCGGCTCTTGAACCCGGCCTCCGACATCCCGGAGAAGTTGGTCCAGTGGGTCGGCGCCTGTCCCTCGGTATCGACCCATGGCGCACTTGCATACGCCGTCGGATCGACCGCCACGGCGGACGAGAACGGGACGATCGCGATCTTCGTCCCCTGCGCGAAGCTCGGATTGCTGAGGACGTAGGCGACGAATTTCTGGGCCGCCGACTTGAGGGCGGCGAGCTTCGTCACGCCGTCGTTGCCGGCCTTGCTCATCGAGCCGGTCGTGTCGAGCACGAGCGCGATCTCGAACGACTTCGGGATCGGCGTGGCGCATTGCGCCTGGGCGCCCGGGGTGATCGTGCGGGTTCCGGTGATCCCGCCGAAGAACACCGCCAGGGACGCATGGGTGTTCAGCAGGATGCGGCGCGGGCCCGTGGTGATCGTCAGCGGGTCCACCACGACGCCGTTGCCCATCTGGCCGGTCATGGTCGTGCGGGCGAGCGCGTTGAGCTCGGCATCCGTCGCGGTCAGCGGCGTCTGGCACAAGAGCAGCGCGGTCGCGTCGGTCGCCGCCTGCAGCTTGGTCTCCAGGCGCGTCGCGAGCCCGTAATCGATCGCCACGCCGAGCATCATCAGCAGCGGCAGCAACAGGAAGGCGAACAGGATCGTGATGGTGCCGTCCCGGTTCCGGGCGAAGCCGGCCGCGCGCTCCCGGCGATCGATCGGGGTCCCGACCGGGACGGGAGGCCTGGAGCGGCGCGCGGGATCAGGGTGTCGAGCCATCGCAGGCCTTCGGGGACGCGCCGGGGAGGACGATCTCGGTGACGGTGTTGCTGCCGTAGGTCTGGCCGCCCCGGATCGGCCACGGGACGCTGGCCGAGAGCGTGACCGTGTCGCTGAAGCCGTCGACGAGCTTGACCAGGGCGGTGCCGATCAGCGGCGTGTAGCGGCCGGTCATCTCCACCAGGAGGTAGCGCATGCCCTGGCTCTGGTAGCCGGGCGGCACGGTCAGGTCGGCGGCGGGGCCGACCGCCCGGGCGGTGCCGCCGCCGAACGCCACCGACGAGCAGACCTGCGGCACGAGCGTCGATCGGGCCGGGTCGACGCCCAGCGCGCTCACCACGACCGTGACGCCCGAGGCGTCGAACGGGCGCATCACCGGCGCGGTGATCGCGAAGATGTCGTTCATCAACCCCGTCGAGAGCGGATTCTGCGTGTCGCCCTGCGAGGTGAGATCGGCCACGGTCCGCGCGGCGAGCGTGATCTTGCGCCAGGCATCGATCGCGCGGGATGCCTCCGACAACCCGGCCAGGATCAGCAGCAGGAGGGGAAGCACCATGGCGAATTCGAGCGCGGCGGTTCCGCGCCGGTCATGCGTGAAAGGAGGGGGCTTCAGCACGCGGCGGCCTGCGCCATCTGGTAGGGTTCGGTGCGGAAGACCGCCGTCGAGATCAGCAGGCTCGCTCCGTCGTCGTCGCCCGTGGTGAAGCGCCGCGCGTCGAGGCCGACGAGGCGGAAGAAGGTCGGGAAGGCGACCGCCGCCGTGACCACCACGATGGTCCCGGGCCGGGCACAGGCGTAGTTGGTCCCGAACCCCGTGCTCCAGGTGCCGGCACCCGTATCGAGCGGCTTGGCGGCGGTGGCGCCCGCGAAATTCTCGACCGTCCTCACGTCGAACTTCACCTTGTCGCAGGCGAACACGGCCGGGATCGCCGCCGTGGCGGGGCCGCACATCGTGGTCTTCAAGGCGGCGAGCAGGGTTGCGGCATCTGTCTGCCCGGCCTGCGCCGTCTGGAACTGTCCCGTGAAGATCGTGCGCACGGTGCGCTGGAGCGCGCGATCGAAATTCTGGGCGGCCCAGATCTGGAAGGCGAGATGCATGATCGCGCCGACGAGACCCAGGAACGGCAGAGCCACGAGCGCGAACTCGACCGCCGCGCTGCCTCGGCGATCGGCCACGAAACCCGGCAACCGCGCCGGTCTCCCGATTCGCCGCGCGATCGTTCGCGCCCATCGGGCGCCCCGCGAGAGACCGGTCATGGCGTCAGGCAATGGGGAGTGTCGGCGCACGTCGTGTTTGCCACGAAGACATGAGACATCTCCATGGACCGACGATGGACTGCCACTCCCCGAGCGCGAGCATTGAAGACGCCAATCTCAAGCTGTAAAAATCACTGAAATACAATGGTGTCGGAAACGTTTGAAACAAAAGTTAAAATAAGAGAAAATGTTAGATCAAGCGATCCGGTCCGGGGCGCCCGGGCCGGTCCCCGGGGTTCGACGGCGGGATGCCGGACGCGGCGATGCCGGCCCGCATGGACCGGTTCATGCCGACGGCCCCGGACGTGTCCGGGTCGGACCGTCGATCCGACCCGCATTGTCCGTCCGGCATCGACCGGCCGGCTCCCGGCGGGCGACCCGCCCGGAGCCCCGGTCCTTCTCCATCGATCGCGGAGTGAAGCTCGGCTACTCCGCCGCCTCGACGAACACCGTCCCGGCCCGCGGCAGGTCGAGGGCGTCCCACACCTCCACCAGGGCCTCCCGCAGCGCCCCGATATGCGCCTCGCCGTGGAACGGCGAGGGGGTGATGCGCAGGCGCTCGGTGCCGCGGGGCACGGTGGGGTAGTTGATCGGCTGGATGTAGATGCCGTGGCGCTCCAGCAGCCGGTCGGCCGCCGCCTTGCACAGCTCCGCGTCGCCGACCATCACCGGGACGATGTGGGTGTCGGTGGCGAGCACCGGCAGGCCGGCATCGAGGAGGGCGGCCTTGGTGCGGGCGGCCTGGCGCTGATGCGCCTCGCGCTCCGTGCCGGACTGCTTCAGGTGGCGGATCGACGCGATCGCGGCCGCGGCGATGGCCGGGGGCAGGGCGGTCGTGAAGATGAAGCCGGCGGCGTGGCTGCGCACCGCGTCGCAGAGCGCCGCCGAGCCGGTGATGTAGCCGCCGACGCAGCCGAAGCCCTTGGCGAGCGTACCCTCGATCACGTCGACCCGGTGCATCACCCGGTCCCGCTCGGCGATGCCGGCGCCGCGGGGTCCGTAGAGGCCGACCGCGTGGACCTCGTCGAGATAGGTCATGGCGCCGTAACGGTCGGCGAGGTCGCAGATCTTGCCGATCGGCGCCACGTCGCCGTCCATCGAGTAGACGCTCTCGAAGGCGATCAGCTTCGGCCGGTCGCCGGCCTCGATCAGCAGCTCTTCGAGATGGGCGAGGTCGTTGTGGCGGAAGATGCGCTTGTCGCAGCCCGACTGGCGCACGCCCTCGATCATCGAGTTGTGGTTGAAGGCGTCCGACAGGATCAGGCAGTTCGGGATCAGCTTGGCGATCGTCGAGATGCCGGCCTGGTTCGAGACGTAGCCGGAGGTGAAGACGAGGCCCGCCTCCTTGCCGTGCAGGTCGGCGAGCTCGCGCTCCAGGTCGACCAGCGGCGAGTTGTTGCCGGCGATGTTGCGGGTGCCGCCGGCGCCGACGCCGCAGCGCTGCGCGGTCTCGGTGAGCGCGCTCACCACCGCCGGGTGCTGGCCCATGCCGAGGTAGTCGTTCGAGCACCACACGGTGATCTCGCGGGTCGAGGCGTCCGGCCGGCGCCACTGGGCGGCGGGAAAGCGGCCGTTGATGCGCTCGATGTCGGCGAAGACGCGGTAGCGGCGCTCGCCGTGCAGGCGCTCCAGGGCGCCGCGGAAGAGAGCCTGGTAATCGGTCGCGCCCTCGGCGGTGGCGGGGCGGCGGGTCTCGGGCCGGGTCTCGGGCATCGTGGTCCTTCGCGGTCTGGCCGGACGTTCACGTCCGGGGGCGGGACCGGGCCTGACCCCGGGGAGGAGCCGGTCCGCGCGGCGGATGGCCGAATCGCCGATCCACCGCTGGTCGCGCCTTGATCTCGCTCAAATGCGACGGCTTTGTCTTTGGAAAAAGTCGAGGGGCGAGGGCTGCGTTCTGCCGCCTCCCGCACGGGCACGGAAGCTGGAAATTGGTCATGGCGACGAAGGGTCGCGCGCGATGAGCGGGCAGGGTGACGGCAGGTCCGGTGGGGGCAAATCCGATTCGGGCAAGTCCGGGGACGGAACCCGGGAGGAGCGGCTGAAGGCGGCGCTCCGGGAGAATCTGCGCCGGCGCAAGGCGCAGGTCCGGGGGCGCGAGGCGGCCGAGCCGGCCCCGGTGACGCCGGCGGAGACGACGCCCGTGGATCGAACCGACGGGGATGAGCGTTGACGCGCAAGCGTAGCGGTAGCATCGCTGCGGTGCAATAAACGGGTTTTCGGAATCGAGACGCGCTGTCCGACAGCGCGCGGGACGCGCCACGGGGCGCGAGGGACGTTGTCACCATGGATCGCATCCACATCGTCGGCGGCAAGCCGCTTCACGGCATCATCCCGATCTCGGGCGCCAAGAACGCGGCCCTGCCGCTGATGATCGCCAGCCTGCTCACCGGCGAGACGCTGGAACTGTCGAACGTGCCCCGGCTCGCCGACGTCGCCTCGCTGCTGCGCATCCTCGGCAATCACGGCGTCGACCACATGGTGGTGGGCAAGCGCCCGGGCCAGACCACAGAGGCCGGCCAGACCATTCGGCTCACCGCCTCGAACGTCATCGACACCACGGCGCCCTACGACCTCGTCTCGACCATGCGGGCGAGCTTCTGGGTGATCGCGCCGCTGCTCGCCCGCTTCGGCGAGGCGCGGGTGTCGCTGCCGGGCGGCTGCGCCATCGGCACTCGGCCCGTCGACCTGCTGCTGATGGCGCTCGAGACGCTCGGCGCCACGATCGAGATCGACGGCGGCTACGCGGTGGCGCGCACGAAGAACGGGCTTCGCGGCGGCGAGATCAAGTTCCCCAAGGTCACGGTCGGCGGCACCCACGTCGCCCTGATGGCGGCGGTGCTGGCCCACGGCACCACGGTGATCGAGAACGCCGCCCGCGAGCCGGAGGTGGTCGATCTCGCCGCCTGCCTGTCGCGGATGGGCGCGCGGATCGAGGGCGCCGGCACGCCCCGCATCGAGATCGAGGGCGTGTCGCGCCTCTCGGGCGCCCGCCACGCGGTGCTGCCCGACCGGATCGAGACCGGCACCTACGCCATGGCGGTGGCGATGACCGGCGGCGACGTGACGCTCGAGAACACCCGGGCCGATCTCTTGCACAGCGCGCTCGACATCCTGGCCACCACCGGCACCGAGGTGACGCCGCTCGACGACGGCATCCGGGTGCGCCGCAACGGCCACGGCATCGCGGCGGTCGACATCACCACCGATCCGTTCCCGGGCTTCCCGACCGACCTCCAGGCCCAGTTCATGGCCCTGATGACCAGGGCCAAGGGCCAGTCGCGCATCCGCGAGACGATCTTCGAGAACCGCTTCATGCACGTGCAGGAGCTGGCGCGGCTGGGCGCGAAGATCCGGCTCGAGGGCGACGTGGCGGTGGTCGAGGGCGTCGAGCGGCTGAAGGGCGCACCCGTGATGGCGACCGACCTGCGCGCTTCGGTCTCGCTGGTGATCGCGGGCCTCGCCGCCGAGGGCGAGACCCAGATCAACCGGGTCTACCATCTGGATCGCGGCTTCGAGGCGCTGGAGGCCAAGCTCGTGCGCTGCGGCGCCGAGATCCGGCGCGAGCGGGTGTAAGTCCACTCCCGGACGATCGCGTCGCAGGGCTGTCCGAGAAAGGCATAGCGCGGCCTTTTTCCCCTCTCCCGCAGAGGCAGGGCTGTCCGGGCAAGGAGAAGGCGCGCCTCCCCTCTCCCGAGTGGGAGAGGGGCCGGGGGTGAGGGTGGCTCGGTGTCCGCAATGACCCTGAACCGTCGAGCTGCGCAGCTTAACGCTCAGTGCCTGATCCTGAGCCCGAGCCACTCTCACCCCTACCCCTCTCCCACTCGGGAGAGGGGATCCCGCGCTCGATTTTAAAGGGATTTCCCCGGACAGCCCTGCGCAGAAGGACGAGGGTTGGCGGCGGCCGTCTCCCGTCCCCCGCGCAGCCACCGCGTGTCGGGTACCGTGGCCGTCCCTCCCTGAACCTGTGCGGGCGCTAAGCCTGGATGGCCGATTGCGCAGCCTGCCGTTCCGGTCGGCCAACTCGCAATTTCATGCTGCCGATCTCGGTCGATTCAGCGCGAGCCGCGGAGGCCGAGGATCGACCCTTGGCGCGACCGTCGCCGTGACCGGCCCTCCTCCGAGGGCGGACGGCGACACCAAGGTTCATGGATCCAGGTCCGGCGGGCGGCTTCGGGCGTCGCGGCACCCGGCATTCGATCGATCTTCCGGGGACTTGCCGATGCGCGACACCATCCCGAACTGGACGCCCCGCGACGACGCCCGGGTCGAGGCCGCGTTGCGCCGTGGAGCCGACCGGCGCGAATTGCTGCAGATGCTGCTCGGCGGCGGACTCGGCCTCGCCTCCGGGGCCGCGCTGCTCGGACGGGCCGATGCGGCGCTCGCCGCCCAGCCGGTGAGGGGCGGCCACCTCAGGGCGGCGGGCTTCTCCGCCTCCACGGCCGACACCCTCGACCCGGCCAGGGCGTCGAACGGCACCGACTATGCGCGCTGCTGCGCCCTCTACAACCGCCTGACCACCATGAACGGTGCCGGCGGGATCACCATGGAACTGACCGAGAGCGTGGACAGCGCCGACGCCAAGGTCTGGACGGTGACCCTGCGCAAGGGCGTCACCTTCCACGACGGCAGGAGCCTGACCGCGGACGACGTCGTCTTCTCGCTCAGGCGCCACCTCGATCCTGCCGTCGGATCGAAGGTCAACGCGATCGCCCGGCAGATCGCGGCCGTGACCGCCCTCGATCCGCATACGATCCAGATCACCCTCGCCGCGCCCAATGCCGACCTGCCGACGATCCTCGCGCTGCACCACTTCATGATCGTGGCCGACGGCACGACGGATTTTTCGAAGGGCAACGGCACTGGCGCCTTCGTCCTGAAGGAGTTCAAGCCGGGCGTCCGCTCGGTGATGGCGCGCAATGCCAATTACTGGAAGGGCGGCGGGCCGTTCGTCGACTCGTTCGAGTTCTTCGCGATCTCGGACGAGCCGGCGCGGCTCAACGCGATCCTGTCGGGCGACATCCACCTCGCGGCCAACCTCCATCCGCGCTCGATGCGGATCATGGAGGGCAACCCGTCGGTGGTGCCGTTCGTGAGCAAGCTCGGCACCTATACCGGGCTCAACCTGCGGCTCGACCTCTCGCCGGGCGACAAGGCCGGGGTCGTCGAGGGCTTCAAGTACCTCGTCAACCGGCCGGTGATCCAGAAGTCGGTCCTGCGCGGCCTCGCCGAGATCGCCAACGATCACCCGATTCCGCCCTGGGACCCGACCTTCAACGCCGAGCTCAAGCAGCGCGAGTTCGATCCGGAGCGCGCCAGGTCGCTGTTCCAGAAGGCCGGAATCTTCGGCCAGGATCTCCACATCGTCGCCTCCGAGGGCGCGAACAACTCGCTCGACTATGCGGCGGTGATCCAGCAGGCGGCGGGCAAGATCGGCCAGAGCGTGGTGATCGATCGGGTTCCGGCGGACGGCTACTGGTCGAACCACTGGCTCAAGGACCCGGTGCATTTCGGTACCGTCAACCCGCGGCCGACGCCCGACATCCTGTTCTCGCTGTTCTACCAGTCCCAGGCGGCCTGGAACGAGAGCCGGTACAAGTCGCCGACATTCGACGCGATGCTGCTGGAGGCGCGCGGCCTCCTCGACCAGGCCAAGCGCAAGCAGATCTACGGCGAGATGCAGGCAATGGTCTCGAACGAGGCCGGCACCGTCATCCCGGTCTTCCAGTCGAACGTCGACGGAGCGTCGCCGAAGCTGAAGGGGCTGGCCTCGAACCCGCTCGGCGGCATGATGGGATCGGCCTTCGCCGAACAGGTCTGGCTGGAGGCCTGAGAACCCGGTCGCCGGGTCCCTGCAAGGGCCCGGCGACGAGGGTTACCTGGAACAGGCGGTCAGGCCGCCACCTCCGCGGGCTTCGTCCGCTCGGCGGCGAGCCGGGTCACGGCGGCGAAATCGACCTTGCCGGAGCCGAGCTGCGGCAGCGTGTCGACGGTCACGATCTCGGCCGGCACGGCGAGTTCGCTGAGGCCGCTCGCGCGGGCCCGGGCCTGGAAGGCGGCGCGGGTCGCGTCCTTCTTCTCGGTCACCAGCACCAGGCGCTCGCCCTTGCGGGCATCGGGGAGCGCCGCGACGGCGCTGGCGGCCTCCGGATAGAGCTCGGCGGCGACCGCCTCGACCGCGGCGAGCGAGATCATCTCGCCGCCGACCTTGGCGAAGCGCTTGGCCCGGCCGCGGATGGTGACGAAGCCCTCGGCATCGATCGTCACGATGTCGCCGGTATCGTGCCAGCCCTCGATTGGCGCCTCCAGCACGCCGGGCTTCTCGGCCCTGAGATAGCCCAGCATCACGTTGGGGCCGCGCACGAACAGGCGCCCGCCTTCCGCGACGCCGGGCACCGGCTCCAGCCGCGCCTCCATGCCGGGCATGATCCGCCCGACCGTGCCGAAGCGGTTGAACATCGGGGTATTCAGCGCCAGCACCGGCGCCGTCTCGGTGACGCCGTAGCCCTCCAGGATGCGCAGGCCGAACTTTTCGGCGTAGGCCTTGCGGGTGGCGGGCTTCACCGGCTCGGCCCCGGCCAGGATGTAGCGCAGCGAGCGGAAATCGTAGGCGTGGGCCACCCGGGCATAGCCGGCGAGGAAGGTGTCGGTGCCGAACAGGATGGTCGCGTTCGAACCGTAGACCAGCTCCGGCACGATCCGGTAGTGCAGCGGCGACGGGTAGAGGTAGACCGGCACGCCGGAGACCAGCGGCAGCACCAGCCCGACCGTCAGCCCGAACGAGTGGAACACCGGCAGGACGTTGAACACCTTGTCGGTGCGGCCGAAATCGATCCGCGCCTGGGCCTGGGCGGCGTTGGCCAGCATGTTGCGGTGGGAGAGCACCACGCCCTTCGGCGTGCCCTCGCTGCCGGAGGTGAACAGGATCGCCGCCGGATCCTCCGGGCGGCGGGGGTGGAGCGCGTGGCGCCAGCCGAACAATCCGCGCAGCTTGTCGAGCCGGCCGACCTGCTCGCGGACATCCTCCAGGTAGACGATTGTCAGGTTCTGGCTGAGCGCCTCCATCAGGGCGTCGAGGCGGCCCTTCTGCACGAAGGCCCGGGAGGTGACGATCGTCTCGACCTCCGCCGCCTTGCAGGCGTTGAGGATGTTGGTCGGGCCGGCGGTGAAGTTGATCATCGCCGGCACCCGGCCGGCCGACATCACCCCGAGCACTGTGACGGCCGCCGCGTTGGCGTTCGGCAGCATCACGCCGATGGCGCGGCCCTGCGGAGCCAGCGGCCCGAGCTTGGCCCCCAGAACCCGGGCGCCCATGAGGAGGCGGCGGTAGGTGAGCGAGCCGGAGACTGGATCCTCGACCGCGACGCGGGAGCCGCCCTCGCGCTCGGCCGCCTCGACCACGGCGTCGAACACCGTGCGGTCGATCGGCGCGGTGCGGAAGATCAGGTCCGACATCACGCCGTAGAGCGCGGCGCCGGCGGCCTGGCGGCGGGCCTTGCCCTTGAGGCCTGCATCGACGTCGAGCCGCACCGGCTCCAGCACCGTCACGGTGAATTTCGGCCACCAGCGCCGGCGCACCTGGGCGCGGGACAGGCGCGAGAAGGCGGTCTGCTCCGGCCCCTCGATCTTCACCGGCACCACCGGCACACCAGACTTGTCGGCGATGAGGCCGGCGCCGTCATAGACCTTCATCAGGCTGCCGGTGACGGTCAGCCGCCCCTCGGGGAAGATGATCAGGGTCTCGCCGCCCTTGACGGCGTTGATGAGGGTGCGCGTCGCCATCGGCTTGGTGGGATCGAGCGGCAGCGCCCGGGTGAGCCACAGGAAGGGCTTGACCCACCATCTCTGCGCGATGGTGTGATCGATGGCGAAGGTCGGGTCGCGCTCGGTCAGCGACAGGGCGAGGCCGGCATCCAGGAAGCTGACATGGTTGAGGGCGATGATGGCGTTCGGGCCCGCCTTCTCGATGTTCTCGAGCCCGCGCACCTCGAGCCGGTAGAAGGCCCGGAACACGATCGACAGGAAATCGCGAAAACCGCTGGTCGGCAGGACCGCCAGGATGAGGAGGCCGGCGACGAGGTTGGCGATGCCGACGATCACGAACTGGCCGGCCGAGGCGAGCCCGGCCTTCTGCAGCACCGCGAGGCTGACCGCGCCGAACACGATGAATCCCGCGGCGAGCACGTTCGAGGCGGCGATGACGCGGGCCCGGCGCTCCTTCGGCGTCCAGGCCTGGAGCGCGGCGAAGGACGGCACGATGAACAGGCCGGCGGCGGCGGCGAGCACCACGAAATCGACCGCGATGCGGACGCCGCGCCAGGAGCTCAGGAAATCGAGGGCGCCGACCGGGGAGGGCGGCGGGACGCTGGTGGCGGCGACATGCGCGAGGTCCAGGGAGATAAGGCCCATGATCAGCGCCGCGACCGGCGTCGGCAGCATCACGATCCGCCCGGCACAGAGCCAGGAGGCGAGGCCGGAGCCCAGCGCCACGCCGACCGAGAACAGGGCCAGCAACGCCGTCACCACGGTCTCGTCGCCGCCGAAGGTGCCCTTCACCAGCGCCGGCAGCAGGGCGAGCACCACGGCGCCGACGAGCCAGAACCAGCTGGTGATGAGCCCGGTGCGCCACAGCCGCGTATCCTCGTAGAGGTCGCGCATCAGGCCGCCCGTCGAGCGCAGCACGTTGCGGTTTACCTGGAGGTAGGGGGCCGCCTCGCCGGTCTTCGGGATGGCGAGGCTGGACAGCCAGCACAGGACGGCGAATCCCATCACCAGGAGCCCGAAGGCGTGGGCCCCGCCATGGGTGACGGCGAGCCCGCCCGCGATGGTGCCGGTGAGGATGGCGAGGAACGTCGCGGCCTCGATCAGCGCGTTGCCCGCCGGCAATTCGGCACGCGCCAGGTGATCGGGCAGGATGCCGTACTTGATCGGCCCGAACAGGGCCGCCACGATCCCGAACAGGATGAGGGCCAGGAACAGGATCGGCACCGAGGCGAGCCAGAAGCCGAGCACCGCGACGCCCGCCGCCAGGATCTCCGCCGCCTTGAGGCGCCGCGCGATGAAGGCCTTGTCGTAGCGGTCGGCGAGTTCGCCGCCTAACCCGGAGAGGAAGAAGAACGGCGCGATGAAGGCCGCGCCGGCCAGCGTCACCAGGGCCGCCGAGCCGCCATCCGCGCCGCCGCCGGCCCGCCCGCCCCGAACATGATCAGGAACACCAGGGCGTTCTTGAGGAAGTTGTCGTTGAAGGCGGAGAAGAACTGGCACCAGAACAGGGGCGCGAAGCGCCGGCTGGCCATCAGCTTTCCGGACATGAGGGGCGTTCCTCGCTCGGTGACGGGTGTGCGGAGTGGCCGGGCGCCGCCGCGGCAGGTGATGGGGGCTTAGCCTGTAAACCCTAACCGGCTTTGGTGCCGCGGTCTCGTGGCGATCCGATGTCCGGGAGCGCAGCCCGTCAGGCTACTCCTTGCCCATCTCCATCAGCAGGCGTTCGGCCCTGGCATCCTCGATGCGGTTGACGAGGCGCTTGCCCTCGTGGACGTCACGCACGGTCTTGACCATCGTGATGCAGGACTGGACCAGCATCGTCACGCCCATGGCGAGGTAGGCCTTGGTCCAGAGATCGAGCGGCAGGAACAGGATGCCGCCCGCCACCATGGTGGCGGCGCCGATGAAGGAGGCGTAGGTGAACGCGACCCAGGCGGAGGTGTGCTGCGTGGTCTGCGGGTTCATGACGGGGTCTCCTCGGAAACGGGTTACGGGTTCGGTGCGGTCAGGCGGCGTCGAACTTGGCGTCGGTCTGGCTCTGCGCCTTGGCGCGCAGGCGCTCCATCACGCTGCCGGCGCTCGGCCGGGTGCGCGGGCCGAAGCCGGCCTCCTCCAGGCGCTCGCACAGGGATTCGGGCGCCGCCGCCTCGATGATCGTCAGAGCCTCGTCCGAGGCGGCATCCGCCGCCTGCGCTTCGCGCAGGCGGCGCAGGGTGGCCTGCGCCTCGGCGAGCGCCGCCGGGCTTCCCATGCCCTGCCCGCGCCGGGCCCGCAGGCGGCGCACCGCCTCCGTCGCCCGGGCGATGCGCTGACCGCGCTCCAGTTCGGCGAAGTGCCGGGAGCCCTTGCGCACGGCCCGGCGCAGGGCGGCGACCTCGGCCCCGTAGGCCGCCCGGGTCGTCCGGAGGGCGTCGGCCTCCTCCTCCATCTCGGCGAGCGCCTCGGCGGCTTCCTGCGCCAGATCCTCGCGCCCGCCGTCGAGTGCCGCGACGGCGCTGGCTTCCAGCTCGGCCATCCGGGCGGCGAGGGCATCCTGCTTCTTCGCGTCCGCGGCTTCCTGGGCGATGGCCCGCCCCAGCGTCCGGCGGCTGTCGTCGAGGGCGGCGGCGGCGTCGCGCAGCTGCTGCTCCAGGATCAGGAAGGCATGCTGGTCGTGCAGGTCCTCGGCGGCACGGGCGGCGGCGCCCCGGACGAGGGTGGAGAGGAGGTTGAGCATCGTCGGCTCCGGTTCCGTGAACGTCGTTCACGAACGCAGATTTCCACAGCCTTGAACGTTGTTCAAGCGCAAATTTGAACGTTGTTCAGGCAGGTGCGGAAACGCACCCGGGTCGATGGTGCGGAAACGCACCCGGGTTGATGGTGCGGACACGCACCTCGTGCGTGGGTGCGGGTGCGCACCGGAGAGGCGGAGACGGCATGCGGAGCGACGAGAGGCGGGAGCGGCTGCGGACGGCCCTCATCGACGCGGCCGAGGCCGCGATCGCGGACAACGGCCTGTCGGCGCTGAAGGCCCGCGACCTCGCCAAGGAGGCCGGCTGCGCGGTGGGCGCGATCTACACGGCGTTCCCGGACCTCGACGCCCTGATCCTGATGGTGAACCTGCGCACGCTGGCATTGTTCGAGCGGGCGATCACGGCGGTGCCCATCGCACCGGCGCCGGAAGGGGCGGCGACGCCGGCCGAGCGGGATGCGGCGGTGGAGACCCTGATCCGGCTGGCGGTGGCCTACCTGCACTTCGCCGCCGGGAATCGGCCGCGCTGGCGCGCCCTGTTCCAGCACCGGGTCACGACGCACGCCCTGCCCGACTGGTACCTCGTCGAGCAGGTGCGCCTGTTCCGCTACATCGAGGCCCCGTTGCGGGTGCTGCGGCCCGATCTGCGGGATCGCGAGCGGGCGCTGCTCGCCCGCTCCCTGTTCTCCGCCACCCATGGCCTCGTCAGCCTCGGCCTCGACGAGAAGCTGATGGTGCTGAGCGAGCCGGTGCTGCGCGGGCAGATCGAGATCGTGGTGGGGGCGCTGGGGCGGGGGTTGGCGGGGGAGTGATGAGCGCTACCGGCGCGACGGAGCCCCTTCGACAATGATCTGGAAATTGACAGAAGTCTGTTTTCTAGTCTCGGGGCGGGGACGACCTGCCACCTACAGGCACGTCGGCTTCGAGACGGTGAATTTCCTCCGGGTGACGCTCCATGATGCGCAGGAGATTTGTCATGGCCCGGCTCGGCGTAACCTCACCGCTCTCATATTTCTGAAATGAGCGAGGCCCGCCACCCAGAATCTCGCTAGCCTTCACTTGCGACAGACCGAGTTTCTTGCGAACACGAGCAACTTCGCTCGGGGTCGCAAGACCATCGATCTCGGCTTTGAGTACCATCAGCGCGCGATCTGAAACCTTGAGGTCTTCCCGCGAATGGATGCTTTCGCCGCTTGTATCACAGTACCAGCCCGGCAAGGCGACATCGTGACTGCGGCCTTTATAGGAGACCACGAAAGGACGTGTGTCCCGCACCATCGGCTCCCCGGTAACGGGACAAACAGGTGCGTCATCCATCGTTCTTCTCCTTGAACGACAGCAGCAAAAATTCCGTGACGGCGTCAGATCTGAATTTGACGTACAATGTGCCGATTTCCGAGGGAACGTGATAAACGTCTTGCCACTCGCGCGGATTGTGATGCGAGGTCACTGACTTGTTAAAATGCCGCTTTTCCATGCTTTGAATGGTTTCGATCATGTCAGTTGCGCCGAAGCCAATCTCTGCTGCGGTTCGGATGGCTGATCCTGTTACGCGGAAATGCGTGCTCATCGCCCAGGTTTGGAAGCTGTCGAGGTCATAAGTCGGCTTTCGCTTCTCTGACATGATCCATCATACACCATGATGGTGCATCGACCAGCCAGTTCCCACGGTGTCGGCGCCACTGGCCGGTACAGTCTGTTCCAGCGTGGCGGAGAGCCCTACCACCCCAGCGTCTCCCCCCGATAATCCAGGTACACGCAGCCCCGCTGCCCGAGCCGCCCCTCGACCACCTCCACCATCCCCCCGGCGCTGGTGGCGACGTCGATGTCGGCGTCCGGTCCGCCCATGTCGGTGCGCACCCAGCCCGGATGCATCAGCACGGTGCCGAAGGGCGCGTCGTGGTGGCGGGTGGCGAAGCTGCGGGCGAGGGTGTTGAGGGCGGCCTTGCTCGCCCGGTAGCTCTCCCAGCCGCCGCTCTCGTTGAGCGAGACGCTGCCGAGGACCGAGCTCATCAGCACCATCAGGCCGCCGGGGGCGACCCGGTCGGCGAAGGTCTCGGCGAAGCGGATCGGGCTCACCGCGTTGGTCTCGTAGACCTTCAGCGCCGTCGCCCGGTCGCCCTGCGGCAGCGGCACCTGGGCGCCGTCGGCGATGCCCGCGACCACGAACACCACGTCGAAGCTCGTGCCGGCGAGATCGTCGTGCAGGCGCGTCACCGCCGCGTCGTCGTCGATGTCGACCCGGGCCAGCGCGGGCGCGACGGGGCTCAGGGAGGAGAGCGCCGGCGCCTCGCCGCGGGACGTGGCGGTGACGTCCCAGCCGCGGGCGAGGAAGGCCCGCACCAGACCCAGCCCCAAGCCCCGCGAGGCCCCGACGATGAGCGCGCTGCGTTCCTGCTTGGCCATGACGGATTCCTGCCTGTCGGTTGCGGCGCCAGAGATGGCGGTCGCACGCCGCCGTGGCAAGCCGCCCCGGCAAGCGGTCGCGCGGACGCGTCATACCAATGGCCCAAGATGCTGACGCATCGAGCCATTGAATCATCTCGAATTTTCGATGCCAAGCCAGAGGCTTGACGAAAATTCGAGAACGGAACCAAAGGTCGTTTCCAACGACCGTTGGTATCAGTCCATGTCCCGGCTCGAATCCCCGTCGAGCCCGCCGTCGAGGTCGTCCTCGGCTTCCGAATCCGATTCGTGCGCCTCCAGCCCGGCGGCCTCGGCGAGGTTGCGGGTGGCGCGGCGCAGGAGCTTGCGCAGGCGCCGGCGCTCCTTGTTGTCGAAGCCGCCCAGCATCTCGGCCTCGACCTCGTCCCAGAGGCCCTCGATCGCCGCGGCCTTGGCCAGGCCCGCCTCGGTCAGGCGCACCCGGACGATGCGGCCGTCCCCGATCTCGGTCCGGCGCTCGACCACCCCCATGGCGGCGAGCCGCGTGATGGTCTTCGAGGCGGTGGGCGGGCGCACCCGCAGGGTGGCGGCGAGGTCGCCCATGGTCATGGTGCCCGCGGCGGCGAGCGCCTGCACCACCTGCTCCTGGCCGGCGAAGAGATCGAGTTCCGCCAGGCGGTCGCCGATGCGGCCGCGATGGAGGCGCGCCGCCTGCATCAGGGCCCAGCCGACGCTCTTGGCGCCCGGAGGCCGGAGGCGCTTGGACGCCCGGCGCGGCGCGTCCACGGCCAAAGCCTGCTCGCTCGCTGCCATGGCGTGTCGCCCCTGTTCTCGAAGACAATCCTGCCGCGCCGGCACGGTGAGCGCAAGCGCAGCGGGAGAGGCGCCCCGTGGCGCCTCGAGAAGGCACATGCAGCCCGCCCATGACGCCTGGATGACGGACGCCTGCTGGATCACGGACGCTTGGACGGCCGGTTCCCGGATGACGGACCTCCGGTTTCGGCCGGCCGGGCCGCGGCCTATGATGCGGGCCCCGATCAGAGGAGCGACGTGATGCCGGCCCGGCCCTGGGGCGACCTGACCACCGAGGAATGCCGCGACGGGGCCCTGAGCGCCGCCGTGGCCGTGCTGCCGGTCGCGGCGATCGAGCAGCACGGGCCGCATCTGCCGCTCTCCACCGACGTCGTCATCGCCGAGGGCTACCTGGCGCGGGTCGCGGATCTCGTCCCCGGCGACCTCGAGGTGCGGGTGCTGCCGGTGCAGGGCGTCGGCCTGTCGCCCGAGCACGCCGACTTTCCCGGCACCCTGACGCTGACGCCCGAGACGGCGTTGCGCGCCTGGGGCGAGATCGGCGACGGGGTCGTGCGGGCGGGCTGCCGCCGGCTCGTCATCGTGTCGTCGCATGGCGGCAACAGCGCGCTGATGGACCTCGTGGCTCTCGGCCTGCGCGGCCGGCACGGGATGGTGGCGGTCACCACCGCCTGGAGCCGCTTCGGCACCCCGCCGGGCCTGTTTCCCGACGACGAGGTGCGCCACGGCATCCATGGCGGCGGGATCGAGACCGCCCTGATGCTGGCGCTCCGGCCCGACCTGGTGCGCACGAGGGCGGTGCGCGACTTCGTGCCGGCGAGCCGCGCGATGGAGGAGACCTACACCCACCTGCGCGCCGGCCGCCCGGCCGCCTTCGCCTGGCATGCCCAGGATCTCAACCCGGCCGGCGCCATCGGGGATGCCCGCCTCGGGACTGCGGAGGCCGGCCGCGCCCTCCTCGATCACGGCGCCCGCGCCTTCGTGGACCTGCTGCGCGACGTGAGCCGCTTCAGCCTGCCGGATGCGGCCTCGCGCCGGGGGGAATGACACACTATATCACCCGTCGCGGCGCCCCCCGGCGCCCCTCTCATCTGCGAACAGACGGCCCCGCATGTCCGACAAGATCCCCGTCACGGTGCTCACCGGCTATCTCGGCGCCGGCAAGACCACGCTCCTCAACCGCATCCTCACCGAGCCGCACGGCAAGCGCTACGCCGTGATCGTCAACGAGTTCGGCGAGATCGGCATCGACAACGACCTCGTCGTCGGCGCCGACGAGGAAGTGTTCGAGATGAACAACGGCTGCATCTGCTGCACCGTGCGCGGCGACCTGATCCGCATCATGGACGGCCTGATGAAGCGCAAGGGCAAGTTCGACGCGATCATCGTCGAGACCACCGGGCTGGCCGACCCGGCCCCGGTCGCCCAGACCTTCTTCGTCGACCAGGATGTCGGCGAGGCCGCCACCCTCGACGCGGTGGTGACGGTGGTCGACGCCAAGTGGCTGTCCGAGCGCCTGAAGGACGCGCCGGAGGCCAAGAACCAGGTCGCCTTCGCGGACGTGATCCTGCTCAACAAGGCCGACCTCGTCGACGAGGCGGGGCTGGACAGCGTCGAGCGCCAGATCCGCGCCATCAACCCGTCCGCCGAGATCCACCGCACCCGGCACTGCGCCGTGCCGCTCGACAAGGTGCTCGGCCGCAGCGCCTTCGACCTCTCGCGCATCATCGAGATCGAGCCGGAATTCCTGGAGGAGGGGCACCACCACCACCATTCCGACGAGATCCAGTCGATCTCGGCCCGGCTTCCCGGCGCGGTCGATCCCAACAAGTTCATGCCGTGGATCTCCGACCTGACCCAGGTCCAGGGGCCGGACATCCTGCGCTGCAAGGGCATCGTCAGCTTCCCCGACGAGCCGCGCCGCTTCGTGTTCCAGGGCGTCCACATGATCCTGGACGGCGACCTCCAGGACGAGTGGAAGCCGGGCGACCCGCGCGAATCCCGCGTCGTCTTCATCGGCCGCCACCTCGATCCGGACGCGATCCGCAAGGGCTTCGAGGCCTGCCGGGCCTGACGCGGTCGGCCCCTCCCGTTGAGCGGAAGCGACCGATCCTTGCGCTTTTGCGACTTGGACCTTTTGCGGAGCGGACGGCCGTGCTAGAAGCTCGGCCGTCCGTTGATGGTCGCGGGAGAGACCGGCTTCGAGCCGGCACCGAAGGGGAAAGGCGTGCCAGCCGTGCTGCGCGCCGAAGCTCTCAGGTGAAAGGACCGCGATCGAGAGGACACTCTGGAGAGGGCGCCACGACGCCCGCCGATGGAGCAAGCCGGGCATGACCCCGGCGAATCTCTCAGGCCACCCGAACAGAGTTCCAAACCGTAAGACCTGCCTCGACGAGGCGGGAAGGATGGAACGCGTGTCGGGACAACAGACCTCCTTCGATCTCATCGTGCTCGGCGCCGGCGTCGTCGGCACCGCCACGGCCTACTGGGCCGCCAAGGCAGGCCTGTCGGTCTGCGTGGTCGACCGCCAGGCCGGGGCCGGGCTCGAGACCAGCTACGCCAATGGCGGCCAGATCTCGGTGAGCCACGCCGAGCCCTGGGCCAATCCGGGCGCGCCGCTCAAGGTGATGAAGTGGCTGTTCGACGCGAAGGCGCCGCTGCTCTTCACCCCCCGCCTCGACCGGCACCAATGGTCGTGGATCGCCGGCTTCCTGCGCAACTGCACCCCCGAGCGGGCGCGCCGCAACACCGTCGAGATCGTGCGGCTCGGTGCCTATAGCCGGGCCAAGCTCCAGGAGATCCGCGCCACCGAGAGCCTGGCCTATTCGGAGAAGACGCTCGGCATCCTGCATTTCTACCGCGACCTGAAGGAGTTCGAGGCGGCCAAGCCCGTCGCCGACCTGATGCGCCGGCACGGCTGCGAGCGCCGGGTGATCGGCCGCGACGAGGTGCTGGCGATCGAGCCCGCCTTCGCCGACAGCATCGGGGACGTCGTCGGCGCCACCTACACGGCGGAGGACGAGAGCGGCGACGCCCGCGCCTTCACCCAGGCGCTCGCCGCCCGCACCGCCGCGATGGGCGCGACCTTCCTGTACGGCTCGGAGGCGACACGGCTGCTGCTGTCTCCGGCAGGCGACCGGATCACCGGCGTCGAGGTGATGGTCGAGGGCGGGCACCAGCGGCTCAGCGCCCCGAACGTCGTGGTGTCCCTCGGCTCGTGGTCGGCGCCGTTCCTGCGCCGCTACGGGGTCAACCTCGCGATCTACCCGGCCAAGGGCTACTCGGTCTCGATCCCGATCGAGGGCCATAACGGCGCGCCGCAGGTCAGCCTCACCGACGACGAGTACAAGCTGGTCTATTCCAACCTCGGCACCCATCTGCGCGTCGCCGGCACCGCCGAACTCTCGGGCTATACCCGCCACCTCGACGCCGCCCGGGTCGCGGCGATCCTGGAGAATGCCCGCCGCACCTTCCCGAGTGCCGGCAACTTTTCCGCCGCCACCGCCTGGAGCGGCCTGCGCCCGACCACGCCCTCGAACGTGCCCTATCTCGGCCGCACCCCGATCCGGGGCCTCGTGCTCAATACCGGCCACGGCACGCTCGGCTGGACCATGGCGGCGGGCTCCGGCCGCATCGCCGCCGATCTCGTGACCGAGCGCGAGACCGAGATCCCGGCGCCGCTGGCGGCGTGATCGGTCCGGCCCTCGACGCGGTGCGTCGAGGGCCGGATTTCCTCGGGAGAGAAGACCGAAGTCGAACCCTCCTCGTCCTTCCGGATTTGCGCTGCGCGGTCCCGGGAGGATGAGGAGGGCTGTCGAGGGTCGTGCCGGATCGACCGGCACGAGGCCATCCCATCGTCTCTCAGAAATCCATCGACGCCGAGAGCAGGAAGGTCCGCGGCGCGCCCTGGCTCAGGATGCCCCGGCCGGTCGAAGCCCAGTAGGTGTTGCCCGTCACGTTGACGACGTTGGCCCGCAGGGTCAGCGGCCGGTCCCGGAATGTCGTAGCGTAGCGCAGACCGAGGTCGAGCGTCGTCCAGTCCGGGATCTTCTGGCTGTTGGCGAGGTCATAGTACTGGGCCGAGGTGTAGATCACCCGCCCGGTCAGCGTCAGGCCGGGAAGCAGGCTCGGGGGCAGATCGACCTCGCCGTAGAGGTTGAGCTGCACGTCCGGCACGCCGACCGCCTTGCGTCCGACATTGCGCGGATCCTGCGCGCGCACCTGCACCCCGTCGAGCAGGGTGACGCCGCCGAGAAGCCGCACCCCCGGCACCGGCTCGCCGAACACCGTCATCTCGACGCCGCTGTTGCGCTGGCGGCCGTCGACGGAGAAGACCAGGGTACGGCTGTCGAGGAAGCCGAAGGGCTGCTCGATCGCGAAGGCCGCGACGCCGACGCCGACGGTGCCGAAATCGTACTTGGCGCCCACCTCGGTCTGGCGCGACACGAAGGCCGGGAAGGCCGCCGAGGCGTTGACGGCGTTCACCGGTGCCACCGGGGAGGTCAGGCCCTCGACGTAGTTGGCGTAGAGCGAGAGCCGTTCCCACGGCTTCACCACGAGGCCGACGCCCGGCGAGAAGGCGCCGCTCTCGCTCGCCCCGGTCCGCAAGCCGCTGGCCGGGTTGTAGGAATTGACGTCGAGGCTCTGCCAGCGGCCGCCGATCGTGAGCAGCACCCGGTCGTCGAGGATCGACAGCGTATCGGCGACGGCGATGCTGCGGTTGATCCGGCTCGAGGTCCGCGGCGTCGCGTTCGACAGGCCGAAGGTGGAGCGCGGCGCGACATAGGTGGGGTCGTAGAGGTTCGACACGATGGTCGGCCCGACGCTCTGCGCCGGCGGCTGGGCGAGGTCCTGCCAGAATCCGACCGCGGCGAGCCCGAAGCTGTGCTTGACCGGACCGGTCTCCACGGTGCCGCGCAGGCCCGCCTCCGCCGTCTGGTTGACGATGTGGAACGGCAGGTAGCTGACCGGATCGCGGTAATCGCCGCGGGCGTTGAAGATCGTCAGCACCCCGCCGAAATATTCCTGACGGAAGTTCGAGACGCCATAGGCGCCGTACAGCGTCAGGTCCGGGGTCAGGTCGTATTCGACCCGGGTGGCGAGGTGCTGGTTGGCGCTGTCGCGGTACTCCCAGGGCTGCTGCTGGTTGCCGGTCAGGTCGGGCGCGCGGGGAATCCGCACGCCGGCCGCCACCATGCGGTTGCGCAACGGCGAGGTGAAGTCGAGTTCCTGGTAGCCGAGGTCGAGGCTCGCCCGCAGGCGCTCGCCGCGATAATCGAGGGCGAGCGCCGCCGTCCCGAAATGGACGCTCTGGTTGTCGATCGGCGTGTGGCCGTTGTTGAAGGCGCCGTT
Organism: Methylobacterium aquaticum; assembly: GCF_016804325.1. NCBI lineage: Bacteria > Pseudomonadati > Pseudomonadota > Alphaproteobacteria > Hyphomicrobiales > Methylobacteriaceae > Methylobacterium > Methylobacterium aquaticum. Next base: position 4,162,023 of record NZ_CP043627.1, read on the forward strand.
GAAGCGCAGGCCCCATTCCCCGGCCTCGCCGAAGCGGCGGCCGACATCGATCGCCTTGTAGATCTGGCCGTCGGAGGCGTAGCCGAGGGTCGCGCGGGTGAGCGGCTCGTCGCCGGCCCGCTTCGGGATCAGGTTGATGGTGCCGCCGATATTGCCGAAGGGCGGCACGCCCGAGAGCAGGGTCGAGGGCCCGCGCAGGACCTCGACCCGCTCGATCGGCTCGATCGCCGGGTTGAACGCATCGGCGACGCCGAACAGGCCGTTGAACGCCATGTCCTGGGCGAAGACCGGGAAGCCGCGGATGAAGAAGCCGAGGATGCCCGAGAAGGCCGGCACGTTGGTGCGGATCGACGGGTCGTTGTTGACCACGTCCTGGACGTTGCGCGCCTGCTGGTCGCGGATCAGCTTGTCCGTATAGCTGGTCGCGCTGAAGGGCTGGTCGAAGACGGAGCGGTTGCCGAGCAGGCCGAGCCGCGAGCCCGAGCCGACCGCGCCGCCCGCATAGGGCGGCGGCGGCGGGCCGACGACCGCCGTCGGGCCGACGAGCCCGCCCGGCCCGGCGCCTGCCCGCACGGAGATCTCGTCGAGCCGGATGTCGTCCTGGGCGGGTGCGGTCTGGGCGGGTGCGGTCTGGGCGAGTGCGGTCTGGGCCCGGGCATCCGGCGCCACGCCGAGGCCGGTCAGGAGGACGAGGCAGGCGCCGGCACGATGGTGTCCATAACGCGGCATGTGATTGCAGTCCTGGGATGTGCTGCGTCGAGGAAGACCGGTGCTCGACGCATCGGGCGGACATCCCTATTCGGCATGGTGACGCCTGACACAACGGAACTCTCGTCCAATCGATGTCATCGATCGATCGTGTTGCTGTCAGGTAACGTTATGTAGACTGGAATAATGAAAATCTAATCGATGATTTGCAATGAATACGTGTATATTTCTGGTTGAGTCGATCGGATCGATGAAGGACCGACTGCAAGGGCTTCCGGCTATCGGATCTCCGGGGCGGGACGGGCTCGGACGGGAGGCGGTGCAGGGTGCGCCCTGGACCGAGCGCGGTTCCCCGCAGCCGTCGATCCCGCGGATTCTCGATCCCGGTCCGTTCGGGATCGGCCGAAGGTCCGGTCGTCCTCCGGCCAAGCCGGAATCCGGGTTCGGGGCCGCCCGGCCGCGGGGCCGTCCCGATGGTCCCTGAGCAGACTTGCGTGGGCAGGCCAACGCTTCGTCCGCTCAAGTTGTTGTCCTGTCGCGGATTTTTGTCGCAAAACCGGCAGCCACTTCGGCGAGGTCTGCCTAGCGGACCGTCACCTGACCCTTGATCTTCTCGTACGTCGCCCGGCTCAGCACCCGCTTCGACAGGAGCTCGCCCGGCGACCCGTAGGGGCGCCTCGCGACGATCGCCTTGCCGATCATGCCGCCGCCCAGTCCGTTCAGTTCCGCCACGCTGGCGGTGTTGAGGTCGACCGTGCCGGTCGCGGGCGGCGCGTCGGCGGTCGCGTCGGCCTGCGGCAGCGGCGCGGAGGGGGCCGCCGGGGTGAAGACCGGGGGAGGGGAGGGGGCAGGGGCCGGGACCGGCGCCGGGACGGGGACGGGCACCGGGCTCGCCGCGGGGGGCGCTTCCGCCACGACCGGCGGGCGCTGCGGCGGCGGGTCGGCCGGGCGCGGGCCGGGATAGACCGAGCGCACCGGATCGCCGGCCTCGCCCGTCGGTGCGGGCGGCACGCTTCGGCCGGCCTCGGCGCGCTTTGGCGACTCCGACACCTTGGGCGGCTCGGAGAGGTGAGGGCCGGCGGCGCGCGGCATGAAGAACTGCCACAGCCCGGCGAGGCCGGCCGCCAGCACGACGATGACGAGCGCGCGGGTGATGGCCGAACCGGTCAGCATCGGGAGCGGGTATCCTCGGGATTCGAGACGAAGGGTATCCGCCTCATCCTACGACGGGTTATGGCCGGCGCGAGGCGTCGACCCTCGCGCTGCGTCACTATTCCGCCGGATGTCCACGGATTCGTGCATGGATCCACCGTCCCGCGGGGCAAATAGGCCCGCAGGTTACCGGGCCGAGGGACCATCTGGACCGGGCGAGGACGGCGTCGTCCCGCCGCAAGCAGGATCAGGCGGCGGGCACCAGGCGCTTGACCGCGCGGATCGCTCCGTCGCCCGTGCCCGGCCCGGTCCGGCCGGCGCGGATGCGCGCCTCCGCCTCGGCGAGCGGCTCGATCGCCACCGCCATGTGGTGGCCGTTGGCGTGGATCAGCTGCGTCTCGTCCAGCATCATGCCGACATGGCCGCGCCAGAACACCAGGTCGCCCCGCCGCAGGCCAGCGAGAGAGGGACCTGGCGCCACCACCTCGCCCAAGGCCGCCTCCTGCTGATCGCTGTCGCGGGGGGCCGCGAGGCCGGCGGCGTGCAGGGCCGTCTGCACCAGGCCCGAGCAATCGAGCCCCAGGCTGCTGCGCCCGCCCCAGAGATAGGGCGTGCCGAGGAAGCGCAGGGCCGTCGCGGCGATGTCCGGCTCGATCGCGTCGCGGGGGGCGAGGTGCCCGGCCCAGACGTAGCGCCCGTCGTCCAGCCGGGCATAGGCGCCCTCCCGGGCCGTCACCGCCACCTGGGCGCCGAGGCCGAGCGCGCCGAGAGCCGGGCGCTTCAGGTCGGCGGCGGGGTAGAGGAAGGTGCGCAGGGCCGAGACCCGGTGGGTCGGGGCGGGATCGGCGGGCCCCAGGGCTTCGGCCGGGAGGTAGCCGACATAGCTGTCGGCCGCGAGTTGCGCGAAGGCCCAGCCGTCGCGGATGTCGAAGATCGTGACGGCCTCGCCGAACAGGGCCTCGCTGTCGAGGCCGGCGGCCGGATCGGGCGCGCGCCGCAGGGGCGCGACCGGGACGGCGATCCGGTGCGGCCGGCCGGGGACGTAGGCCGCCGCCTCCACCCGCCCGCGCAGGCGTTCGTCGGCGAGGTCGGGCCGCGCCGGGGTCAGGCGCGGGTCGAGGCGGGGGAGATCGGTCATGGCCTCCCCAGTGTCTCAGGCCGACCCGGTCCGGGCAAGCCGGCCGGCCGCGATGGTGCGACCTTATGCCCGCTCTCCCGCCGGAGCCGGGCGGGTGGAACGAATTCCCTTGCGGCCAGCGCGGGCTAACCATCGAGCTAACCGTGAGACCGGCGCAACCATTCCAGCGGCGCGGGGTTGGACATGCGCGTGTTGCACTGCAACAATCGCGACAGCTGCGCTATGCTCAGCCGCATGATGATGAGCCGCCCCGTGAAGAAGACGACCGACAAGCCCCGCAACCTGCCGCCGATCCGGGTGCGCAAGGAGCCCCCCACCATCTCCGAGGCGGTGGCCGCGGCACAGGACCTCGCCGACGACGTCGAGCAGCAGGTCGAGATCGCCGCGGGCCTGATCGGCCTGCCCCCCGACGAGGTGCGCCCGCACGTGCTGCAGGCCGCCCAGGCCCTGGCCGCCAAGCCGAAGCTCGAGCGTGCGCCGGAGCGGATCATCAGCACCGGCAGCGGCCTGCGCGGCCCGCGCACGGTGATCGTCGAGCGCCGGGCCGGCCGGCCCCTGGTGGTCGAGCGCCGTTCCCGGCCGCCCCTCGACGGCCGGCGGTGAGATCCGGGTCGGCCCGAGGTTTCGGACGGGTGCGATCCGGTCATTTCTCCCATGCTCTTGCGGACGGAGCCCTATCCGAGAGATGATTGTTCACCATCGAAGCCATTGGTGTGGATTTCGGTGGTCCGTCAGCCGTGTTAGGTTGGTGACCTGATGATCCTGCGGCGAGGGCGGCGCCCGGGTGCCGTTGGAATGGTGTGCACATGAATTCTCTCAAGCCTGTCCTGTCAGGCGCGGAAGCGCTGCGGCTCGACAATCAGCTCTGCTACGCGCTCTACGCCGCCTCTCACCGGATGACGAAGTGCTACCGGCCGCTGCTCGAGCGACTGGGCCTCACTTATCCGCAATACCTCGTGCTGATCGTGCTGTGGGAGAGCGACGGGCTGACGGTCTCCGATATCGGCCGGCGCCTGCGCCTCGATTCCGGAACGCTGACCCCGGTGCTGAAGCGCCTGGAGGCCGCCGGCTTCGTGCGCCGCACCCGGCGGCAGGCCGACGAGCGCGAGGTCGAGATCAGCCTGACCGAGGAGGGCCAGGCTCTCCAGGAGGAGGCCGGGGCGGTCCGCCGCTCCGTGGTCGAGACCCTGAAGATGTCGGAGGGCGAGATCGCCGAGCTGCGCAGCCGCCTCGACGCCCTCATCGCCACCCTCGGCGGCGAGGCCTGATTCCGGCCGCCGGCACAGCGATTGTTTTGCCGGTTAACAAATCCTTCTTGAGCGCCATGGCCGACCCCGCTTAAAGGGACGGGAGAGGTGCGCCATCCGCCGCGGGGAAACCGGGCTGCGGAACGTGCCCTCGACGGATCTGTCCCGACGCGCAAAGATGTCTCGCAGGAGAGGTCGACGCCAGGGAACTCTGCCACGGAGTCCTCGGGTTCCTTCCCCGAGACCGGACCAGCGAGCGCGCCGCGACGTGACACCCGTGACCTGCCCGAGGCCTGGCTCGGCATCCCCCGCCTCGAAGTCCCTCGGCCTCGATCTCCTTGGGTCCCGTCATCGCCCGAGCCTCGTTTCCCGCGACCCGGGATGCCGTTCCGCCGCGGACCGCGCCGGATCATGAAGAGCCTGAGATCCCTGGCGGGTTTCCTGACCGGATGGTCGGAGCGCAACGGCGAGCCGCGCCGGCAGGTCGCCGTGCTGCCGGTCCGCACCGGGCCCGACGGAACCTTGCAGGTCATGCTCATCACCTCCCGCGAGACCCGGCGCTGGGTGGCGCCGAAGGGCTGGCCGATGAAGGGCCTGAAGAACTACGAGGCCGCCGCGCGCGAGGCCTACGAGGAGGCCGGCCTGATCGGCCGGGTCGGCCGACGGGCGCTCGGGAGCTATTTCTACAACAAGCGCCTGAAGAGCCGCGACACGGTGCTGTGCCAGGTCCAGGTCTTTCGCCTGGAGGTGCGCAAGCAGCTCAAGACCTGGCCCGAGCAGGAGGAGCGCGAGTGCCGCTGGTTCAGCGTGCAGGACGCGGCCGAGGCGGTGACCGAGGCCGGCCTGGCCGCCCTGATCCGCGCGGTCGGCGCCGAGGGCGCAAAGGCCCGCAAGGCCAAGGTGAAGGTGGCGGGCAAGAACACGGATCTCAAGAATACGGGTCTCGAGACCCAGGCTGCCAAGGATCCGGATCCGAAGAAGCCGGATCCCAAGGGAACGTCCGCCAAGCCCGGGGTGGCCAAGTCTGCCGACACCAAGTCCGCAGGCGCGAAGGTCCCGGCTGCCAAGGCTCCAACCGCCAAGGCTTCGGCTCCCAAGGCTTCGGCTCCCAAGTCCAAGGCCGCCGGCAAGGCATCGGACCCGAAGGGCGCGTGACCGCTCCGCTATCCGGCCGTCACACGGCCCCGCTATAGGCTCGGGGTTTCAGGTGCGGGCCTCGGGGGCCCGTCCCCCTCACAAGCGGCGCGGACGCGATGGCGATCATCCAGGCCTTCCAGGCCGGCGAATTCCTCAACTCGGCCTTGAGCCTGCTGTGCGCCTTCGTGCTTGGCACCCTGATCGGGGCGGAGCGGCAGTACCGGCAGCGCACCGCGGGCCTGCGCACCAACGTGCTGGTGGCGGTGGGCGCGGCCGCCTTCACCGATCTCGGCATGCGCATCGGCCATGCCGATGGGGCGATCCGCATCGTCGCCTACGTGGTCTCGGGCGTCGGCTTCCTCGGCGCCGGCGTGATCATGAAGGAGGGGATGAACGTCCGCGGCCTCAACACCGCGGCGACGCTCTGGTGCTCGGCGGCGGTCGGCGCCCTGTCGGGGGTCGATCTCGCGGCGGAGGCCGCGCTGGTCACCGCGGCGGTGCTCGCCGGCAACACCCTGCTGCGGCCGCTGGTCAACGCCATCAACCGCATCCCGATCGACGAGCGCGATTCGGAGGCGACCTACGAGGTCCGTGCCGTCACCGAGACCGGCCGCCTCTCGGAGGTGCGCGACCTCCTGGTCGAGCGCCTGGAGGCGGCCCACTATCCCGTCAGCGAGGTCGATGTCGAGGAGCGCGGCGAGGACGACGTCGAGGTGGTCGCCACCCTGGTCAGCACCGCGATCGAGCCGGAGGAGATCGACGCGGTGATCGCGCGCTTAGGGGCCGCCGAGGGCATCCGCCGGGCGACCTGGACGGTGCGCACGACGGATTGAGTGGGTCAGGTCCCCGGCAGCGTCACCCGCCTGGCGCGGCGGCGCTGGATCAGCAGGAAGCTGCCGAAGGCGAGCCCGATGACGAGGAGCGAGACGCCCGTCGTCACGGTGCCGAGCGCGTAGATCTCCGGCGTGGTCACCGTGGTGGTGAGGCCCTGCAACTCCAGCGGCAGGGTGTTGCGCCCGCCGATCGCCTGGCTGGTCCGGGCGAGCTCGTCCCAGGACAGGGTGAAGCCGAACAGGGCGACGCCGACGAGGGACGGCAGGATGATCGGCACCACGACGTGGCGGAGCGATTGCGGGCCGGTGGCGCCGAGGTCGCGCGCCGCCTCCTCGTAGGCCGGGTTGAAGCGGTTGAACACCGCGAACATGATGAGGAGGCCGAAGGGCAGCGTCCAGGTGAGATGCGCCCCGAGCGCGGAGGTGAACAGCCCCATCACGGTGCCGTGGTCCTGGAGGAAGCCCCACCCGGTCCAGGCGGCCAGCGCCTTGATGCCTTCGTCGATCAGCCGGAATTCGAGGCCGATGCCGAGCGACACCACGATCGAGGGCACGATCAGGCTCGCCACCGCGACGTAGAACAAGGGCGTCTGGCCGAAGAAGCCCTTGCGGAAGGCCAGGCCGGCGAAGAACGCGATGGTGACGGTGAGCCCCATCACCACGAGGCCGAGCGCCAGCGAGCGCCGGAACGCCGCCCAGATGTCGACCACCCCGAGCCCGGCCCAGAGGCGCGAGAACCAGAAGGTCGAGACCCCGTTCATCGGGAAGGTGAGGCCGCCCTGAGGGCCCTGGAAGCTGAGCGCCAGGATCGTCAGGGTCGGCCCGTAGAGGAACAGCACGAACAGCCCGAAGAAGGCCGCCAGCACGTAGAACGAGAAGGGGCGGGGCCCGTCGCGGCGCATTGTTGTCAAAGCTCCCGGCGCAGGTCGATCAGGCGGGTCAGCGCGGCGATCAGCACCATCACGGCGCCGAGCAGCACCACCGCGTTGGCGGCGGCGGCGGGGAATTGCAGGTAGGCCATCTGCACCTGGATCACCTTGCCGACCGAGGCGATCTGCTGGCCGCCCATGACGCCGACGGTGACGAAATCGCCCATGATGAGGGTCAGCACGAAGATCGACCCGATGGCGATGCCGGGCTTGCAGAGCGGCACGATGACGTTCCACAGGGTCTGCCAGGGCGTGGCGCCGGCATCCGTGGCGGCCTCGATCAGGGAGCGGTCGATCCGCATCATCGAGTTGAAGATCGGCACGATCATGAACACCGTGTCGAGGTGGATGAAGGCCAGCACCACCGAGAAATCGGAATAGAGCAGCCCCTCGATCGGGGTGCGGATCAACCCGAGACCCATCAGCGTGTCGTTGACGAGGCCGTTGCGCCCGAGCAGCGGCACCCAGGCGATCATCCGGATCACGTTCGAGGTCCAGAACGGGATGGTGCAGATGAGAAACAACACCGTCTGCATCGCCGTCGAACGGACGTGGAAGGCGACGAAGTAGGCCACCGTGAAGCCGATGGTCAGCGTCGCGGCCCAGCCGAGCAGGCAGAACTTCAACGTCGACAGGTAGGTCCGGAAGGTGGTGCAGAGGTCGCCCCCCGACAGGCAGCCCTCGAACACGTCCTTGTAGTTCTGCAGCGTGAAGGCTGGGATGATCTCGTACTCGTTGTACTCCCAGAAGCTGACGATCAGGGTCAGCGCCAGCGGCACCAGGAAGAACACGAGGAAGACGAGCCCGAGCGGCATCGCCTGCCAGTAGGCCAGCCGGCGCTGGCGCCGGGTCGCTGCTGCGAGGCCCGTGGGGGTGGAGGCGGCTGGCGCCGCCTCCGGGAGGGCTGGAGCCGCGAGCGTGCTCATGCGGCGATGAACTCGTTCCACTTGCGCACCATGTAGGTGTTCTCGTCCATCACCGAGTTCCAGCAGGCGACGGCGCCCATCCGCTGCTCGAACGAGCCGCCGTCACGCACCGCGCCGGCCTTCTCCATGATGGTGCCGTCCGGGGCCTTGATGTCTTTCTCGGCCGGCTTGCCCTCCATCCAGAATGCCCATTCGTAGGGCTCCATGTTGGCCTTTGCCGTCTCCAGCACCGCCGAATAATAGCCTTGGCGATTCAAATAGGCACCGGCCCAGCCCGACAGGAACCAATTGATGAAATCGTAGGCAGCGTCGAGCTTCTTGCCGGTCAGGGTCTTGGGCAGGCCGAAGCCGGTGGCCCAGGCACGATAGCCTTCCTTGAGCGGCTGGTAGGTGCAGGCGACGCCCTGCGAGCGCACCTTGGTCACGGCGGGCGACCACATCGACTGGATCACCGTCTCGCCCGACGCCATCAGGTTCACGGATTCGTTGAAGTCCTGCCAGAAGGCGCGGAACTGCCCGGCGCGCTTGGCCTCGATCAGCACCTTCATGGTGCGGTCGATCTCGGCCTTCGTCATGTTGCCCTTGTCGGGATAGGTGTAGTCGCCGGTCGCCTCCACCACCATGGCGGCATCCATGATGCCGATCGACGGGATGTTGAGGATCGAGGCCTTGCCCTTGAACTCGGGGTTCAGCAGTTCCTTCCACGAGGTGATCGGGCGCTTGATCAGGTCGGGCCGGATGCCGAGCGTGTCGGCGTTGTAGGTGGTCGGGATCAGGGTGATCCACTCGGTCGGGGACGAGGCGAACTTGGTCGAGTTCTGGCCTTCGAGGTAGAACACCTTCTTGGGCGCCGTGCCCTGGTCGCCGATCTTCTTGCCCGCGACCTCGCCCTTGGTGAAGACCGGGGTGATCTTGTCGGCGTTCTTGATCCGGCGCGCATCCATGCCGACGAGGTTGCCCGACGGCATCAGCTTCTTGAGGCTGAAATATTCGGAATCGACGATGTCGAACGAGTTCGGCTGGGTGACGACGCGCTTCGAGACCTCGTCGGTCACGACCGGGATGTACTCGATCGTGATGCCGAGATCCTCCTTCACCTTGCGGGCGATGTCGCCGCTCTGGTTCACGGCGGTGCCGAGGTAGCGCAGGGTCACCGGCTCGGCGGCGATGATCGCCGGAAAGCCCGTGATGACACCGGAGCCGGCGGCGAGGCCGGCTGCGGCGCCGGCCCCTTGCAGCAGCGTGCGGCGCGACAGGCGGGGGGTCTTGGTGTCGGTCATGCTGGACTCTCCCTTTTTTTGAAAGTCGTCGTCAGGCGTCGAGGCGATGGGCCTCGCCCGCCGGCCAGCCCACCCGCACGTTGTCTCCGAGGGCGAGGGGATGAGTGGCGTAGGCGTGGTCGCTCAGGATCGCGGTGAGCGGCGCCCCGGCCTCTGCGGCAAGGTCCGGCGCCTCGAGGCCGACATGCACGGTGCTGCCCTGGTACTCGACCGCGACCACCCGGGCGCTCATCCCCTCGGGGCCGGCCTCGGGACCGAGCCGCATCCGGTCCGCCCGCACGGCGATGCGCCGGTCGGGCAGCGCGATGACGTTGTGGCCGCCGATGAAGCGGGCGACGAAGGCGGTGGCCGGGCGCTCGAACACCGTGCGGGGATCGGCCGCCTGCTCGATGCGGCCGCCATTCATCACCACCACGAGGTCAGACAGCGCCATCGCCTCCTCCTGGCTGTGGGTGACGTGCACGAAGGTGATGCCGAGCTCGGATTGCAGCCGCTTCAGCTCGGTCCGCATCCGCACCCGCAGGAACGGATCGAGGGCCGAGAGCGGCTCGTCGAGGAGCAGCACCTTCGGGCCGGTGACGAGGGCCCGGGCGAGCGCCACGCGCTGCTGCTGGCCGCCGGAGAGCTGGGCCGGCAGGCGGCCGGCGAGATGGTCCATCTGCACGAGCGCCAGCATCGCCTCGGCGCGCTTGAGGCGCTCGTCCTTCGCGACGCCCCGCATCTTCAACCCGAAGGCGACGTTGTCGCGGCAGGTGAGGTGGGGAAACAGCGCGTAGCTCTGGAACATCATCGCGGTGCCGCGCTGCGCCGGCGGCAGGTCGCCGACGGCCTTCGGGCCGATCACCACGTCGCCCGACGAGACGGTCTCGTGCCCGGCGATCATCCGGAGCGTCGTGGTCTTGCCGCAGCCGGACGGCCCGAGCAGGCAGCAATACGAGCCGGACCGGATCTTCAGGTTGATCCCATCGACCGCGACGGTGTCGCCGTAGCGCTTGGTCAGGCTGATCAGTTCGATGTCCACGCGCTCTCCCCTCGGCGGCTCTCGTTGCGGGAGGGCAAAGCAAGGGGCGGGCCAGGGGGTGGCGAAAGGGCTTGGCGCGGCGCTCCGCCGGAGGCCTTCGATTCCTGCCCGCGCGCCTGTTGCAATGCGCCGGGCGATCCGCTATCCCCCCGCTCGTCTTCGGCGCACCACGCACCACCCGGTCAAGGGCGGGACGGGCGGCGCCGACGGGCCGTTGTAGCTCAGTGGTAGAGCGCGTCATTGGTAATGACGAGGTCGGGAGTTCAATCCTCCCCAGCGGCACCATCCACCACAGTGGAAGTCTTCAAGATTTCGCTCGGTGTGTCTGAAGGCTGTCCGATCCCGACCGGGAGGGCAGCGCGGCACCGGCGCGCCGTTGTAGCTCAGTGGTAGAGCGCGTCATTGGTAATGACGAGGTCGGGAGTTCAATCCTCCCCAGCGGCACCATTCTCCTGACGACCCGAGCGGCCTGAGCCGCTGCTGCCAATCATTCAGTCCCGCTCCTCGCAGCGAGAGCCTTGCCCGGCAAGGAAGTGTTCGTCTCGCCGCAGATGGGGGCTGCGAACGTCGCTTGCGTATGCCGTGGTCCGTGACTTCGGTCACGGGATAAGGCCGCTCTCCCGGTAAGCCGAGACGACCTCGTCGTAGAGACCGACGTCGTCCCGGCCATGCGCGATCATCTGCGCGCCCGACACCGCCGCGAAGACGGCCTTCGCCCGTCGCCGGATGTCCTCCGGAGGAGCATCCTCCCCCGGGGCCAGCACCCGCGCGATCCAGCGCTCGTTCATCTCCCCCCACCTGACGACTTCGGTACGGACCTCGGCCGGGAGGTCGTTGCGTTCCGCCGCCAGCATCCCGGCCAGGCACAGGCGGTTGCCGTTCAGCAGCGTGTCGCGAAACACGTCGGTGTATCGCCGCATCATGGTCGTGCTGTCGATGGTGTCGTTCAGGATTTCGTCGAGATAGCGCTCGTAGCGATCGATGTAGCGCTGCATGATCGCCTCCCCGAGCTCGCCCTTCGTCGGGAAGTAGTAGTGGATGCTGGCGCTCTTGATGCCGACATCCTTGGCCAACTCACGGAAGCTGAGGCCACCGTAGCCGAGATCCTGCACGGTGAGCCGCGCGGCCTCCATGATCCGCTCCCTGGTGTCGCCGCTCATTCCTGCCTCCCGCTACCTGACGGTAGATAGGCTTTGACAAGCGAGGGGGGAAGCCCATATGTGTGGTATCTACCTGACGACAGGTAGATGATGAGGATATCCCGATGACGGCCAAGCCCCGCCTCTTCACCTCGCCCTCCGCCTTCCCGAACCCGCAGCGCCTCCGCCTGTTCCTGCACGAGAAGGGCATCGCCGATCGGTTCGAGGAGCACATCTACGACATGGCGCCCGGCGGCGAGCAGCGTCAGTGGCGCCACCTCAAGATGAACCCGTGGGGCGAGACGCCGACGCTTCGCTTCGAGGATGGCAGCACGCTCTCCGAGACGGCCGCCATCGTCCGCTACCTCGACCAGAGCTTCCCCGGCCGCCGCATCATGGGCGAGACCCCGATGGAGCAGGGTCTCGACGCGATGTGGGACAATCGCATCTGGGTCCACATCCTCTACCGCATCACCACGATGTTCCACGTCCTGCACCAGGGCCTCGGGCCGAAGCTCGAACTCACGCACAACCCGGCCTGGGGCGAGCATTGCCGCAAGGAGGCGCTGGCCCATGCGGGGCTGGTGGACCGGCACCTGTCCGACGGCCGCGACTGGATGCTCGGCGGGGACGCGCCGACCTTCTCGGACATCACCCTGGCGACCGCGGTGGCGTTCTCGAAGTTCCCGGTGAATGCGACGCCCCTGGACGAGCGGTTCGAATACCTCGATGCCTTCTGGCGGCGCTGGCAGCAGCGCCCGGCTTTCCAGGCGGCCTATGCCGATCGCAACAGCGGCGTGGCGGAGCTGGATGCTCGCAAGTAGCTCTGGCGCAAGTGAACCATGCGGGAGTGACCTCGTCGCCTGATCCGGCGGTGATGGGAAGCGGCCCGATCCCGTCGCCCGGCCCGCCCTGGGTTGAAGCGGCGGGACCACGCCCCCACGGCGCGGCCGCCCCTATATCCGCCCCATGGACATCCCCGCCGACAGCCGCTTCTCCGCCTGGCGCCGCGCCGCCGCCGCCCGGCTCGGGCCCCTGCGCCATCTCCCCGCCCTGTTCCGCCTCGCCGTCGCGACCGATCCGCGGCTCACTCTCGCCAGCCTGACTCTACGCCTCCTGCGCGCCGGGCTGCCGGCCCTGATGCTCTATGTGGCCAAGCTCGTGGTCGATGCCGTGGTGGCGGGCCGCGCCGGGCCGCCGCCCTCGGGCGGCTGGCTCACCGATCCGCGGCTCCATCACGTCGGGCTCCTCGTCGGGATCGAGCTCGGGCTCGCGGTCGTCTCGGACCTGCTCGGGCGGGCGACGTCTTACGTCGATGGGGTGCTGGCGGAGAAGGTCGGCAACGCCACCACCTTGCGCCTGATGGCCCACGCCGCCGCCCTCGACCTCGAGCAGTTCGAGGACAGCGCGGTGCAGGACCAGCTGGAGCGGGCCCGGCGCCAGGTCGCCTGGCGCTCGAACCTGATCGGCCAGCTGCTCGGCCAGCTCCAGGACCTCGTCACCGCGATGACTCTGGCGGTCGCCGTCGGCACGATGCTGCCGGGGCTGGTGCTGCTCCTGGTGCTCGCCCTGATCCCGGCCTTCCTCAACGAATTGCACTTCAACGCCCGCGGCTACCGCCTTGCCTGGCGCCGCAGCCCGGACCGGCGCGAGACCGATTACCTGCGCTATCTCGGCGCCGATGCGCACAGCGCCAAGGAGGTGAAGCTGTTCGGCCTCGCCGCCCACCTCGCCGAGCGGTTCCGCGAACTCGCCTCCCGGCTGCTCTCCGAGAACCGGGACCTCGCCCGGCACCGGGCGCTCGCCGGCGGCGCCTTCGCGACGTTGGGTACGCTCGCCTATTACGCCGCCTATCTCGTCATCGCCGGGGAGGCTTTGTCCGGCACCCTCACCGTCGGCGACCTCACCTTTCTGGGCGGGGCTTTCCTGCGCCTGCGCAGCCTCGTCGAGGGGCTGCTGCTCGGCGCCTCGCAGCTGCTCGGCCAGGCGCAGTATCTCGACGACCTGTTCTCGTTCTTCACCATCGCGCCGACCATCCGCTCCGGGACCCTGCCGGTGCCCGAGCGCCTGCGCGAGGGCTTCGTGTTCGAGGAGGTCGGCTACCGCTATCCGGGCGAGAGCCGCTGGGCGGTGCGGCACCTGTCGCTCGCCATCGGGGCCGGCGAGGTGGTGGCGCTGGTAGGCGAGAACGGCGCCGGCAAGACCACAATCGTCAAGCTGCTCGCCCGTCTCTACGCGCCGACGGAAGGGCGCATCCTGCTCGATGGCCGCGACCTCGCCGAGTACGACATCGACTCTCTCCGCGCCCGCATCGGCGTGATCTTCCAGGATTTCATGCGGTTCGATTTCACGGCCGGCGACAACATCGCGGTCGGCCGCATCGAGGCGCGGGCGGACCGGGACGGGATCGCGCTCGCGGCCCGGCGGGCGCTCGCCGACGCGGTGATCGCGCGGCTGCCCGGCACCTACGACCAGCGCCTCGGCCGGCGCTTCGAGGACGGGGTCGAATTGTCCGGCGGCGAGTGGCAGAAGGTGGCGATCGCCCGGGCCTACCGGCGCGACGCGGCCGTGCTCGTCCTCGACGAGCCGACGGCGGCCCTCGATGCCGGGGCCGAGGCCGAGGTGTTTCGCCGCTTCGCCGACCTCGCGGCGGGTCGCACCGCGCTCCTCATCTCGCACCGCTTCTCCACCGTGCGCCGGGCCGACCGGATCGTGGTGCTGGCCGGGGGCCGGGTGCTGGAGGAGGGGACGCACGCCGCGCTGGTGGCGAAGGGCGGGCGCTACGCCGAGTTGTTCGAGCTCCAGGCCGCCGGCTATCGCTGAGCCGCCTCGTAGTCGGCGCGGTCGCCCGCATCGGTGATCGCGTCGCGGGCGGCCCGGTCCAGGCGCTCGGCGATGCGGGCCACGGACGCCGCCGCGTAGGGACGGGCGGCGCGCAGGGCGTGGAGCGTCTTCGCCAGCCGGATCGTCACCTCGATCTCCGCGATCCCCTCGCGGATCAGCGGCCGGAAGGCGTCGGTCAGCATGTCGTCGAGCGTCGGGCGCGGCACGTGGACCGGGGCCGCTCGGCCAGTTCCTCGCCCTCCGGCTCGTCGGGCGGCAGATGCAGCAGCACCCGCAGCAGGGCGTTCAGCACCTCGATCGCGGTGCCGGGATCGTTGGTGGCCGGCGCCAGGGCCCGGCTCGCGATTTCGGACAGCGCAATCAGGCCGAGGCGCGGATCCTGGTCGAAGCGCCGGTGGCGCTCGATCGCGAAGGCGCTCGCCAGGGTCTTCTCCAGGGTCTCGCCGTCCTTGCCGGCATCGCCCTCGATATGGAGCAGCGGCCGTGTCGGGTGGACCAGCGTGCCCGGCAGGGCCGCGATATGGACCACGAGATCGCGTTGCCGGGCGATCGACCCGAGGGAGGCGACGTCGATATGGGTGACGTAGCCGGTCGTCTCGGAAAAGACCGGCACGGCGCCTTCCGGCACCGCGACGGCCGGCCGCCCGCCGAGGCGCGGATCGGCGGAGAAGGCCTGCATCGCCGCGCCAGCGGCCTCCTCGACGCGGTCGATCACGTCGCCCATCCGCCCGAAGCCGGTGATGTGGCCGATCCAGCGCAGGAGCGTGACCACCACCACCGCGACGACCAGCACCGTGCCGGAGAACAGGACGACGCGCCCGCTATCGCCGTAGACGCTCGATTGCAGCCCGATGATGCCGACCACCGAGAACACGAAGGCGCCCAGGAAGGTCGACAGCGCGTTCTGCGAGGTCGGATCGCCGATCAGGAGCTGCGTTGCCCGCGGCGTCGCGAGCTGGGTCGCCGAGCCGTAGGCGCTGACCATCGCGGTGAGCGAGAAGGTCGTCACCGCCAGCATGCTCGATGCCATGATCTGGAGGATCGTCCCGACCGCGTCCTGCCCGAGCTGGGCATGCACGTTCGCCGGCAGGTACGGCCCGACGAAGGCGGCGACGAGGGCGAGGCCGACGCCGAACAGGCTGATCAGCGCCGCCCGGAACCAGATCTGCCGGACGACCTGCCGCCCCATCCATGCCCAGCGACCCATCCGCCCTCGCCCACCCGGAATCCCAAGGCAGGGGATTCTAGGGCGGCCCTACCGGCGGGGCAGGGCCGCCCTGCATGGTCTGTCCTGATGGTCTGTCCTGGGCGTTCAGGATTCGCCCTCCCGCTCGGCGCGGTCGCGGTCGAGCTGGTGGATGAGTTCGGCGAGGCGCGGGTCGAGCCCCTCGTCGAGGACGGGTTCGTACAGGGCCTGGAGGTAGCGGCCGAGCCGCTCCCGGCTCGCCGCGTCCAGGGTCGGACTGCCGCCCTGCGGCTCGCCGGACCCGGACATATCGGAATCGGATGCGATCATCGGTCCTACATTTGGCATCCGGCGGCGGCCGGCAAGCCTGCGCGCGTTCAAGTCGTCGCGGATCAACACGGAAACATCGCGGATGGTGCCGGATCGTGTTCCTGGCCGATGCGCGGGTAAGCGGGACGGTTCGACGCAAGACGGAACCGGGTTTTTGCAGTACCGTTGGCCGGGGGCAACGAAGGGATCAGACCGATGCGCTTCGCCATTCCGCTCGTCCTCGCCTGCGGCCTCGCCGCGCCCGCCCTGGCGCAATCCGGTCGTCCGCCGGCGCTCCTCATCCACGGCAATTACTGCGGCCCGGGCAACAACGCGCCCCTGCCGCCGATCGACGCCCTCGACGCGGCCTGCGCCCGGCACGATGCCTGCACGCCCCGCGGCGGCCTGGCCTCGGCGGCCTGCAACGCCCGCCTGCAACGCGAGGCGACGCTGATCTCCCGCGATCCCCATCAGCCACGGGACCTGCGCGACGCGGCGGGCTTCGTCGCCTTCGCGGCCGGCATGATGCCCGCCCGGTCGCAGGTGGCGGCGGCCCCGGGCATCCCGTCGGTCGCGGCGCCGTCCTTCGCGGTTCCGTCCATCGACGTGCCCTCGACCGGCTCCGTCGCGCCCGCGATCGAAGAGGACGACGACGAGTAGCGGGCGCGGTCAGAGAGGGTAGGTGACATCCGTCAGCGTCTCCGACAGGGCCCAGAGCCGCCCCGCTGCCTCGGGATCGGCGGCATGGGGTTCGATCCTCGCCGGTCCCGGATCGCCGCGGACCTCCCACAGCCCGTCCGGGCCGTAATACCGCCCGCCTTCCACCTCCGGCGCCGTCGCGGCGTAGAGCAGGGGCAGGGCGCCGCGCGTCGCCGACTGGCCGATCAGCCCGAGGAGGCCGGCGCCGATGCGCTCCGCGAGCCGCCCGGCCCGGTCGCCGCGCCGGGCGATGGCGGTCGCCGCGATCCCCGGATGGGCCGCAACCGAGCGGATCGGGGAGCCCGCCGCGCGCAGGCGCCGGTCGAGTTCGAGCGCGAACATCAGCATCGCCAGCTTGGTCTGCCGGTAGGCGCTCTGCGGCCCGTAGGCGCGCCGCCGCTGCAGGTCGTCGAAGGCGATCCTGCCCGAGCGGTGGGCGATGCTCGCCACCGCGACCACCCGGGTGCCGACCGCCGGCCGGAGGCTCGGCCAGAGCAGGCCGGTCAGGGCGAGATGGCCGAGGTAGTTGGTGGCGAACTGGCGCTCGAACCCGTCCACGGTCTCCTCGCGCCGGGGCACGGCGGCGATGCCGGCATTCAGCAGCAGGAGGTCGATCGGCCGCCCCTCCGCCCGCCAGGCCGCGGCGAAGGCCCGCACCGAGGCGAGGCGCGCGGTGTCGAGGCGGCGGCACTCCACGATCGCCGCCGGATGCGCCCGGCGGATCGCCGCCGCCGTCGCCTCGGCCTTGCCTAAGTCCCGGGCGGCGATCACGATCTCCGCCCCGGCCCCCGCGAGCGCCAGGGCCGCCTCGTAGCCGATGCCGCTCGTCGCCCCGGTGACGAGCGCGCGGCGCCCGGCCTGGGGCGGGATCAGGGCGGGGGTCCAGGGCATGCGCGCGCTCCTTCGCTCTCGGGAGAGTTCCGAGATGGGAGCGCGCCTCCCGACGGGAAGAGGGCGGTGGCGTGGATCGAAACCGCTTCCGCGCACGTTCCTTGCTTGCCCTGACCGGTCATGCACGCTTAGCTTGCATATCGATCGCCGATACACTGGAGGATGCGAGGAACCCCGCATGATCGGCCGGCTGATCTCCACCCTGCGACCGCACAAGCTGCCCGACGACCGCGACGCGGTGCCGGAAGAGACGGTCCTGTCCGCCCCGCCGGAGGCGATCGCGCCGTTTCCGCCGATGGTGCCGCTCACGCCCCCGGAGGCGGTCAACGACGATCCCGAGGGGGCTCTGTGCGACGCGGTGGAGACGGCGTTGCGGGAGGCCGGTTTCTTGCGGGAGCCGGCGGTGGAGTGAGGCTCGACCGGCCGTATCGTCTACAGTGTCTCGCCTGCCAGCCCGACTCCGCCGAGGGACCGGCCCCTCACCGCGGCTCCCCCTCCAGCCAGCGCCGGGTCGAGTGCTCGAGATGCCCGTGCATCGCCGCCTGGGCCCGGAGCGGGTCGCGGGCCTCCAGTGCCGCCAGCACCGCCTCGTGCTCGGCCAGCGCCAGGGCCCAGGTGGCGGGGGAATCGAAGCGGCTGCGCAGCCGGGCGGCGATCGGGCTGTGGCGGGCATCGAACAGGCCGGCGACGAGGCGGGTCAGCACGCTGTTGCCGGTCGCTTCGGCGACGGCCAGATGGAACAGCCGGTCGCTGTCGAGCGGCGCGCGTCCCTCCGCGATCTCGGTGCCCATGCGGTCGAGCGCCCGGCGTAGAGCGTGCAGGGCCTCGGGTGTGATCCGGGCGGCGGCGAGCGCCGCGACCGCGCCTTCGAGGGCGGCGCGGGCCTGCATCACCTCCTCCGGGCTGTCGCCGGCCGGCGCCGTGCGACCAGTACCCTTGCCCGCGTCCTTGCCCGCCTGGACGTAGATGCCCGACCCCATCCGGATCTCGACCGTGCCATCGATCTCGAGCGCGATCAGCGCCTCGCGCAACGAGGGACGGGAGACGCCGAGCTGCTGGGCCAGCTCGCGCTCCGCCGGCAGGCGGTCGCCGGCCCGGAGGCCGCCGGCCTCGATCAGCGCCCGGATCCGGTCGGCCACCTGCTGGTAGAGCCGGCCTTCGACCGGGCTGCCCGCGCTCATCCCCCGCCTCCGAACCGGCCCGGCCGGAACTGGCCTGACCACTATGCCGGATCATGCTGCCCGTTGCCCCTGCTGTCCGCAAGCCTCTCTCGCAGGGTCATGAAAGTGGCTTTACCAATCTTCCGAACCTGATAACGATTGCAGGCAGAAAGAAACGAATCGCCCTGGGGAGGGCTGTTGCCGTGCTCGACGGCGCAGAGAACGCGGCCGCGTCCGACGGCCTCGCGACCGAACGCGGCCGGGCGCCGGAGCGCTCCGGGCCGCTCCTGTCGCTATCCGGCATCGTCAAGGAATTCCCGGGCGTGCGGGCGCTCGCGGGCGTCGACTTCGACCTGCGCCGCGGCGAGGTCCATGCCGTCTGCGGCGAGAACGGCGCCGGCAAGTCGACCCTGATGAAGATCATCAGCGGCGTCCACGCCCCGAGCGCCGGCCGTCTCCTCTACAAGGGCGCCGAGCGCCGCTTCGCCTCGCCGCTGGAGGCCGAGGCCGTCGGGATCGCGATGATCCACCAGGAGCTCAACTTGGTGGCCCACCTCACGGTGGCGGAGAACATCTTCCTCGGCCGCGAGCCGAGGCGCGGCTTCCTGGTCGACCGGCGCGTCCTGCGGGCCGGCGCCAGGACCTGCCTCGACCGGCTCGGTGCGGCCATCGACCCCGATGCGCTGGTGCGCGACCTGCCCGTGGCGCAGTGCCAGCTCGTCGAGATCGCCAAGGCCCTGTCGCTGAACGCCGAACTGCTCATCATGGACGAGCCGACCTCGTCCCTGACCGAGCAGGAGGCGCGGCGGCTGTTTGCCGTCATCCGCGACCTGAAGGCGGCGGGCGTCGGCATCGTCTACATCTCGCACCGCCTCGACGAGATGCGCGAGATCGTCGACCGGGTGACGGTGCTCCGCGACGGGCGCCACGTCTCGACCGACGCGCTGGCCGCCACCACCATCGACGGGATCGTCGCCCGCATGGTCGGCCGCGCCCTCAACGAGAAATTCCCGGAGCGGACCTCCGTCCCGACCGATCACGTGATCCTGGAGGCCGCCGGGCTCACCCGCGCCGGTGCCTTCCGGGACGTGAGCTTCAGCTTGCGCCGCGGCGAGATCCTCGGGTTCGCCGGGCTGATGGGGGCCGGCCGCACCGAGGTCGCCCGCGCCCTGTTCGGGGCCGATCCGCTCGAATCCGGCACGATCGCCCTGGAGGGCCGGCCGCTCGCGATCCGCAATCCCCGCGACGCGATCGCGGCCGGCATCGCCTACCTGTCGGAAGACCGCAAGGCGCAAGGGTTGGCGGTCAAGATGCCGGTCGACGCCAACCTGACGCTGGCCAATCTCGGCGCGGTGGCGAACCGGCTCGGGCTGATCGACGC
Organism: Methylobacterium aquaticum; assembly: GCF_016804325.1. NCBI lineage: Bacteria > Pseudomonadati > Pseudomonadota > Alphaproteobacteria > Hyphomicrobiales > Methylobacteriaceae > Methylobacterium > Methylobacterium aquaticum. The sequence continues at coordinate 4,182,003 of NZ_CP043627.1, forward strand.
GGACCGCCACGCGGCGGCCGCGCGAGACTACGTCGACCGGCTCGGCATCAAGACGCCGTCCCTGCACCAGCCGGTGCGGCTTTTGTCGGGCGGTAACCAGCAGAAGATCATCATCGGCAAGTGGCTGTTTCGCGACGCGAAGGTGATGCTGTTCGACGAGCCGACCCGGGGCATCGATGTCGGCGCCAAGCTCGCGATCTACACGATCATGGATCGGCTCGCCGCCCGGGGCATCGGCGTGGTGCTGATCAGCTCGGAACTGCCCGAGATCTTGGGGCTCACCGACCGCGTCGCGGTGTTCCATCGCGGTCGCCTCGTGCGCATCCTCGACACCGCCCGCACCGATCAGGAGGAGATCATGCATCACGCCTCGGGCCTCGGGACGGAGCATTGAGATGTCGGCTGGCCTGAACCCTCCCGTCGCCGTCCCGCGCCGGCGCCTGTCCGACCGGCAGAAGGACCTGATCCAGAAATTCGCGGCTTTGGGCAGCCTCGTCGCCCTGGTGGCGGCGTTCTCGCTCACGAGCCCCGCCTTCCTGTCGCTCGGCAACGGGATGAGCATCGGCCTCCAGGTCACCTCGATCGCGCTCTTGGGCCTCGGCGCGACGGTCGTGATCATCGCGGGCGGCATCGACCTCTCGGTCGGCTCGGTGCTGGCGCTCGCCGGCGTCGTCGCGGCGCTCTGCGTCAAGGAGGTCGGCCTGCCCGTGCCGCTCGCCATGCTGGTCGGGATCGGCGTCGGCGGGCTCTGCGGCCTCGTCAACGGGCTCGTGGTCACGCGGCTCAAGCTGCCGCCCTTCATCGCGACGCTGGGCATGATGCTGATCGCCCGCGGCCTCGCCCTCCAGATCACCGGGGCGCGGGCGGTCTCAGGGCTCGGCGAGAGCTTCGGCGAACTCGGCAACGGCGCGCTCCTGCGCATCGTGCGGGTCGGCGACGACGGATTTCCCGACGTGGTGTTCCCGGGCATCCCCTATCCGGTGCTGCTGATGGCCGGCCTCGCCGTCGTGGTGGCGTTCGCGCTGCGGCGCTCGGTGCTCGGCCGCCACGTCTACGCGGTCGGCTCGAACGCCGAGGCGGCGCGGCTGTCGGGCGTCGCGGTCGACCGGGTGGTGACCTTCACCTACGTGCTCTCGGGGCTGCTCGCCGGGCTCACCGGCTGCGTGCTGATGTCCCGCCTCGTCACCGCCCAGCCGAACGAGGGCGTGATGTACGAGCTCGACGCCATCGCGAGCGCGGTCATCGGCGGCACCTCGCTCGCCGGGGGGGTGGGGACGATCTCCGGCACCGTCATCGGTGCCTTCGTGATCGGCATCCTGCGCAACGGCCTCAACATGAACGGGGTCTCGGCCTTCACCCAGCAGATCATCATCGGTTTCGTCATCCTGCTGACCGTATGGATCGACCAGCTCCGCAACCGCCGCTGACAGGGCGACCGGGAGAAACCCGGCGCCGACCTTGGAGGGGACCCCATGAAAGCGTTTGCCGCCGCCCTGCTCGTCTCGGGACTTCTCGCCGCGATCCCGGCGAAGGCCGGCGAGATCGCCGTGATCGTCAAGACGGTGAACTCGACCTTCTGGCAGAACGTCCAGAAGGGCGCCGAGACCGCCATGAAGGACGTGCAGGGCCACACCCTGACCTTCCAGGGCCCGGCCGCCGAATCGGCCATCGCCGACCAGGTCAACATGGTGGAGAACGCCGTCAACCGGCGCGTCGCCGGCATCGTGCTGGCGCCCTCCGATCCCGACGCCCTGGTGCCGGCGGTCAAGAAGGCCTGGGAGGCGCGGATCCCGGTGGTGATCCTCGATTCCGGCCTCGCGAAGGGGGCGGAGGCGTATTACCAGTCGTTCCTCGCCACCGACAACCGCAAGGCCGGGGAACTGGCCGCTCGCGCCCTCATCGAGCGGACCGGCCCGGAGGGCAAGATCGCGGTGATGTCCTACGTCGCCGGCACCGGCTCGGAGGTCGGCCGCGTCGGCGGCTTCACCGATTACGTGAAGGCGCATTCGAAGCTCCGGATCGTCGGGCCGTACTACTCGCAATCCCAGATGGCGACGGCGCTGAACCAGACCGCCGACGTGCTCGCCGCCCATCCCGACCTCAAGGGCCTCTTCGGCGCCAACGAGCCCACCGCCATCGGCATGGGCCGGGCCCTCAAGCAGGCCGGCCGGGCCGACAAGGTCGCCGCCGTCGGCTTCGACGGCAACCAGGACCTCCAGGACTTCGTCAAGGACGGAACCCTGGCGGCGATCGTCGTCCAGGGCTCGTTCCGGATGGGGGAACTGGGGGTCGCGACGGTCGCCAAGGTGCTCGCCAGGCAGAAGGTGGAGAAGTTCATCGATACCGGCGTGGTCCTGGTGACGAAGGAGAATATCGGGACGGAGGACGCGAAGAACGTGCTGTATTGAGCGCGTCGCACGAGCGTATGAACCCTCCCCCTCTGCGGGGGAGGGTGGTCCCTGCGTCAGCAGGGGCCGGGAGAGGGGCAGCGCGACGATTCTGGGTTGGCGCTCGTCACCATGGTCGCGACCTCTCCGGAAGCCGCGTCCCCTCTCCCGGCCTGCTCCGCAGGCCACCCTCCCCCGCAAAGGGGGAGGGTTTGCGACGGCCGCCATCGCCGGCTCACCCGACCGGATCCGCTACCCCTATCCCCAAGGACCCCCATGCACCCCGCCACCCCCCGCCGCCACGCCCGCACCGGGCTGACCCTCACCGCCCTCGGGCTCGGCGGCGCGCAGATGGGCGGCCTGTTCCAGGCGACGACCCTCGACGAGGCCGCCGGCGCCTTCCGGGCGGCCTGGGAGCGGGGCGTGCGCACTTACGACACCGCGCCGTTCTACGGCTTCACCCGCGCGGAGCGCCGTCTCGGCACGCTGCTCACCGAGGAGCCGCGCGACGCCTACGTCGTCAGCACCAAGGTCGGCCGCGTGATGGTGCCCGACCCGAGCGTCGGCGCGATGGAGGAGGGCTACGCCGAGCCGCTGCCCTTCCGCCCGGCCTTCGACTACAGCCATGACGGCGTGCTGCGCTCCTTCGAGGCGAGCCGGCAGCGCCTCGGCATCCTCGACCCCGACATCCTCTACGTCCACGATATCGGCCGCGTCACCCATGGCGAGCGCCACGCCCATCATTGGGAGCAACTGACGGCGGGCGGCGGCTTCCGGGCGCTGACACGGCTGCGCGAGGAGGGGGCGGTGCGGGCGATCGGGCTCGGCGTCAACGAGTGGGAGATCGTCGCCGAGGCCATAGAGGTGGCCGATCTCGACCTCTGTATGCTCGCCGGCCGCTACACGCTGCTGGAGCAGGACAGCCTGACGCTGATGGACGAATGCGCCCGCCGCGGCATCGGGATCGCGGTGGCCGGCGCCTTCAATTCCGGGCTGCTCGCCGGGCAGAACACCTACAACTACGCCGAGGCGCCCCCCGCCCTCGTGGCCCGGACGCAAGCCCTGCGGGCGGCCTGCGCCGAGGAGGGCGTGCGGCTCGAGGCGGCGGCGCTGCAATTCCCCCTGCTGCATCCGGCCGCCCTCACCGTCGTCACCGGCGCCCGCGACGCCGCGCAGGTCGAGGCCAACGCCGCCCGGTTCGCGGACCCGATCCCCGAGGGGTTCTGGGCCCGGCTGAAGGCGCGCGGCCTGATCCACGAAGCCGCCCCGGTCTGACATCATGCGCATCGACGCCCATCACCACCTCTGGCGCATCGCCGACCGGGCCGGCCAGTGGCCGCCGCCGGACCTCGCGGCGATCCACCGCGACTTCACCCTCGGCGACCTGGCGCCTATGCTCGCCGCCGGCGGCATCGACGGCACCGTGCTGGTCCAGACCCTGGAGGACGAGGCCGAGACGGATGCGATGCTGGCACTCGCCGCCCGCGCGCCCGTCATCCGCGGCGTCGTCGGCTGGACCGACCTGAAGGCGCCGGACGCGCCGGCAGCCATCGCGCGGCTCGCCCGCGACCCGCACCTGAAGGGCTTGCGCCCGATGCTGCAGGATAATCCGGACGATTCCTGGATCGCCGACCCTCTCCTCGCGCCGGCCGTCGACGCGATGGTGGCCCACGACCTCGCCTTCGACGCCCTGGTGCGGCCGCGCCAGCTCGACGCCCTGCTGACCTTCGCCACCCGCCATCCGACCTTGCGCATCGTCGTCGATCACGGCGCGAAGCCGGAGATCGCGGCGGGCGGCACGCCCGGATGGCGCGAGGCGATGGCCGCGCTCGCCGCCCGGCCCAACGTCCGGTGCAAGCTCTCCGGCCTCCTGACCGAGGCGGGGACGAGGGGGGCGGAGGCCGTGCGCCCCTGTGCCGAGGCGATCCTGGACCTGTTCGGGCCCGCCCGGGTGCTGTGGGGCAGCGACTGGCCGGTGCTGAACCTCGCAGGCTCCTACGAGGGCTGGCTGCGGCAATGCCGGGACCTGGTGCCGCCCGCCGATCACGACGCGGTGTTCGGCGGCAATGCGATCTCCTTCTATAAACTCGATCACGCGTGAGGAGCGGCTGAGATGCAACGCATGGGCATGGTCATCGGCGTGAACCCGGACCAGATCGCGACCTACAAGCGCCTGCACGAGGCGGTGTGGCCGGAGGTGCTGGACCTCATCGGCCGCTGCAACATCCGCAACTACACGATCTTCCTGCGCGAGCCGGAGAACCTGCTGTTCGGCACCTGGGAATACCACGGCACCGACTTCGCGGCCGACATGGCCAAAATGGCGGCCGACGCGAAGAACCAGGAATGGTGGACCCTGACCATCCCGTGCCAGCGGCCCTTCGAGAGCCGCGCCGAGGGCGAGTGGTGGGCGATGATGGAAGAGGTGTTCCACCACGATTGAGCGGCCGCGCTCACCCGTCGCCGCGGGTAAGTCCCGCCTGGATCGCGGCGGCGAGGTCCGCCTCCGGCATCGCCTGCCACGCCTCGGCGAGGGACAGCCGCACCGAATGCGCGCCGCCCGACGGCGTGCAGACCACCGCCCGACGCCCCGGGCTGGCGAGCTTGTCCTTCGCCGCCTCCGGCATGTCGGCGAGCGCCTCGATGCAGGTCCAGGCGGTGCCGTCCGGGGTGGTCACGTCGCGCTGTTCGCTCATGGTGTCGGTGTCGCTCCGGATCGCGGGTGCCGGCTCCGAGCCGGCCGCCCGGCGGGCAACCCCGAACCGGGCCGAAGGGTTTCCGCGGCGGTGCCGCGAGGCGTCCGGACGAAGCCGCATCCGGCGCTTCGGCCCGGCATCGCCCCGGGACCACCGGGGGCGAATCGCGGCGAATACGTTGAGGCCGCAGCCGAATGGCCCCCGATCCTTCGCTGCCCCATGAATTGCTCAAGGTCAGAAACGTAACGGATACTTAACATCGGTGCATTCATGGTATCGTCAATTGGTGGCGGGCGGATGCGGCGATGCTTGGGAATTTCATGATTCGTACGCGGCTTTATGCCGGATTTGGTTCATTGGTCCTGATCTCCGCTGCGATAGGCGGTTTTTCGATCAGTCAGCAATCGCAAATTCGCGATCAATACGAGCATAGGGCCAGACTCGAGAGTGTCGCCCGCAAGGTCCTGGCGGTCCAGGGGGCGTCGACCGCGCTGACGGGCGAATCCGAGCAGTACAAGCTCGCCCCCGATCCCGCGAAGATCGTCTCGATGCAGCGGGCGCGGGAGACCATCGAGGAGAGCAGCCAGCATCTTGCCGAGGTCGCGGTCTCCGAGGAGCGCCGCAAGCTCTATGAAGGCTTGCGGGACCATGCGCGCCAGCTGACGCCGGAACTCGAGCGGCTGATCGCCGCCGGCCGCGCCATGGCGGAGGCGAAGGCGACCCTGTTCCCCGGCGGCGACGAGCTGACGCGGGCGACCTCCGCCCTGGTGGCCGACATGCGCGCCCGCGGCAACGACGCCCAGATCCTGCAGGCGGCCGTGACCGAGGGCGCGATGCTGCTGGTCCGCGTCGCCAACTGGCGCTTCCTCGCCGTGCGCGACGCCAAGGGCCCGGCGACCTTCGCCGCCAACGCCGCCAAGGCGGAGGCGGCGCTCAAGGCCATGCGCGGGCTCGATCCGGCGGGAACCTTCGCCCAGCCCATCCTGGCCGTCGACCGGGCGCTCGCCGCCTACGCCACGGCCTTCCACGCCTTCGCCACCGCCCTGGCGAACAGCGAGACGGCGTTCGCCACCGGCATCAAGCCCCATGCCGCCGCGATCGAGACGGCGGCGGCCGCCGTGCGGACCCGGATCGAGACGGCCGTCACCGAGAGCGAGGCCGCCACGCAGGCCGTGGCGGCGCGGACCCGGGCGATCCAGCTCGCCCTGATCGCCGTCGCCCTGGTCCTCGGCGGCGGCCTCGCCGTCCTGATCGCCCGCGGCATCGTCCGGCCGATCGGCGGGATGACCGCGGCGATGAAGCGGCTGGCGCACGGAGAGACCGACCTCGCCGTGCCGTCCCGCGATGCGCGCGACGAGATGGGCGAGATGGCCCAGGCGGTCGAGGTCTTCCGCCAGAACGCCATCGCCCGCATCGCGCTCGAGGAGCAGCAGCGCGACGAGCAATCCGCCCGCGAGCGCCGCGCCGACCGGGTCGATCAGCTGGTGCGGGGCTTCCAGCACCGGGTCGCGGGCGCGCTCGAGATCGTCACCTCGGCCGCGACCGAACTCGACGCCACCGCCCGCACCATGACGGGCGTCGCCGACACCACCAGCACCCAGGCCCAGGCCTCCAGCGGCACCGCCGAGCAGGCCTCCGCCAGCGTCCAGATGGTCGCGGCGGCGGCCGAGGAGATGGTGTCCTCGCTCCACGAGATCGAGCGGCAGGTGCTGCGCTCGAACGAGGTCGCCGGCACGGCCGCCCGCGAGGCCGCGGCGACCGATGCCGCCATGACGAGCCTGAGCGCCGCCGCCACGCAGATCGGTGCCGCCGTGGCGACGATCACCGCCATCGCCGACCAGACCAACCTGCTCGCGCTCAACGCCACGATCGAGGCGGCGCGGGCCGGTGCGGCGGGACGGGGCTTTGCGGTCGTAGCCGCCGAGGTGAAGGAGCTCGCCGCCCAGACCTCCCGGGCGACGGTCGAGATCGGCGGCCAGATCACGGCGATCCAGGCCGCCACCGGCCAGGCGGCCGGCGCCATCGGACAGATCGGCCAGACCATCGCGGCCATCAACGAGATCAGCGGCATGATCGCCGCCACGGTGACCGAGCAGACCGCCGCGACGACCGAGATCTCGCGCAACGCCTCGCAGGCGGCCCGGGGCACCCAGGACGTGAGCGCCGCGATGGCCGGCGTCCTCGGCTCGGCCGGCGAGACCGGCAGCGCCGCCTCGCAGGTGCTGATGGCGGCGGCCGAGCTCGCCACCCAGTCGCTCACCGTCAAGCAGGAGGTCGACGGCTTCCTGCGCGACATCCAGGCGGCCTGACGCGGCATGCGGGGCGGGACGTGCCCGTCTCGCCCCGCCATCCGATCGATCGCGCCCCCGCCGCGGCCAAGGTGGCGGGGGCGCCTGGTTTCGAAGTCCGCTCTTCGAGAAAGACCCGGCCGGATGCCGGCTCTCGCGTCACGCCGCCCGGATCTCGCCCAGGAACACGCCCACCGCCGCGCTCATCGCCTCCGCCTGCCGGCCGAGGTCGCGGGTGGTGTCGGCGACGTGGGTGGCGGCCTCGGCGGTGCCGCCGGCATCCTCGCGCACCCGGTCGATCAGGCGGGCGACCTCGTCGGTGCCGGCGCTGACGTCGCGGGTGCTGCGGGCGATCTCGGCGGTGGCGGCGCTCTGCTCCTCGACCGCGGCGCTGATCATCGCGCTGCTCTCGCTGACCTGGCCGATCGTCCGGCGGATGCGGGCGATCGCCTCGACCGAGCCGTCCGCCGCCGCCCGCATGGTGTCGATCTGCCCGGTGATCGTCCCGGTGGCGCGGGCGGTCTGCTGGGCCAGGGCCTTCACCTCCGCGGCGACAACCGCGAAGCCGCGGCCTGCGCTTCCGGCGCGCGAGGCTTCGATGGTGGCGTTGAGCGCCAGCAGGTTGGTCTGCGTGGCGATGGACGAGATCATTGTGACCACCTCGCCGATCTGCGCCACCGCCCCAGCGAGGGATGCGACCTGCGCGGCCACCGCATCGGACTGCGCCACCGCATCCGCCGCCACCGCGTGGGAGCGGCCGACCTCGCCGGCGATCTCGGCGATCGCCGCGCGCAGCTGCTCGGCGGAGCGGGCCACCTGCTCGGTGCCGGCCGAGGCCTCGATCACCGCCGCCGCGACGGCGGTCGCCGCCTCGGTCGAGTGCGCGGCGTTGCGCGACAAGGCCCCGACGGTGCCGTCGAGGGCGCGGGTCCGGTCGGCGACCACGCCGATCGCCGCGAGCACGCGCGCCTCGAAGGCCTGGGCCAGGGCGGCGGTGGCGCTGCGCCGGCTCGCCTGCTCGGCTTGCGCGTAGGTCTCGAGCAGCACTTCCAGGTCGAGCCAGGCCGCCCGGGTGAGCGCGCCCTGGAGCGCCGCCGCGTCCTTGCCCGCGAACAGACGGCGCGGCCCGCCGAGGCCCAGCGCCTCGGCAAGGCCCGCCGTCACCGTGGCATGGCAGATCGCGACCGCGTAGGCCGGCACCTGTCTGGCATAGAAGACCGAGGCGAGGCGCTCGGCCGAGGCGGTGAAGTCCGGGCCGAAATCGCCGCTCACCACCCGCATCCAATGGGCGACCCGGGCCGCGTGCACGTCCGGATCGCGCAGGGTCTCCTGGATCTCCGGCCAGTCCGCGAAGCGGGCGTTCCAGTCGGCGAGAAGCCCCGGCAGGCGCTCCCGCGCGAAGCCGCCGAGGCTGCGCAGCCGGACGACGTCGTCGTCCGTAAGGCCGAAAGTGGCGAAGCGCCGGGCTTGCGCGGCGGCGACGAGCGTCTGATCCATGGCTCAGTTGCACCTATTCAGGTGTGCAACTTATGCGAGTTGTCGCGATAATTTTCGGTTACCGCCGATCCACCGGACGATTCGGTATCGGGATGAGGACCGGCCGCGAGGCTGCGGGCGCAGTCGGCGATCTGCCGGCGCAGCCAGGCATGATCGGGATGACGCTCGACCCGCCGGGCCCAGACCAGGGCCGAGCGGGTGACCGGCAGGTCCGGATCCGCCGGCAGAGCGGCGCAGGCGACCGGATGCACCATGGCGAGGGTGCGGGCGATCCGCTCGGCCATCACCGCCACCAGGTCGGAGCGGGCGAGGATCGGTGCCGCCGACAGGAACGGCGCCGCCATCGCGACCCGGCGCGGCGGCAGGCCCCGCCTCGCCAGGATGCCGTCGAGGAAGCCGACATCGTCGCCGGTCGAGGAGACGACGAGGTGCGACAGCTCGGCCAGGCGCGCGTAGGTGAGGGGCGCGGCCAGGCCCGGATGCCCGCGCCGGGCGACGACGGCGAACCCGTCCCGGATCAGCGTGGTGGTGCCGAAGCGCTCGCCCTCGACCCGGCCGGGCGCGACGATCGCGAGATCGACGTCGCCGCGATCCAGGAGGTCGTCGACCCGCACGGTGCCGCTCGGGCTCATGTGCAGGCTCAGGCGAGGCGCCCGGCTCCCGATCCATTCGGCGATCGGAGCGGCCAGCACCACGGCGGCGGTGTTGTTGAGGACCAGGCGAAACCGCGCGGTCGAGGTGGCGGGATCGAACCGGTCCTGGTGCAGGGCGCCTTCGATTTCGGCCAGCGCCCGGCGCACCGGCCCGGCGAGGTCGAGGGCCCGGGGCGTCGGGCTCATGCCCTCGGGCCCGCGCACGAACAATTCGTCGTCGAGCGCCCGGCGCAGCCGCTGCAGCGCGTGGCTCACCGCCGACTGGCTCAGGCCCAGCCGCTCGCCCGCGCGCGTCACGTGGCGCTCGCGCATGATCGCGTCGAACACGATGAGGAGCTTGAAGTCGAACGCGTCCCAGTTCACGGGCGCGGGTTGTAGCGGAGCGGCGGGGCGGGGGATAGGCGGAGCGCGACGGATCAACCCTCCCCCCTCTGCGGGGGAGGGTGGACCCTGCGTCAGCAGGGGCCGGGAGAGGGGCAGCGCGACGATGCCGGGTGTGGCGCCCTTTGTGACGGTCGCGACGTCTCCGGAAGCGGCGTCCCCTCTCCCGGCCTGCTCCGCAGGCCACCCTCCCCCGCAATGGGGGAGGGTTCAGGCGCCCGAGTCGCGACCTGCTTCGCCTTACCCCTGCTTCATCTTCGTCAGCGTCTCGCCCGGCACCCCCGAGAAATTGTTCGACAGGAGGTAGCGCGGGCTCGACTTGATCCAGGTATCGAGGTCGATCTCCTCGAACTTGCCGTTGTCCCAGGTCTGGACGATCTCCAGGTCCTCGTCGCCGGTGTTCTTGATCGCGTGGCCGAAGCCCATCGGGATGTAGGCGACGTCGCCGGGCTTGAACTCGGCCACCTTCCCGCGCCCGCCCGAGCCGAACAGGGCCACCTGGCCCTTGCCCTCCAGGTAATAGTGCCACTCGTTGGCGTTGACGTTCCAGTGCAGCTTGCGCATCTGCCCCGGCCGGATCGTCATCACCCCGCCCGACATCGTCTTCTGGATCGGCCACTCGTCGACGGTCGCGAGGCGGAAGGTGCCGCCGTCGAACTCGCGGACCGCCCGCGGGTCCTTGAGCAGGCGGAACTTGTGGGTCGATTCCTTCGGCCAAGGCGCGTCGAGGGCGTCCGACACCGGCACCACCGGGCCGGCCTGGATGTAGGCCTCGCCCTTCGGGAAGGCGTCGAAGGCGTTCGCCGGCAGGCCGAAATCGAGGGCCAGCATGTCCTTCGGCGTCACGTCGATCCAGTCGGTGATCGAGAACGTGCCGTGCTCCGAGAAGGCGCCGTTGTCGAAGGACAGGATGAAGTGGCACGGCTTGTCGCCGATGGTCTGGATCGAATGGCCGTGGCCCTTCGGGAAGTACCAGAGGTCGCCGGGCTCGTAGTTGTTGATCTCGCTGGCACCAGACGGATCGAGCACCACGGTCTGGCAGCGGCCGTCGATGACGTAGGCCCATTCGGCCGCGATGGCGTGCCAGTGCAATTCGCGCGAGGCGCCGGGCTCGAGGAACATGTGGACGCCCGCGATCCCCTTGCTGATGGGGAACTGGTGGACGGTGGCTTCCTTGGCCCAGCCGCCGGAGGTCACCTTCGGGCGGTTGCCGTCGAGCGAGAAGCGGAAATCGGGCATCGCCCCGACATCCTGCGGATCGTGGTAGGCGACCTTCGCCCCCGGCGGCAGCGACACCGATTGCCGGCCGTAGCCGCCGTCGCCCGGATTGCCGTGGTCGTGCTCGAGGGCCTTCGCGCCCGTCGCCATCATGCCGGCGCCGAGCGCCGCGCTCCCCAGAAACAGCCGCCGCGTCTGGTCCATGGTGCTTCCCCCTTCACGAATGACGGGACGGCCTTCGCCGACCACTCGTTCCCGGCCCGTCGGGCCTTGGCGCGGCAAGCTGGAGCAGGGCGGTGCGCGCGTGAAACGCATTGTCGGCATCCCCGCATGGCCGGCATTCATGATGCCGGACGACGAAGGGGAGGGAGTGCGGATGTCCTGGCAGATCTGGGCGCTGGTCTCGGCCCTGTTCACCGCGATCACGGCCGTGCTGGCCCGGGCCGGCAGCGTCGGCGCGGAATCGGACGCCGCCGCCTTCATGCGCTCGGTGGTGATCCTGGTGGCGCTCGGGGCGCTCTGCCTCGCCACCGGCCAGTGGCAGGCCCTGCGGGCGCTCACCGGGCGCAACCTCGGCTTGCTCAGCCTATCGGGGCTCGCCACCGCGGGGTCCTGGGCCTGCTACTTCCGCGCCCTCAAGGTCGGCGGCGCGGCGCAGGTCGCGACCCTCAACAAGCTGTCGATCGTGCTGGTGGCGGTGTTCGGCGCGACGCTCCTGGGCGAGCGGTTGTCGGAGGTGAACTGGCTTGGGGTGGGATTGGTCGTGGTGGGGGCTTATCTTCTGACCTGGCGGGGATGAGGCGGGCTCCCGGCTCCCCGAGGTCGCCCGTCACGGCCACACCTTGATCGAGACCTGCCGCCGCACGAGGTCGCGCTCCGAGGTGACCTCGCAGCCCCTGGTCTTGAGCGTGACGTAGTAGAGCGTCGCGGTGTCCCCCACCGTGTCGAAGTTGCGGCCCGGGGCGGCGGGATCGATCAGCGAGGGATAGCTGACGAGCTCGCCGCCGGCTTGGCAGGGGTCGTCGTAGAGGGTGGACCCGGCGATCAAGAGGCGCGGCGCGTCCCAGGCGAGGAGATCGCGCGACGTGGTCCAGTAGATTCCGGAGCGGGGAAAGACGCCGCCGGCGGCGGCCTGGAACAAAGCGATCCAGGCCTTGGTACCGCGGTGGCGGCTCACCGAGCCGACCGGGGCCGGGAACGGCGCCACCGGCGCGCAGGACCCGACGGGTTTCGCACCCTTCAGGTACGGGTTGGGGAAGCGGGCGGTGAAGCCCTTGCCGTCGAAGGCGCGCCAGCGGGCGGGATCGGTCACGTCGTCGCTGCGGAACAGGCAGACGCCGAAGGGCTGGCCGGTCCAGCCGGTGGTCGAGGCGTAGAAGTAGCGGAAGCGGCCGTCGGCGAAGATGTTGGAGGGGTTGAAGAAGCCGCGGTGGCGGCCCTGCTCGACCTCCTGGCGGAAGGGGGCCGCCGCCACCACCGTCGGCGGCGCGGTGCGGGTGAAGCTGCGCCCGCCATCGCTCGAGCGGGCGGCGAGCACCGCGTTGTACCAGCAGGCGAGCGTCCCCGTGGTGCGGCAGCGCTTGTGCTCGTCGGCGTGGTATTCCTCGTGCAGCAGCGCCTCGACCCGCCTGCCGTCCTCGGTCCAGGTGGCGGTGATCCAGGTGCGGTCGTCGAAGGCCTCGGGCTCCGGCTTGAAGGCGGAATCGAGCACCACCGTGCAGTCGAGCTTCAAGCTGTCGAAGTCGCGGCCGCGAAAGGCGCGGTTGCGATAATGCATCCCGAACAGCACGATCCCGCCATCGGCCTCGCGGAACGCCCGGGCGGGGGCGTCCGGCACGTCGTGCCCGTCGCAGGCGTCGCGCTTGGGCGTGAAGACGGTGCGGGGCGCGCCGATCAGGGTCAGGGCCGAGAGCGGCGGCTCGGCGGCGGCAGGCTTCAGCGTGGCCGCGACGCAGAGACACGCGAGGAGGAGGCGGAGGAGCATGCGGCATCCCTGGACTTCGCGGCCGAGCCTGCCCAAGAGTGCTTGAGGCTTGCTTTCGGCCGTCGCCGAGTCCGGCCGTTCTCGTGAGGGTTTTCCCCCGATGTTCCTCCTGATCGCCGGCCTCGTGCTCTTCCTCGGCACGCACGCCTTCACGATGGCCCGCGGCCCCCGCGCCGCCCTGATCGCCCGGGTGGGGGAGGGCCCCTACAAGATCGGCTATTCGGTCGCGTCGCTCCTCGGCCTCGTGCTGCTCGGCTACGGCTACGGCCAGTACCGGGCGGAGGGCATGATCGCGGTGTGGTCGCCGCCGGTCTGGACCCGCCACCTCGCGCTGCTGCTGGTGCTCCTCGCCTTCATCGCGTTCGTCGCCGCCTACCTGCCGGGGCGGATCAAGGCGCGCCTGAAGCACCCGATGCTGCTCGGCGTGAAGATCTGGGCCACCGCGCATCTGCTGGCCAACGGCGATCTCGGTTCGATGATCCTGTTCGGGGCGATCCTGGCCTGGGCGGTGATGGCGCGGATCAGCGCCAAGCGTCGCGACGAGGTCAAGCCGCACGGGGGCCCGGTCGTGGCGCCTGCGGGCTGGCGCAACGACGCGCTCGCGGTGGTGATCGGCGTCGCGGCCTGGTTCGTCTTCGCCCGGGTGCTGCATCCCTGGCTGATCGGCGTCGCGGTCTGGCCGGGCCAAGGCATGACCTGACTCCATGACCTGACTCGCGGCATGACCCGATTCGTCGCCGGGCCTGACTTCCCGCCGGGACTGTGCTACGCGACCGGCCCTGTCGCACGGTCGCGGCGAAGAGCCCACCGGTTCCTCGGGTGGCGGCGAGCCATAAGAAGATCATGAGCGAGAACGAGTTCATCCGCGAGGTCAACGACGAGTACCGGCGCGACCGCCTGACCCAGATCTGGTCGCGCTACAGCGGCGTGTTCATCGGTCTCGCGGTGCTGGTGGTGCTCGGTGTCGGCGGCTGGCGCTACTGGCAGCACGCGCAGGCCCAGCAGGCCGAGGCCGCGAGCCAGCGCTTCGAGGAGGCGCTTCGGCGCGCCAAGGACGGCACGCCGGAGGATGCCGAGAAGGCCTTCGCGGGCGTCGCCGCCGAGGCGCCGTTCGGCTACCGCCTGCTGGCGCGCCTGCGCGCCGCGGCCGAGGCCGGCAAGGCCGATCCGGCGGCCGGCGCCAAGGCCTATGCGGCCATCGCCGACGACAATGCGGTCGGCCAGTCCCTGCGCGACCTCGCCCGCCTGCGCGGGGCGCTGCTCCTCGTCGACAAGGACGATGCGGGTGCGCTCAACAGCCTCCAGAGCCTCGCCGCCCCGTCGAACGCCTTCCGCCACACCGCCCGCGAGACGCTGGGCCTCGTGGCGCTCAGGAAGGGCGACTTCGAGGGCGCCGGCCGCTGGTTCGACCAGATCGCCGCCGACCGCGAGACCCCGGCGGGCCTGCGCCAGCGGCTCGAGATCTATGTCGGCCTGGTGGCCGGCGGCGCGGTGCAGGTGACCGCGGCCGCCGCCCCGGCTCCGGCCGCGCCGCGGCCGCCGGCCTTCCTCGGGACGGCCGCGCCCGACCACGAGGAGGCTCCGGCGACGGCTGCACCCGAGGCGCCCGCGCCCGAGGCTCCGGCTCCCGCGACGCGCTAAAAACCCCATGGCGCGGGACCCCTTCGTCCCGCATCATCATCATCTCGACAGGGCGGCGCGCCTCGCGGCGTGCCCGCCCGCTGCTATTTTTAGGAAGACCTCCATGTCGATGCCCATCGTCGCGATCGTCGGGCGTCCCAACGTCGGCAAGTCGACGCTGTTCAACCGTCTCGTCGGCCGCAAGCTCGCCCTCGTCGACGACCGTCCGGGCGTGACCCGCGACCGGCGCGAGGGCGAGGTGCGCCTCGGCCACCTGCGCTTCCGCATCCTCGACACCGCGGGGCTGGAGGAGGCCGAGGCCGATTCGCTCGCCGGCCGGATGCGCGCCCAGACCGAGGCCGCCATCGCCGAGGCCGACGCGGTCCTGTTCGTGATCGATGCCCGCGCCGGCCTCCTGCCCGCCGACCAGCCCTTCGCCGAGCTGGTCCGCCGGGCCGACAAGCCCGTGATCCTGCTCGCCAACAAGGCCGAGGGCGGGGCCGGCATGGCCGGCGCCTACGAGGCCTTCGCGCTGGGCCTCGGTGATCCCGTCCCGCTCTCGGCCGAGCACGGCGAGGGCATGGGCGACCTCCTCGACGCGCTGGAAGCCGTGCTGCCGGAGCAGGACGACGACGATGACGAGGAGGGCGGCGAGGGCAAGCCGCTCAAGGTCGCGATCGTCGGCCGCCCGAATGCCGGCAAGTCGACGCTGATCAACCGGATGCTCGGCGAGGACCGGCTGCTCGTCGGCCCCGAGGCCGGCATCACCCGCGATTCGATCTCGCTCGACTGGGAGTGGCGCGGCCGGCGGATCAAGCTGCACGACACCGCCGGCATGCGCCGCCGCGCCCGGATCGACGACAAGCTGGAGAAGCTCGCGGTCTCGGACGGCCTGCGCGCGGTGCGCTTCGCGGAAGTGGTGGTGGTGCTCCTCGACGCGACCATCCCGTTCGAGAAGCAGGACCTGACCATCGTCGACCTGGTCGAGTCGGAGGGGCGCGCCCTCGTGATGGGTCTCAACAAGTGGGACCTCGTCGCCGACCAGCCGGGCCTCCTGAAGGACCTGCGGGAGAAGGCCACCCGCCTGCTGCCGCAGGTGCGGGGTGCTGCGGTGGTGCCGCTCTCGGGGCTGGCCGGCGAGGGCATCGACAAGCTGATGCATGCGGTGACCTCCACCGCCGAGGTGTGGAACCGCCGCATCTCGACCGCGAAGATCAACCAGTGGCTGAGCGAGGCGACGCAGGCCAACCCGCCCCCGGCCGTGTCCGGCCGGCGGGTCAAGATCCGCTACGCCACCCAGGTGAAGTCGCGCCCGCCGCACTTCGCCCTGTTCGGCAACCAGCTCGACGCGCTGCCGAAATCCTACACCCGCTACCTCGTCAACAGCCTGCGCGAGGCCTTCGAGCTGCCGGGCGTGCCGATCCGCCTGTCGCTCCGGACCTCGAAGAACCCGTTCGACAAGAGCGAGTAGGGCGACAGGCTCAGCGCGGTCTCTGGTCGGCGGGGAGGTTGCGGGCGTAGGCCTCGCGCTCCTCCTTCTCGCGGATCAGCTTCTCGTAGGCCGCCTTGGCCTCCGGCGACACCGTGAGGGTGCGCGCCTGCGCGGACTTGCGCTTGGGCGCACGCTTGAACCGGTCGGTGGATTCGCTCATCGCCTGAACACCCCCGTCTTGCCTGATTACCGACAGATCTACCGCGTTCCGTCCGCCTTGGCGACCGCCAATGACCGAGCGGCAGGCCGAATCGTCCAGGCCCGAGAAAGCTTTGCCGACTGGGACCGCGACTTCGCCGTCGCCTGATCTCCCCGGTCGGAAGGTGGAAACCCGGCCGGGGCGATGCGAGAGTGATGGGATGGCTCCTCCTCTCCCCACCCGCTGGGTCGTCATCGGCAACAGCGGCTCGGGCAAGAGCACGCTCGCCGAGTGCCTGGGCACGGCGCTGTCCGTGCCGGTCCACGACCTCGACCTCGTCCATTGGCATCCCGACGGGGTCAAGCGCGACGAGGACGAGGCCCGGGAGCGCGTCGCCGGGATCGCGGCGAGCGATGCCTGGATCATCGAGGGCGTCTACGGCTGGCTGTCCCAGGTCGCGCTCGCGCGGGCGACCCTGCTGATCTGGCTCGATCTCCCGTGGGAGGTCTGCCGGGAGGGTTTGCTCGCCCGCGGCCTGCGGCGCGGCATGACCCTGGACGACCAGAGGGACCTGCTGGCCTGGGCGGACGGATATCGGGCCCGGACCACCTCGTCGTCGTTCACCGGCCACCGGCGGATCCATGACGCCTTCGCCGGCGCCAAGGTCCGTCTGCGCACCCGCGACGAGGCGGCCGCTTTCGCCTCGCGATGGTCCGGGGCAGGGGACAGACCATGAGCGGGTGCTCGGCAGGCTAGCGCAGGCGGATCAGCCGATCCCGCAATCCCGCCGGATACAGCGCCGGCCCACCGGGACGATCGAGCGCATCGATGTTGAACCACGCCGCCCGGCATGGCGCGCCATCGTCTTCGCGGAAGTCGATGAAGTCCGTGTCGGCCAAGCATCCCTCGGCCAAGCATCCCTCGGGCAGGCGGATCTCGAACAGGGCGACGATCTCGTGGCCGAGGTGCCCGTGGTGGGTGTAGAGGCTCTCCAGGAAGAAGGGCGGCCCGACGGTCTCGACGTCGAGGCCGAGCTCTTCCTTGAACTCCCGGATCACCGCGTCCCGCGCCGTCTCCCCGAACGCGACGCCGCCGCCGAGCGGCCGGACGCCCTTGACGGTCCCGTCGTCGTCCGTGACCTCGGCGGCGAGCAGGCGGTTGCCGCGCCAGGGCAGGCCGAGCGCCTTGAACCGGATCCGCGCTTCGGGCCGCCAGACGGTCATCCGCCCTCTCCCCGGCGTCTAGAGCACTTCACGATCGCGCTGCAATCGCGAAGCTCTCTAGGTCGTTGATTTTGCCGCATTTTCTGCGACGAACCGGTATCCACTTCGTCGGAAAATGCTCTAGTCCCGGCCCCGCCCCACCAGCCAGGAGGGATCGAACCAGCGGTCGGCCTCGCCGTCATAGGGCAGGCGGGTGATGTCCCATTGCTGGATGAACGGCGCGTAGACGTTCCAGACCGCGATGCCGCCGCCGACATAGATGCGCCGGCCGGGATAGCGCGCCAGCACCATTCGCGGGTCCTCGTGCGAGCGGATGATGGCGATGGTGCGGTCCTTGAAGGCGAAGTCCGGTACCGCCTCGATGGTCTTCGGGCCGGCGATCAGCACGTGCCCCTGCGTCACGGCGAAGAAGCGCGTCACGTCCTCGACGTAGAGCGGATCGGTGTTGCCCTCCCAGGGCAGCCGCCCGTGGAGGCCGAGCTGGCCCCGCTGCCCGATGGCGCACATCGCCCGCACGTCGATCATCGGCTCGTCGTCCCCCGGCCGCGCCGTCCGGGCGCCGCCCCCTGATAGACCCTTTGCCCCTCCGAGGGCCAGCCGGCCGAAGGAGGGAGGCTCACGCGCCGGAGCACGCGGCCTTCCTGATCGTGTCGTATTCCGGCAGGGCGCCGGCCGGCATCGGCTTGCCGTAGAGATAGCCCTGGAGCTGGGTGCAGCCCTCGCGGCGCAGGCATTCGGCCTGGTCCGGCGTCTCGACGCCCTCCGCGGTGGTGGCGATGCCGAGGCTGCGGCCGAGCCCGGTGATCGCCCGCACCACCGCCAGGGCCTCGCGGCTGTCGCAGACCCCGCTCACGAAGGCACGGTCGATCTTGATCTTGTCGAACCGGAACGCGCACAGGTAGCTCAGGGACGAGTAGCCGGTGCCGAAATCGTCGAGCGCGATCCGCGTCCCGAGCTGCCCGATCTGTCCCAGCAGCGCGAGGTTGTTCGACGAGGCGTCGAGCAGAACCGATTCGGTGATCTCGAGTTCGAGCTGGTCGGCGGGCAGGCCCGAGGCGGCGAGCGCCGAGGCGACCTGCGCCGCGAGCCCCGCGTGGCGGAACTGCACCGGCGACAGGTTGACGGCGACGCTGCGGCCGCTCGTCCAGCCGCTCGCCTCCCGGCAGGCCTCGCGCAGCACGAAGGCGCCGATCTCGTGGATCAGGCCGGTCTCCTCGGCGACCGGGATGAACTCGAGGGGCGAGATCGGGCCGCGCGACGGGTGATGCCAGCGCAGCAGCGCCTCGTACCCGACGGTCTCGCCGTCCTCCGCCCGGACGATCGGCTGGTAGTGCAGGCCGAGCTCGCGCCGGGTGATCGCCCCGCGCAGGTCGGTCTCGATCAGGCGGCGGCGGCGGGCCGAGGCCGCGAGGGCGCCGTGGAAGCGCACGGGCCGGCCGCGACCGCTGCGCTTCGCCTCGTCGAGCGCGAGCTCGGCGCCGCGCAGGAGCCCGTCGGTGCCGTCGGCATCGGCCGGCGCGAGGGCGATGCCGATGCTGAGGCCGGCGACGATCCGCTGGCCGTCGATCTCGATCGGCTCGCGCGCCGCGGCGACCAGGCGCTCGGCCAGGGCCTCGGCTTCCGCCTCCGCCGCGAGGAGCGGGACGACGACCGCGAACGAGTCGCCGCCGAGGCGCGCCAGGGTGTCGCCCGGGCGCAGGGCTTCCTGGACGCGCCGGGCGACGACGCGCAGCAGCTGGTCGCCGACCGGGTGGCCGAGATCGTCGTTGATGCACTTCAAGCCGTCGAGGTCGAGGCACAGCACCGCCGTGCCGGTCGCCGCCGTGCCCGCCGCCCGGGCGGCCGCGGCCAGGGCCTCGCCGAGCCGCTGCCGGAACAGCTCGCGGTTGGCTAGGCCGGTCAGCATGTCGTAATGGGCGAGGTGATGGATCCGCACGTTCGCGGCATGCGCCTCGCTGACATCCTCGGCGATGAGCAGGCCGTGGACCGGTTGCTCGCCGCGCCCGGCGATCGCGAGGGCGCGCATCCGGAGCGTGCGCGGACCGCAGGCGGTCGCGACCGGCGCCTCGAGGACGATCGTGGACGGCGATGGATTGCCGGTCGTCGCGAGGGCGCGCTTCAGCAGCGTCGCGACGGCGGTCGGCAGGGCCGTCTCAGCCGGCCGGCCGACGAGCGCGCCGGCGCAGCCGCAGAACAGCGTCGTCGCCTGGCGGTTGGCGAGCCGGATCAGCCCCGTCGTCGCGTCCTGCACGATGACGCTCGACGGCATCGTGGCGACCACGCTGTCGAGAAAGTCCGTCGTGGCGGCCAGCTCGTCGCGATGGCGCTCGGCCAGTTCCTTGGCCTTCAGGATCTGCAGCTCCTGCGCCCGCTTCTCGGTGCGGTCGCGGGTGATCTTGGCGAAGCCGAGGAGGCGGCCGTCCTCGTCCCGGATCGCGTCGATGACGACGAGGGCCCAGAACGCCGTCCCGTCGCGGCGGTAGCGCCAGCCTTCCGCCTCGAAGCGCCCGGTCTCCCGGGCCTGGCGCAGGCCGGCCTCCGGCACGCCCGCGGCCCGATCCTCCGATCCGTAGAAGCAGGAGAAGTGCCGGCCCACGATCTCGCCGGCAGCGTATCGCTTGATCCGTGCGGCCCCGTCGTTCCAGTTCACCACGATCCCGTCGGGATCGAGCATGAAGATCGCGTAATCCGTGACGCCCTGGACGAGCAGGCGGTACAGGACGTCGGTCGTTGCGGTCACGGCTGCCTGTCCCGGATGCGGCCGAACCCCGGCAAAGTTCGGCGCGATGATGTTCTTACGGGTCCTTGGTGGGCAGGAGTTTCCTAACGCGGTCCTAAATTACGCTGCCGTAAGGGTCGCAACGGTACGGTCAGGACAAAAAGCCACATTCGTGTTTCCCGCGAAGGCGGAAAAATGTTCTTCGCGGAAGCGGAGGCGCCGGTGAAAGACACAAAACATGTATTTCGCCGTGACCGTCGGGTGCGGGGCGCCGGACCGTACGGCATGCGCGGCGCCATCGTTGCGGCGTCGCAAACCGCGACACGCCCGTTCGTCACCGCCGTGGCGGCGTCGTGCAGCGGGCGTGTCGCGAGAGGGGTTTGGCTCAGGCCGGCTTCTGCGGCGTCAGCACCCGGCCGGTCGGGAAGTCGAAGATCGTCCCGCTCCCGGTCCAGTCCGGGCTCGCCAGCCGCACGATGTGGGGCGCCAGGTCCTCCGGGGTGCGCAGGGTCTCCGGATCCTCGCCCGGCATCGCGGCCTTGCGCATCGCGGTGCGCAAGGGGCCGGGATTGAGCAGCATCGCCCGCACCGGGGTCGTCTCGGTCTCGGCCGCGTAGGTCCGCACCAGCGCCTCGAGCGCCGCCTTCGACACCGCGTAGGGGCCCCAATAGGCCCGGCACGACGAGGCCGCGCCGGAGCTGACGAACACCGCCCGCCCCGCATCGGAGCGGCGCAGGAGCGGATCGAGGGAGCGGATCAGGCGCCAGTTCGCCGTGACGTTGACGTCCATCACGTTCGCCCAGACCTTCGGGTCGACATGCCCGAGCGGCATCAGCTTGCCGAGCACGCCGGCATTGCCGACGAGCACGTCGAGCCGGCCCCAGCGCTCGTTGATCGCGGCGCCGAGGCGGTCGATGGCGTCGTAGTCGGAGAGGTCGAGGGGGACGAGGGTGGCGGAGCCGCCCGCCGCCCGGACGGCGTCGTCGAGATCCTCGAGGGCGCCTTGCGTGCGGGCGACCGCGATCACGTGGGCGCCGGCCTCGGCCAGCGCCAGGGACACCGCGCGGCCGATGCCGCGCGAGGCACCCGTCACGACGGCGATGCGGTCGGCGAGGGGCTTGGCGGGGAGGGGCTTGGCGGGGAGAAGGATGTCGGACATCGGGGGCCTTGCGCTCAGTCGGCCTCGGCGAGGATCGCCATCCGGCGCGGCGAGGCGACCGCGAGGTCGGTCAGCGCCGTCGGGTAGTCGCCGGTGAAGCAGTGGTCGGTGTATTGCGGGCAGGAGGCGTCGCGGCCCTCCTCGCCCATCGCCCGGTACAGCCCCTCGATCGACAGGAAGGCGAGCGAGTCGGCGCCGATATACTGGCGCATGCTCTCGAGGTCGTGGGTGGCGGCGAGCAGCTTCTCCTTCTCCGGCGTGTCGATGCCGTAGAAGTCGGGATGGGTGATCGGCGGCGAGGCGATGCGGAAATGCACCTCGCGGGCCCCGGCCTCGCGCATCATCCGGACGATCTTCACCGAGGTGGTGCCGCGCACCAGGCTGTCGTCGACCAGCACGATCCGCTTGCCCTCGACCGCCGCCCGGTTGGCCGAGTGCTTCATCCTGACGCCCAGTTCGCGCACCGACTGGGTCGGCTGGATGAAGGTGCGGCCGACATAGTGGTTGCGGATGATCCCGAGCTCGTAGGGCAGCCCGGTCTGCTGGGCGTAGCCGAGCGCCGCCGGCACGCCGGAATCCGGCACCGGGATGATGATGTCGGCCTCGGCCGGCGATTCCTTCGCCAGTTCGACGCCGATGTTCTTGCGCACCGAGTAGACGTTCTTGCCGTTCACGACCGAATCGGGACGGGCGAAGTAGATGTACTCGAAGATGCAGGGGCGCAGCGGTTGCGCCCGGGCGAAGCGGATCGACTCGATGCCCTCTTCCGAGATCACCACCATCTCGCCGTTCTCGACGTCGCGCACGAAGCGGGCGCCGATGATGTCCAGCGCGCAGGTCTCGGAGGCCAGGATGTAGCGGCCGTCGAGCTCGCCCAGCACCAGCGGGCGGATGCCGAGCGGATCGCGGGCGCCGATCAGCTTCTTGTTCGTCATCATCACGAGGGCGTAGGCGCCCTCGATCTGGCGCAGCGCATCCATCACCCGGTCGACGATGCGGACGTGGCGCGAGCGGGCGACGAGGTGGAGGATCGCTTCCGTGTCGGAGGTCGACTGGCAGATCGCGCCGTCGCGCACGAGCTGGCGGCGCAGCAGGAGGCCGTTGGTCAGGTTGCCGTTATGGGCGACCGAGAGCCCGCCGGTCTCGAGCTCGGCGAAGAGCGGCTGCACGTTGCGCAGGATCGTCTCGCCGGTGGTCGAGTAGCGCACGTGGCCGATCGCGGTCTCGCCCTTCAGGCGCTCGATCGTCGCGAGGTCGGAGAACGAATCGCCGACGAGGCCCATGCGGCGCTCGGAATGGAACACCCGGCCGTCGAACGACACGATGCCGGCCGCCTCCTGGCCGCGATGCTGCAGGGCGTGCAGGCCGAGCGCCACGATCGCCGAGGCGTCCGGGTGGCCGTAGATGCCGAAGACCCCGCATTCCTCGCGCAAGGTATCGCCGTCGAGGTCGAGATCGCCGCCGAACGCCTCGCTCGCCCCGGGGGCGCCCCGGAAGGTTTCGCTGCGTGCTGACATGATGAGAAGCCCCTGGTGGCCGGTCACCGCACGGCCTCGCCTCGCCGACCCCGCGCACCGACACCATCCGCGCGCGAGCCTGATTCACCCGGAAAGGCAGGTTTCGGGCCGCCCGCAGCCGAAGCGTTGCGTCCGATCGTTTGCCTCACCGCCGGCTATGTAATCGCTGCCTTCGGCGGAACCAAGGCGTCAAACGTGCGTTGCGCGCCGTACCTCACATGCAAAGGGCGCCGGTCGGGCGCCCTTTTCGTCGGTCTGGTGAACGGTTCCGTGTCAGCGGCGCGGGGCGGCATCGGTCCGGCGCTGGGGCGGGGTATCGGCCTCGGCCGGGGCGTCGGTGCCCGGATCGGTCTCGGGCTTGGGCTTGCGGAACTGCTTGAGCAGGCCTTCCGGGTTGTCCGGCAGCATCGCCACCAGCTTCTGGCCGCTGTTCTCCAGGATCTCGCGGCTGCGGGCCTGCTGGGCCCAGTCCGGCACCTTGCCCTGGACCAGCCAGGCCAGGAACACCCAGCCGATGACGCAGATCAGGAAGCCGCGGGCCGCCCCGAAGGCGAGGCCGAGGCTGCGGTCGACCGCGCCGATGCGCGAATCGAGGATGAGGTCCGAGATCTTCACGGTGATCACCGAGACCACCAGCAGGGTCACGAGAAAGATCGCGGCGATCGACGCCACCAGGGCGACCGTGTCGCTGGAGACGTGCTGCTTCACGGTCGGCAGCAGCAGGGGGTGCAGGGTCCAGGCGAGGCCGGCCGCCGCGACCCAGGCCACGATCGCCAGCACCTCGCGGGTGAAGCCCCGCACCGCCGCGAGCAACGCGGAGATGACGACGACACCCAGCACGACGAGATCGAGAACGGAAAACGGCATCGGCAGGAACAGGTTCGGGGGCGTGAGCGTTGGCTCGGGTCGCGGCTGCCCTGCACCGCCGGGGTTGTATACGCTGCCCGAGCCAATCCGTCACCCTGCCCTCGGCGGCCCCGGTGACGCCGCGCGGTGTGACGTCCTGCGCCGATGTCAGAGCCTGTTTGATGGTCTGCTCCAGCCGATCTGGCGCAGACATCGCCACCTCATCCCGTCATCCTGGGTCCGCGAAGCGGAACCCGGGATCCATAACCGCTGACGGTGCAGGATGAGGCGGATAACGATCCGCCTTTTTCTTCGGCGTCAGCGGTTATGGATCCCGGGTTCTCGTCTTCGACGAGCCCCAGGATGACGTTGTTGGGTTTGAAATTGGTATTGCCAGTCAAGCCGGCTCTCAAACATCCTCGTCGTCGTAGGCCGGCATCCGCTGCGGCGGACGCCGCCCGCCCCGGACCGGCTTGCCGCTGGCGGCGACCCCCGCCACCAGGTCGGCGATGTGGCGCAGGGATTCCGCCGGAAACCCCGTCCCTGACCCGTCGCGGCCGGCGCCTTCGCGGCCTTGCGGCATCAGCGCCTTGGCAAAGCCGAGCTTCTGCGCCTCCTTCAGCCGCGCCGGGGCCTGCGCCACCGGCCGGATCGCCCCCGACAGGCCGACCTCGCCGAAATACACCGCATCCGAGGGTAGGGCCGAGCCCGAGAGCGAGGAGACGAGGGCTGCCGCCACCGCGAGGTCGGCCGCCGGCTCGCCGATGCGTAACCCCCCCGCGACGTTGAGGTAGACGTCGTGGCCGCCTAACCGGATGCCGCCATGGGCCTCCAGCACCGCCAGCACCATCGACAGCCGGTTGGGATCCCAGCCGACCACGGCGCGCCGCGGCATGCCGAGGGCGGACGGCGCCACCAGGGCCTGGATCTCGACGAGGAGGGGCCGGGTGCCCTCCATGCCGGCGAAGACCGCGGTCCCCGGCGCCGCGAGGTCGCGCCCGGCGAGGAACAGGGCCGAGGGGTTCGGCACCTCGGCGAGCCCCCCGTCGGTCATCTCGAACACGCCGATCTCGTCGGTCGGGCCGAAGCGGTTCTTGACCGCGCGCAGGATGCGGAAATGGTGGCCCTGGTCGCCCTCGAACGAGGCCACCGCATCGACCATGTGCTCGACCACGCGGGGGCCGGCGATCTGCCCGTCCTTGGTGACGTGGCCGACCAGGATCACGGCGGTGCCGGAGGTCTTGGCGAAGCGGATCAGGCTCTGGGCGGAGCCGCGGACCTGGGTCACGGTGCCGGGGGCCGATTCCACCGTCTCGGTCCACATCGTCTGGATCGAATCGATGATGGCGAGCGCCGGCGGCCTGCCCTGGCTCAGGGTCGCGATGATGTCCTCGACATTGGTCTCGGCGGCGAGTTCCACCGGCGCGCTCGCGAGACCCAGCCGCTCGGCCCGCAGGCGCACCTGGCCCACCGCCTCCTCGCCCGAGATGTAGGCGACGCGCTCGCCCCGTTTCGCCAGCGCCGCGGAGGCCTGCATCAGCAGCGTCGACTTGCCGATGCCGGGATCGCCCCCGAGCAGGATCACCGAGCCGCGCACGAAGCCGCCCCCCGTCACCCGGTCGAGCTCGGCGATGCCCGACGAGGTGCGCGGCGCCTCCTTGACCTCGCCGGTCAGCCCTTCGAGCGGGAAGATCCGTCCCCGCGCCCGGCTCGGCCGGGTCGCGACCGGGCCGGAGACGGGGCTTGCCGCGCCGGTCTCCTCGACGATCGTGTTCCAGCCGTTGCAGGCCTCGCAGCGGCCGCGCCAGCGATTGTAGACCGCGCCGCAGGACTGGCAGGCGAAGGTCTGGTGGTTCTTCGCCATCGGCGGCCTCCGGATCGGGGCCGCGCGCCGGCCGCCTCATGCGTTCCTGATATGTCCCGAGGGGCGCGCCGTTGCAACTGCGCGCCAGGGCGTTCTGCGACGAAGCGGAGGCCGGTTCGTCGCGGAAAACGCGGCAAAAACAGAGACCTGGAGCACGGCCCGAGTGCAGCGCGACCGGGCCGTGCTCCAGCGACGGTTCAGACACGAACCCGCCGCGCTCGCGTCCCAATCCCCGGCGAAAGCTCGGCCGTATTCTCGCGTGGAGGACGCGCACCCGATGTCACGGCCCGGCCGAGCTTTCCATTACGACCGCGTCCAGCGCGGCTTCCACTGGCTGATGGCGGCGCTGATCGTCGTGGCGCTGGCCTTGGGCATCTATGCCGCCTGGCAGGTGCCCGGCACCTCGCCGCGGCGCGAGATCCTCGACATCCACAAGTCGATCGGCCTGACGGTGCTGCTGCTCCTGCCGCTGCGCTTCGTCTATCGGCTGGTCGCCGGCGAGCCGGCCTACCGTGCGCCGCCGTCGCGCCACGCCCACATCGCCGCGACGCTGGCGCATCTCACCCTCTACGCCCTGATGCTGCTCCTGCCCGTCAGCGGCTACGTCTACTCGGCGGCGGGCGGCTACGGCCTGCCCTGGTTCGGGGTCTTCTCGTTCCCGCGCCTCGTGCCGGTCGACAAGGCGTTGTCGCAGGCGGGCTACGGCGCCCATTACTGGATCGCCTGGGGGCTCGGGATCGTGCTCGGCCTGCACGTCCTTGCTGTGGCCTGGCACGCCTGGATCCGCCGCGACGAGGTGATGGGGCGGATGTGGCCGGCGCGGGGAGACGCTTCTGTTTGACATGATTGCATCAAATTAAAGCGCGGGATCCCTTCTCCCGTGTGGGAGAGGGGTAGGGGTGAGGGTGACACGCTTCAGGACTAGGCACTGAGCGTCACGCTGCCAGCACAACGTTACGAGCCCGACTCAGGACCGTATCACCCTCACCCCCGGCCCCTCTCCCACACGGGAGAGGGGAGACGTGCTTTGCTTTTATTTGGAAAGATCGAACAAAATCTGCATCACGCGGAGAACGCATTCTCCACCAACCCCCCCACCCGCTCCCCCGCCAGCGCCTCGTCGAACAGGATGCGGAACAGGATCGGCGCGATGACCCGGTCCAGCACCAGATCGATGTCCGGAAACGCCTCGCCGCGCGCCGCCGCGCGCTCGGCGATGACGGCGATCTGCTGGCGGGCATAACCGCAGCAGCGCCGGGGACCGCTCTCGCCCTCGGCGGCGAGCACGTCGCGGATCATCTCGCGGCCGAGCTGCGAGGCCATCTCCTCGGCATATTGCTCGGCCCAGGCCAGGAGGTCGCCGCGGCCGCTGCCGGTCTCGACCGGCACCATGTCCGGCCGCAGCCGCTCGACCGCGACGTCGGCGAGCAGATCGTTCAGCTCGCCCCAGCGCCGGTAGATCGTCGAGGGCGTGACGCCGGCCTCGGCGGCGATCAGCGGGATCGTCACCGCGGCGCGGTCCATCCGGGCCAGCAGCTCCCGCGTGGCGCGATGGACCGAGGCCTGGACCCGCGCGCTGCGCCCGCCCGGGCGCGGCCCTCCCTCCCGCTCCGCCATCCCCCCTCCAAACGCAAAGAATTTGCTTTTAGCCCGCCGGAGCGCTAACCCTTAACGCAACGGATTTGCTTTAGGGGCATGACGATGCGCGAAGGTCAAGGATCCCGGCGGGTCGACCCGCTCGTCCTCCACGCCGTGACGCTGGGCGCGTTCTTTGCCGCCGCGGCGGCTCCGACGCCGCTCTACCGGATCTACCAGGAGACCCTGGCGCTCTCGCCGGTCTTCGTCACCCTGGTCTTCGCGGTCTATGCGGTGGCGCTGCTGAAGGCGCTCCTCGTCGCCGGCTCGCTCTCCGACCATCTCGGGCGCCGCCCGGTCATCGCCGGGGCCTTGTGGCTCGAGGCGGCGGCGATGGGCCTGTTCCTGCTGGTCGGCAACGGGGCCGGCTGGCTCGTCGTCGCCCGGATCACACAAGGCCTCGCCACCGGCATCGCCGCCGCGTCGCTGGGCGCCGCACTCGTCGACGTGGATCGCACCCGCGGGCCGGTCGTCAACGCGGTGGCGCCGCTCGTCGGCATGGCGGTCGGGGCGCTCGGCACCAGTGCGCTGATCCAGTATGCGCCGCTGCCGCTGCACCTCGTCTACGGCGTGCTGCTCTGCGTCTTCGCCGGGCTGGCGCTGGCGGTGTGGTCCATCCCTGAGAGCGCCGCGACGCGGCCCGGGGCGCTCGCCTCGCTCAAGCCCCGCATGGCCGTGCCGTCCCGGATCCGCCGGCCCCTGGCGCTGGTGACGCCGATCAACCTCGCCAACTGGACGCTCGGCGGCTTCTATCTCTCGCTGGTGCCCTCGGTGGTCGCGGCGGCCACCGGCAGCGGCGCGCCGCTCACCGGCGGGTCGGTCGTCACCGCCCTGATGGTGGCCGGCGCGGTCTCGGTGCTCCTTCGCCGGACGGCGGCGCCGCAGGCCAACCTGACCTTCGGGGTGCTCGCCACCGCTCTCGGCGTCGTCGGGGTCGTCGCCGGCATCCATGCGGCGAGCGTGCCGGTGCTGATCCTCGCGACGCTCGTCACCGGATGCGGCTTCGGCGCCAGCTTCCTCGGCTGCCTCGGCACGATCATGCCGCTGGCCGAGCCCGACGAGCGGGCAGGATTGCTCGCCGCCTTCTACGTCCAGAGCTACCTCGCCTTCAGCCTGCCGGCGGTCGGCGCCGGGTTCCTCGCCCGCATTCTGGGCTATGCGGCCACCGCCGACCTCTACGCGGCGGCGGTCCTGGTGGTGAGCCTCGGCGGGCTCGCGGTGATGCGGGCCCGCTCCGGGCGCGGCCTGGCGGTGGCGTAGCCCGAGGGGGCGTTACGTCCCCACCCGTCCCCCGCCCCGCTTCGTGATCGCCACCACGGCCGGGCGCGGCGGCAGGGCGGGATCGAAATCCGGCCAGCGGGTCGCCGGGTTCTCGAAGGTGGCGGGCTGCGCGGTCGGGTCCTCCTCGTCGGCCTCGCCGGGATGCTGCACGGCGACGAAGAAGGTGGTGTCGTCGGGGGTGAAGTAGGGGCCGCACATCTCGGCCCCCATCGGCACCTGGAAGAAGTGCTTGGCGGTGCCGCGGCGGGCGCCTTCCGTCTCCATCGCCCAGATGCCGTCGGCGCGGCCGGTCTTCGACGGCGAGTTGCCGTCCGTGGCGACCCAGAGGCGGCCCTCGCCGTCGACGGCGCAATTGTCCGGCATGCCGAACCAGCCGTCCTTCGTCGTCGCCGACGAGAAGGTGGCGCCGACCGCCGCGACCGACGGGTCGCCGCAGCGCACCAGCACCTCCCAGGCGAAGTCCTTCGCCCCGAAGTCGCCGCCCGCGGGCGACAGCTCGACGATGTGGCCGAAGCGGTTGTCCGGCCGCGGATTGACCGCGTCGACCTGGTCGGCCTTGCGGCGGGTGTTGTTGGTCAGCATCACGTAGACCTTGCCGGTCTTCGGATTGGCCTCGACGTCCTCCGGCCGGTCCATCTTGGTGGCGCCGAGCAGGTCGGCGGCCCGGCGGGTCTCGATCAACACGTCGGCCTGATCGCGAAACCCGTTCTCCGGCGTCAGCGGACCCTCGCCGAACACGATCGGCAGCCAGGTGCCGCGCCCATCCGCGTCGAAGCGGGCGACCGACAACGTGCCGTGATCGAGGATGTCGCGGTTGGCCGCCTTGTCGGTTTTGTTCACGGCGTCCGTCGTGACGAAGCGGTAGACGTAGTCGAAGCGCTCGTCGTCGCCCTGGAACACGACGTAGCGGCCGTCCTTGGCCAGGGCTCCGGCGGCGCCCTCGTGCTTGAAGCGGCCCATGGCGGTGCGCTTCACCGGCACGCTGTTGGGATCGAACGGATCGATCTCGACCACCCAGCCGAAGCGGTTCGGCTCGTTGGGCTCTTTCCCTAAGTCGAAGCGGTCGTGGAAGCGGGCCCAGCCGTAGAGGTTGCCCGGCATGCCGAGGCGCTTGTGGTTCTTCACTTCCGGGGAGCCCTCGGGCAGGCGGCCCTGGAAGTAGTAGTTGATGTTCTCCTCGCAGGTCAGCCACGTGCCCCAGGGCGTGACGCCGCCGGCGCAGTTGTTGAGCATGCCGAGAACGGTCTTCCCCTCCGGGTCGGCGCCGGTGCGCAGGCGGTCCGAGCCGGCGGCGGGGCCGGCGATCCGCATCGGGGTCATGGCGGTGATGCGGCGGGCGAAGCGGGAGCCCGGCACCACGCGCCAGCGCCCGTCCTCGCGCTTCACCTCGATCACCGAGCCGCCATGGGCCGCCATCTCGATGTCGACGAACTCGCGGTTCATGCCGGCGAAGGCCGCCTTGCCGTCCTGCCGGCCGAGGCCGGGGAACATCAGCTCCTCGTTGGTGTATTCGTGGTTGACGACGAGGAGGCCGTGGCCGGCGGGATCGCCCGTGCCCGGCAGCGGGAAGAACCCGAGGAAGTCGTTGTTGTAGCCGAATTGCTGCGCCTGCGCGGCGGCCGACTGCTTGTGCGGGTCGAAGGCCGGCGCGCCGGGCAGGACCGGATCGCCCCAGCGGATCAGCACCTCGGCGTCGTGGCCGTCCGCCACGTGGTGGCGCTCGTCGGCCCCGGCCGGCAGCTCGCGGAACGGGAAGGTCTCCGGTGTCGCCGCCGCGACCGCCCGGGGCGCCAGGGTCGCGGAGATCGCCGAGACGGCCAGGCTCGCCGCCAAGCCCCCGCGAAGAATCTCGCGCCGGTCGAAGCGCCGGGCCACGACCTCGCCGAGGGTCGGGTTCGCGCTCGGGTTCGAGCCGGCATCCTCGGCCGCCTCGGCCTGCTGCGATCGGTTCAGCGACGGCTGTGTCATCGGGCTCCCTCGGTGCTCCGTCTCGGATCGAACCGGACGCTTATCCTGGGGACCATGGCGCGTGGATGACAGCGTCCGGTGCCAGGCCCCTCTCACGGCAGCAGGTGCGCATCCAGCCAGGGCAGCGGGGCCGGGCGCGGCAGGCGGTCGGCGATCCAGGCGATCACCGCGTCGGGGGTGTCGAAGAGCGGAGCGCGGGTCAGCGCCCGCCCGGGGCCGTAGGTTTCCGCCACGCGCCACTTGTGGCGCTGCTCCGGCGCGGCGGCGGTACCGGGCTGCAGGCGGATCAGCAGCGAGACCAGTTGGTCGCCGAGATAGATCAGGCAGCCGTCCTGATCGCTCCCCGCGCTCCGCAGGCGGATATGGCGCTGGGTCAACCTGCCGCCCGCTCCCGTCTGGATGCCTCGCCCGACCATCGTGCCCCTCTCATCTTCCTTCAAGAACTGACAAGGCCGGTTAAGAAACATCGAGTCGGATTTCGACAATTCGCGGCATGACGAAAAAACGCCGCGGAATTCGCCATGACCCTGCGTTGAAGGCAGATGATGCAACCATAAGATAGTTAAACAACCGTAAATAGCGCCGCCTTGATTGATCGTGGCACGCTTGTGCCCGACTCTCAAGTGATGCGGAGACCGGGATCGATTGCCGGATGCGCTGCTGCCCACCCATCGCGCCTGCCGCGAAGGCGGCGTCGGATGGGCAGGCGGCCCGGCTCAAACCTGCCAAGCAGATTTGCCGATGCGGTGACCGGTTCGGCGCCAAAAGTCTGCGACACAACAAAAGCTTGAGCGGGCGAAGCGTTGGCTTGCCAACGCAAGTCTGCTTAGAGAGCCGACCGGGCACCGGAAGACCGGGCCGGCGGGAGGGAGTGCCGACGCCATGGACGACGAGACGTTTCGAGCCTGGGCGCACCGGGCCGCCGACTGGTCGGTGGATTACCTGGCCGGCGTCGGCGAGCGGCCGGTGCGGGCCCAGGTGGCGCCGGGCGAGATCTTTCGCCAGTTGCCCGAGGCGCCGCCCGCCGCGGGCGAGGCGATGGAGGCGATCTTCTCCGATCTCGACCGGGTGGTGATGCCGGGCATGACCCATTGGCAGCACCCGCGCTTCTTCGCCTATTTCCCGGCCAATGCCAGCCCGCCCTCCCTGGTGGCAGAGTTCGTCACCGCGGCGCTCGCCGCGCAATGCATGCTCTGGCAGACCTCGCCGGCCGCGACCGAACTCGAGACCCGGGTGATGGACTGGCTGCGCCAGATGATCGGCCTGCCGGACGCCTTCTCGGGCGTGATCCAGGATTCGGCCTCGGGCGCGACCCTGGCGGCGCTGCTGACCGCCCGGGAGCGGGCGCTCGGCTTCACCGGCA
This sequence comes from Methylobacterium aquaticum, assembly GCF_016804325.1. NCBI lineage: Bacteria > Pseudomonadati > Pseudomonadota > Alphaproteobacteria > Hyphomicrobiales > Methylobacteriaceae > Methylobacterium > Methylobacterium aquaticum. The sequence goes on from NZ_CP043627.1 coordinate 4,213,933, forward strand.
ACGCCAACGGGCTCGCCGGCGGGCCGGTCTTGCGGGTCTACGCCTCCGAGCAGGTCCATTCCTCGGTCGACAAGGCGGTGCGCATCGCCGGCATCGGCGACGCCAACCTGGTGCGGATCCCCGTCACCGGCCCGCTCTACGGCATGGACCCGGACGCCCTCGACGCGGCGATCCGGGCCGACCGCGAGGCGGGCCTGGTGCCTGCCGCCATCGTCGCCTGCCTGGGCGGCACCGGCATCGGCGCCTGCGATCCGATCGAGGCGGTCGCCGCGGTGGCGCGCCGGCACGGGGTGTTCCTCCACGTCGACGCCGCCTGGGCCGGCAGCGCGATGATCTGCCCCGAATTCCGCGACCTGATGCGCGGCGCGGAGCTGGCCGACAGCCTAGTGTTCAACCCGCACAAGTGGCTGTTCACCCATTTCGACTGCTCGGCTCATTTCGTCCGCGACCCGAAGGCGCTCACCGACACGCTGGGCCTTCGCCCCACTTACCTGCGCACGCTGGGCCGCGACGGCGTCGTCGATTACAATGAGTGGTCGATCCCCCTCGGGCGCCGCTTCCGGGCCCTCAAGCTGTGGTTCGTGATCCGCTCCTACGGCGTCGCGGCGTTGCAGGGCATGATCCGCGACCACGTCGCCTGGGCGCGGGAGCTCGCCGGAATCATCGCGGCGGACCCGGATTTCGAGCTGACCTCGGCGCCGGTCCTGTCCCTGTTCAGCTTCCGCTACGCGCCGGCCGGTGCGGGCATCGGTGCCGGTGCGGGCGACCTCGACGCGCTCAATGCCCGCCTCCTGGAGCGCATCAACGACGACGGCCGCACTTACCTGACCCAGACCCGCCACGATGGCCGCTTCGTCATCCGCTTCCAGGTCGGCCAGACCACGACGACGCGGGCGGACGTGATGATGGCGTGGGACGCGGTGAGGGAGATCGCCGCGGGGTTGCGGGCGGGGTGAGGCGGGCTCGTCGCATAGTCAGGGTGTAAGGCGTCGCTTGACGATGTCTGGCAATGCCTTACATTTGCGGCATGATCCGCTCGTTCAGCAACAAGGGGCTTCGGCTGTTCGTCGAGACGGGCGATCCCAGGAAGCTCAGCATCGAAAACGCAGGGCGCGTTCGTCGCATCCTGGCCCAGCTCGATGCCGCAACGAAACCAGAGGACATGAACCTGCCGGGCTATCGCTTCCATCAACTGGGCGGCGATCGAAAAGGAACCTACGCGGTCACTGCCAGCGGAAACTATCGGATCACGTTCCGTTGGGACGCTCCCGACGTCATCGATGTCGATCTTGAGGATTATCACTGATGAGCGGCAATTCCCTGCTCTCCGGCCTCGCGCCGACCCACCCCGGCGAAATCCTGCGCGAGGACATCCTGCCGGCCGTCGGCTTGCCGAAGACCGAGATCGCTCGCCGGCTCGGGATCTCGCGCCAGACGCTCTATGACCTGATCGAGGAGCGCCAGCCGGTCACGCCCGCCATGGCTTTGCGCCTCGGCCGACTGTTCGGCAATGCCCCGAGTTCTGGGCCAACCTCCAGCGCGACCATGACCTTCGCACCCTCGAAGTGCGAATGGCGAGTGAACTGGCGGCCATCGAACCGATCGCCGCCTGAGCGTCGGAGCGAGGCGCAGGGTGCCGAACGGTGCCGACCTGCTATACGCTTGGGCGACTGTGACGAGCGGTTCTTGAAAGGGATGGTCGAGAGCGGGCGGCCTCGATCAAGGCCGCGGCGCGGGCCCGGCGCAGCCGTCGCATCGAGACAACCGATCATGGCTGACGTCGTCCGGCGGCCCCATCTCCGGTCGGACCGTCTCGGCATCCGGAGTTCGTCGCCGATGACGACGCGGCCACGGCCGATGGCGGTCTCGACCGGATCGAGGCGGCCCTGATCGTGCTGGCGGGCAATCCGTTCGCCGGGCTTGCCCGGGCCGACCTCGCCCATACGCTGTGCAGCTTCCCCGTCGGCGATGATGCGATCTTCCCTCGTCCGATCGCGGGCGTCGTATCCGGCAGACGGCTGTCGAGCCATGATCGCCCGAAGGGCCGCGGGACGGGCGCCGACGTGGCGCCCGTCCACCCCCTCGCGGGTCTTGCCGCGCCCACCTCACTCCATCGTCGGCGCCAGCTTCTTCACCCCCGGCACGTCCTCGCCGAGCCAGGCGGCGTTCTTGGCGGTGCCGTCGAAGGTAGCGCTGGTCTTGAACAGCTCGTACTTGCCCTCCAGCGCGTAGGGGCGGCTGCGGGAGAGCAGCTCCGCCACCTTGGCCTTGTCCATCGGCGCGAAGGTCTTCACCGCCTCGAAGGCCTGGTCGAGGTCGCGCTGGTTCTGGATGCCGGTGATGACGACCGAAGTCGGCAGGTTGAGCGAGAAGTGCAGGTACTCGATCGGCTTGATCGGCGCGTCGCTCTTCAGGATCACCCCGTCGCCGAAGGTCTTCATGCCGAGCGCCGCGATGCCGTTCTGCACAAGATAAGGCAGCACGAGATGGCCGAAGCTGCGGAAATGCGCATCCATCACGTTGAGCGGCATCTGCACGGAGTCGAAGTGGAAGCCGCGCTCGGCCGCCACTTCGAGCATCTGGAGATGGATGCGCGGGTCCTTGTGGCCGGTGAAGCCGATATAGCGCAGCTTGCCGGCCTTCTTCGCCTCCTGGAACGCCTCCATGGCGCCGCCCTCGGCGAAGACCCGGTCGGGGTCGTCGTAGCGCAGGATCTCGTGGTGCTGGACGAGGTCGATCCGGTCGGTGCGCAGGCGGCGCAGCGACTGGTCGATCTGCTTCATGGCCTCCTGTTTGGTCCGCCCGTCCATTTTGGACATCAGGAAGACCTTGTTGCGGTAGCCGTCCTGCTCGAGGGCGATGCCCATCCGCTCCTCGGAGCGGCCCTCGTTGTAGTCCCAGCAATTGTCCATGAAGGTGATGCCGCGGTCGATGCCCTCATGCATCAGCCGGGTCGCCTCCGCGTCGGTCACCGCGCTCTTGCCGAGATGGAAGCCGCCCATGCCGATGGCGGAGATCTTTTCGCCGGTGCGGCCGAAGGAACGGTAGAGCATCTCGCCCCGGCGCTCGCCGGGATCGGTGACGAGGGGCAGGTCGGCCGGGTCGGCGGGCCGGGTGCCCGGCAGGGGAGGGGGCGGGGCGTTCACGGCCGCCCCCGCGGAACCGGAGACTGCGAGACCGGCCCCGAGGGCCGCGCCTTGCAGGAAGCTGCGACGTTCCATGGCGATTCTCCTTGGATCCGATTCATCGGGACGCCTCCGTCAGGCGGCTCGCCGCGTGGAGCAGGCGCATTGCCGCGCAGGCCGCGCCGTAGCCGTTGTCGATGTTGACGACCGTGATGCCGGGGGCGCAGCTCGCCAGCACCGCATCGAGGGCGGCGCGTCCGCCCTCGGCGACGCCGTAGCCGACCGAGGTCGGCACCGCGATCACCGCCCCGGCGACGAGGCCGCCGAGCACGCTGGGCAAGGCCGCATCCATGCCGGCGGCGCAGATGACGACCGGATGGGCCCGGATCTCCTCGATCCGCCGGGTCAGCCGCCACAATCCGGCGACGCCGACATCGGCGATGAGCGTGGTGGCATGGCCCTGATAGGCCAGCGTCCGCTCGGCCTCGCGGGCCACCGGCACGTCCGAGGTGCCCGCCGCCACGATGGCGATGCGGGAAGGCCCCGCGACGGGCTTGGCCTCGCCGAAGACGGCGGTGCGCGAGACCGGGCAGTAATCGAGCCGGTTGCGATAGGTCAGCGCCGCGTGACGGTCCGGATCGAGGCGGGTGACGAGGAAGCGGGCGCCGCGCTCGTCGGCGGCGGCCAGGATCGCGTCGATCTGGGCCGGCGACTTGCCGGCGGCGAACACCGCCTCCTCCAGGCCGATCCGCTCCGTCCGGGCGAAGTCGAGGGTGAATTCGTCCTCGATGCTCATCGGGCCGGCCCTCCCGTGAGGAAGGCGCTGCCGGTGCGGTAGGGCGCGAAGGAGACCGGCGCCGCGGCGAGCCACGCCGGGGCGCGGGCGGCGATGCGGCGGCCGAGGTCGCTCCTCGCCGGCTCGGTCAGGCCCGCGAGGCTCTGCGCATCGAGTTCCACCACGATGCCGGCGGCGCGCACGCGGCAGCGCACGGCGCTTTTCGCCCCCGTCACCGTCAGGTCCTCGCCGACCAGCCGCTCGATGGCGTGGATGAAGGCCAGGGTCTCGGGCTCGATGCGGATGCCGGTCTCGACCCGGCTCGACAGGCAGGGCGCGGCCGGCAGTTCCGCCACCGCCCCGAGGCCCAAGTCGCGGGCGAGTGCCCGCACCATCGCCTTGCTGAACCCCGCCTCGACGAAGGGGTGGCGTACCCCGTGCTCCCGGGCGGCGTCGAGGCCCGGACGGTACTCGCCGAGATCGTCGAGGTTGGCGCCGGATACGATCTGCCGCTCGGTGACCCGCCGGATCGCTCCGTAGAGGTTGGTCTTGCAGAAGAAGCAGCGGTTGACCGGATTCTCGCGATAGGCCGGGTCGGCGAACTCGCCGGCCTCGATCACCCGCAGGTGCCAACCCTCGCGGGCGGCCTCCGCCCGTACCCGCGCGGTCGCCTCGCCCGGCACGGCGGGGGAGACGGCGTGAACCATCAGGGGCGGCTCGGGGCTGGTGCGATGGGCGATCGTCGCGAGCGTCAGGCTGTCGACCCCGCCGCTCACCGCGACGGCGACGGGCCCGAGGCCGGACAGCGCGGAGGCGAGGGCCGCGCTCATCGCTCGTCCTCCCGTCGAAGGGCCAGCCGCTCGGCCTCGCGGCGCAGGGCCTGGCGGGCGGCGTGGCCCTCGGTGGCGAGCGCGTCGTCGGATTCCGCCTTGGCGGTGCGACCGCCCGGCCGCTCGACGCTCTTCACCCGGACCGTCTGGCCCCCGACCTCGACGGTGTCGAGGCGCCGCGTCAGCGCCGCCCCCGAGACCGTATGGTGGCGCAGGCCGATCGTGGTCGTCTCGCGGAAGCAGGCCTCGATCGCCTCCTCGATCGCGTCGGCCCGGGCGAGGGCCCGGACATGGGTCATCATCCGGCCCTTCTTGCCGAAGACCGGCATCTGCACGACGTCGAAGATCTTGTCGTGCGCCCGCAGCCGGTCGAGCCCCGTGGCGAGGTCTTCGGCCGACTGGTCGTCGACCTCGAACTCGATGATCCCGAGTTCCCGGTGTCCGGGGGAGCCCGTCTCGCCCTGCTCGGCGAAGGCCAGCACCCGCAGCACGTTGCTCAGGCCCGGCAGCACCTTGGTGCCGAAGCCGAGGCCGCTGCGCAGGAGCCGGCGCGGCCCGCTCGTCTCGGGCGACCCGCCGCAGAGATGGCGCAGGATCGCCGCGCCCGTCGGGGTCACGCGCTCGCCCGGCACGCCGTCGTCGAGGGTGAGGAAGCCTTCGAGCAGGAGCGCGGTGGCGGGCGCCGGGACGGGGAGGGGGCCGTGCTGGGTCCGCACCCGGCCCGAGCCGAGCGGCAGCGCCGAGACCGACCAGCCGGTGGCGCCGATCGCGTCGATCAGGTGGGCCGCCGCGACGATGTCGGCGATCGAATCCCAGGCCCCGACCTCGTGGAACGCCACCGCCTCGACCGGGATGCCGTGGACCCGCGCCTCGGCCTCGGCCAGGTGCCCGAAGATCGCGAGCGCGTGGGCGAGCAAAGCGGGGGGCAGCCCGCTGTCCTGAAGCTCGCGACGGATCTCGGACCAGTGCCGGTGGGCGTGGTGGCCACCGTGATGGTGGTGCCCGTGGTCGCCGTGGTGGTGATGGTGATCGTGGGCGTGGTCGTCCGCCGGCCGCTCCGGCGCCTCGCCCGCGGGGCCGGTGACGCTGAAGCGCCGGCCCTGGAGCACGCCGTCGCCATGGGCGAGCAGCGCGCAGGCCGTGCGGCCGCGGCTCGCCCGCGCCACGCTCTCGCGCACGCCCGCCTCGTGCTCCGGGAAGGCGTCGAGGAGCGCCGCCGCGAACATGTCGCCGGCCACCCCGCCGACGGCGTCGAGTTGAATCTGCATCGCGTCCTTCGTCACGGCATCGAACCGGATGCCGATCGGACGCCACATCGGTCCGCAGGGGCCGACGGCAAGCGCCCCGGACAGACGGTCGCAGCGCGGACGACGCGGGTTTTTCTCGCGGAATCCCGTCATGGGACCGGTTTTTCTCGGCCCGCCCGGTGGATCACCCGCCGCCCGCCGGGGCATAAGCCCGCGCAACACCGCCATACAGGAGAGGACGCGACCCATGCCCATCACCGGAGAGAACCTGATCGGTGCCGCCGCCCGCCGTGGCGGGGGCGAGACCTTCCGGGCCGTCGAGGCCGCCACCGGCAACAGCCTGGAGCCGGCCTTCGCCGCGGCGACTCCGGCGGATGTCGACCAGGCCTGTGCGCTCGCCGCCGAGGCCTTCGACACCTACCGCGAGACCTCGCTGGAGGACCGCGCCCGCTTCCTCGAAGCGGTGGCCGAGGCCATCTTGGGCATCGGCGACGAGCTGATCGTGCGCTGCATGGCCGAGAGCGGCCTGCCGCGGGCGCGTCTCGAAGGCGAGCGCGGCCGTACCGTCGGCCAGCTGAAGATGTTCGCCGGCGTGGTGCGCGACGGCGGCTTCCTGGAGGCGCGGGTCGATCCCGCGCAGCCCGAGCGCAAGCCGCTGCCGCGCCCGGACCTGCGCCTGCGCCAGATCGCCGTCGGCCCGGTCGCGGTGTTCGGCGCCTCGAACTTCCCCCTCGCCTTCTCGGTGGCGGGCGGCGACACGGCGTCCGCGCTCGCCGCCGGCTGCCCGGTGGTGGCGAAGGCCCACCCGGCCCATCCGGGCACCTCGGAGCTGGTCGGCCGCGCGGTGCAGGCGGCGGTCAAGCAATGCGGCCTGCCCGAGGGCGTGTTCTCGCTGCTCATGGATGCCGGGATCAGCGTCGGCCAGGCTTTGGTCGCCGATCCGCGCATCGCGGCGGTGGGCTTCACCGGCTCGCGCCGCGGCGGCGTCGCGCTGATGCAGGCCGCTGCCGCTCGCCCCGTGCCGATCCCGGTCTATGCCGAGATGAGCAGCATCAACCCGGTCGTCCTGCTGCCGGCCGCTCTGGAAGCTCGCGGCCGCGACATCGGCCGCGCCTTCGCCGGCTCGCTCACCCTCGGCTCGGGCCAGTTCTGCACCAATCCCGGCCTGATCCTGGCGGTCGAGGGCGCCGGCCTCGACGGCTTCGTCGAGGCGGCGAGCGCCGCGCTCACCGAGATCCAGGCCGCCACGATGCTGACGCCCGGCATCCACAAGGCCTATTGCGCCGGCGTCGCGGCCCTCGAGACGAACCCCGCCGTGACCACCCTGGCGCGCGGGCTTGCCGGCGGCACCCACCAGGGCCAGGCCGCCCTGTTCTCGACCACCGCGGACGCGTTCCTCGCCGACCACACCCTCGCCGAGGAAGTCTTCGGCGCCGCCTCCCTGGTGGTGCGCTGCCGCGACCTCGCGACGATCAAGGCGGTGCTGGAGCGGCTGGAGGGCCAGCTGACGGCGGCACTCCACCTCGACGAGGCCGACCACGACGCCGCCCGGGCGCTCCTGCCGGTGCTGGAGCGCCGGGTCGGACGCATCCTGGTCAACGGCTTCGGCACCGGCGTCGAGGTCGGCCACGCCATGGTGCATGGCGGGCCGTACCCCGCGACCTCGGACGGCCGCACCACCTCGGTCGGCAGCCTCGCCATCCACCGCTTCCTGCGTCCGGTGAGCTACCAGGACCTGCCCGACGCCCTGCTGCCGGCGGCCCTGAAGGACGCCAACCCGCTCAAGCTGTGGCGGCGGCAGGACGGGAAGGCGGTGGCGCCGGGGGCCTGAGTGGACGCGTCGCGAAGGAGCCACCGGCTTCATCGCGACGCGTGTCCTCTCGCTCTTCGGTATTGCCGCTGCGTCTACGACCAGCGGCACCCTCGTCGTCGGGCAAGGCTCCGGTCAAGTCATGCCCGACGATGGTGTCCGCTCGTTCTCAGACTGCTGCCGTGACGGCGGCAGCCTTAAGCGCCTTGATAGCCGCTACTTTGGCGGCGACCTTCACGCCGGGCAGCACGACCGGCGCGAGGGGGGGCGCGAAGATGACGATCGCGCCAGCCGCCGCGACCGCAGCGCCCCCCACGAACCAGACCATCTTGCTGCCGGTCGGGGGGATAGGCTCGGACGATGATTCGTTAACGGAAACCCTGTCCGCTTCGAGGGTTGCTTCGGTTGGACCGTTGCTGAACTTGGCGCGAAGGCCTTCGATGACAGTCTCACGGACGTGCATGCTCGAGCTCCCACCCATGCGGAGATGCAGTAGTTGACCCATGATACTTGAGCCGAGGTCGGGAGATCATCCGCTCTGCAATGGATGACCATGAATGTAATGAACCATGTCGCCGTCAGGACTGCAAGTGACCGCGAGTGGTCGCCATAGGGTCATTTTGCGGCTAAGCTCAATGCTTGCCGGGATGCGAGTGGCAATGGCTCTTAATAAATCTTGCGGCGTCAGGGGCTTGGCGAAATCGAGATTGGAAATTGAGCAGGATTTATACTTTTGGCTAAGACGGCTGCTGCGAATTCTGCATCTATATTGGCATGCTATCTATGAGTGCGGCTACGCGAACCTGATTGAGAGTGACTTATATTCATGTAAATAATAGTTGATGAGTTTGATGATTTTATTAAAAATTGTCCGATGCGGACTCTGGGTGACTTCCCTGATTGCATCGATTGAATTTTTAAAAGCGAGCCCGCCGCTCCTGAGCGCCTGAGGCAGGCGGAGATTGGGTGCTGTCAGGAACCCACCCCCTGTATCCTCGTTGATCGCCGCACCAGAAGGAAAGCTGCGATGATCGATACGAGCCAGATCAAGGAGCACATGCCGGTCGTCGGTTCCGACGGCGGCCATGTCGGCACCATCGATCACCTCGACGGGCAGCGGATCAAGCTGACCCGGACCGACCCGGAAGCTGACGGCCACCACCACTTCATCCACGTCGACTCGATCGCCCGCATCGAGGGCGGGCAGGTGCGCCTCAACCGCACCAAGGCGGAGGCCCAGGACGAGTGGGCGACGGCCTGAGGGCCGCGATACCTGGCCGGAGCACCTTTCGGCGGAGGGCAGGCTGCCGACGGCTGATGCAACCCAAGGCTCTGGTTTGAGTTAGGTTAACAATCCTGGACACAAAAAAGGGCCGCCCTGGAGAAGGCGGCCCGAGTCTAGGGAGGAAACGCCCGAGGAGGGCGCGCGCAGCGCAGCGGCATCGCCACCGCTCTGCACAGGACAAACCCCGTCCGCTGCCGCGTGGTTCCCGGGCGTGAACTGAGACCAAGGTCCGCCTCGGCGGGCCTTCTTTTTGCCGTGATCAGCGCGGCGCCACGGTCGGTTCGGGTTGTCACGACCCTGTGCCAAATCCAGGCGTCATCCCGACCCGCCGGCTGGCCGTGCAGGCGAGCCGGTCCGGGCTTCGGCCCGGCGCCGACGGATGGAAGCGCAGCGCCGTCCGTCCCGCTTGTCATAGCTTGGCTCGCCGAGGCCATGGTACGGATCGTGCCTGACGGGACCGGCGCTGGGCATTCGTCCTCGGGCGCTGCAAATTCAGGGCGGCGAGACTCATGGTGGCGATCGACACGCAGGCCTTCCTCAAGGATCTCCACGACCTGCGGGCGATCGGCCGGTTCCGCACCGGCGTGCATCGCCCGACCTACTCGCCCCAGGACATGGAATCCCGGCGCTGGCTGATGCGGCGCCTGGAGGAATGCGGGCTCGCGCCCACGATCGACGGCGTCGGCACCGTGCTCGGGCGTCATCCGGGGGCGGGGCCGCATCTCCTCGTCGGCAGCCACATCGAGAGCCAGAACGAGGCCGGCTGGCTCGACGGGGCGCTCGGGGTGGTGGCGGGCATCGCGCTCGCGCAGGGAGGGCTGCCGGTCGACGTCTGCGCCTTCGCCGACGAGGAGGGGCATTTCGATGTCGGCTTCCTCGGCAGCCGCTCGGCCATCGGCGAGGTGACCGAGGCCGAGATCGACGGCGGCCGCAACCGCACCGACGGCACTCCCCTGCGCGAGGCGCTGGAAAAGGCCGGCCTCGCCGGACTGCCACGGATGCAGCTGGAGCCGGGACGCTACCGCGGCTTCCTGGAGATGCATATCGAGCAGGGCACGCAGCTCGAAGCGGCGGGCCAGCGCCTCGGCATCGTCACCGGCATCGTGGCGATCTGGCAGTGGCGGATCGTGATCGAGGGCGCGCAGGACCATGCCGGCGGCACCACCATGGCCGAGCGCCGGGATGCGGGCCTCACCGCGGTGCGCCTGCTCGCCGCCATCGACGCGGCCTTCCCCCAGGTCTGCGGCGAGCGCAGCACCTGGACCACCGGCCGGATCAGCCTCGATCCCGGCGCGCCGAGCATCATCCCGGGCCGGGCCGAGATCCTGTTCCAGTTCCGCGACGTGTCGATGACGGTGCTGGAGCGGATGGAGGCGACCCTGCGGGCGCTGATCCGCGAGAGCAACCGGCGCGAGCGCTGCACCGCGACCCTGCACGCACTCTCCTGCAACAGCCCGGCCCTGTGCGATCCCGGCCTGATGGACGCGCTCTCGGGGGCCGCCGAGGCCCTGTGCCCGGGCGGCTGGCAGGCGATGCCGTCGGGCGCCGGCCACGATGCCCAGAACGTCGCCAAGGTGATGCCTGCCGCGATGCTGTTCGTGCCCTCGATCGGCGGCATCAGCCACCACTGGTCCGAGGACACCCGGGAGGACGATCTGGTGCTCGGCGTGCAGGTGCTGGCCGCGGCGGCGGAGCGGGCGCTGGCCTGACGGTCCAGTCATTTGTATTTATTCAAATGAAGAATACGCTCTCCACAGGTGGGGCGTTTGTCTTGTCGTGTCTGCGCGTTGACGGTCGGTGTCTCATGCCGTAGGGCGAGCCCGAGCGTAGCCATTCGTGTAGATCCCGATCGTGACCGTGAAAACCTTCCGGGGCGCCGCCGCCGTGGCGGCCGCCCTGTCGATGACCTGTGCCGTTCCGGGCCTCGGCCTGATGCCGCAGGCGGCCAGCGCCCAGGCCGCCGCCGACGTTTCCCCCGAGATCCAGCTCGACGAGATCTCGGTCGCCGGCGGCAGCGGCAACCCGTTGAAGACCGAGGGGTATCTCGCCCGCAACACGGTCAGCGCGACCCGCACCGACACGCCGCTCCGCGAGGTGCCCCAGACCGTCGTGCCGGTGCCGCGCCAGGTGCTCGAGGACGCGGCGGCGACGCGGATCGACACCGCGCTGGATCTCGCCGGCGTCGGCCGCGCGAACAATTTCGGGGGCTTGGGCCTCACCGAGTTCACCATCCGGGGCTTTGCCACCGGCGAGTATTACCGCAACGGCTTCCCGATCAACCGCGGCTACCCGAACTCGCCCGACATCGTGTCGATCGAGCGGATCGAGGTGCTCAAGGGCCCCTCGGCCTTCCTCTATGGCCGCGGCGATCCGGGCGGCACCTTCAACATCGTGACGAAGCAGCCGACGCCTGAGCGCTCGCTTGCGATCGGCACGCAATTCGGCAGCTACAACGCCAAGCGCAGCACCTTCGACGCCACCGGCGCCCTCGACGAGGGCGGCACGGTGCTCGCCCGCCTCACCGGCGCGGTCGAGGACAACGGCAGCTTCCGCGACTTCGTCCGCGGCGACCGGTACTACCTCGCCCCCGTCATCGCCTGGAAGCCGAATGCCGACACCACGGTGACGCTGGAGGGCGAGTTCATCAGCGGCAGCCAGATCTTCGACCGCGGCATCGTGCCGTTGCGCGGCGACCTGCGGGCGGTGCCGCGCAGCCGCTACATCGGCGAGCCCGGATTGTCGCCGTTCCGCAACGACAACGCGCTCGGCCAGTTGCGCGTCGAGCATAAGCTCAACGCGGACTGGGTCATCAATGCCGGCGCGCAGCTCCTGGCCGGCAACCTCGCCGGCCAGGCGGTCCAGGCCACCGGGACCGTCGGGAACAACGGCGTGTTCTCGCGGACCTACGACCGGCGCGAACTGACCTGGTCGGACCTCGACCTGCAGATCAACCTCGCCGGCAAGTTCGAGACCGGTGCCTTCCGCCACACCCTGCTCGTCGGCCTCGAGCGCGACGCCTTGCGCTACCGCGAGGCCATCCCCCTCATCTCGAACCCCGCCATCAATCCCTTCGCCCTGAACCTGCTGGCGCCGGTCTACGGCCAGCCGCTTCCCGTCCCCACGCGGCCGTTCAGCGACTTCCTGCAGAACACCACCAGCTATGCCGGTTACGTCCAGGACCAGATCGACCTGACGCCGAAGCTCCATGCCCTCGTCGGCGTGCGGGTCGAGGACATCGCTCTCGATACGGCGAACTATATCAACAAGACGATCACGCGGCAGCAGGGCAATGCGGCGACGCCGCGCATCGGCCTGGTCTACGACGTGACCGAGATCGCCTCGATCTACGGCAACTACTCGCAGTCGTTCCGGCCCAATCCCGGCACCGACCGCACCGGCCGGCCCTTCCCGTTCCAGCAGGCCGAGAGCTACGAGACCGGCGTCAAGCTGAGCCTCCTCGACGGGCGGCTGGACGCCACCGCCGCCTTCTTCGACATCCGGCGCACCAACCAGCTCGTCACCGATCCCGTCGACCAGGGCTTCCAGACCGCCGCCGGGGCGGCGCGGAGCCGCGGCTTCGACATGAGCGTGGCGGGCTTCCTCGCCCCGGGCTGGCGGGTGATCGGCACCTACGCCTTCGTCGATGCCGCCCTTACGAAGGCCACGACCGCCCCGGTCGGCGCCCGGCTCGCCAACATCCCGCAGAACAGTTTCGCGGTACAGAGCGTCTACGAGTTCCAGGACGGCGCCTTGCGCGGCCTCGGGCTCGGCGGTGGCATCACCTATGTCGGCTCGCGCCTGGCCGGCGAAGCCCGGCCGACCTTCAAGCTGCCGGAATACACGCTCGCCAACCTGATCTCGTACTACAAGATCACGCCCGACGTGCGGGTGTACCTGAATGTCGACAACCTGTTCGACGAGCGCTACTTCGACCGGGCGTGGCAGAACCGCTACGCGACGCCGGGCCTGCCGCGCACGATCATGGGCGGGGTGGCGGCCCGGTTCTGAAAGTTTGTCTGAGCAGACTCTACTGTCGGAATATGACGGTGAGCCTGGAGACATCCCACTCCCGACCTCATCCTGAGGTGTTAGTCGATCGAAGATCGACTGACCTCGAAGGAGGGCTCCAGAAGTCACAGCGGCATCTGGAGCCCTCCTTCGAGGCTCAGCGATCTTCGATCGCCCGCACCTCAGAGCCTGTTTGAGCAGGACTTCTAACCCAAGACTTGAGGCGGGCGGGATCATCCTACCCTCTAACCTCATCCTGAGGTGCGAACGAAGTGAGCCTCGAAGGAGGGCTCCAGGGATCGCCGAGGCTTCTGGAGCCCTCCTTCGAGGTCAGCCGATTTTCAATCGGCTAACACCTCAGGATGAGGTGGAAGGGTAGGATATATCCTACTTCTTCTCAGTTTTTGTCAAATCACTCTGCTCAAACAGGCTCTCAGGATGAGGTGAGCGGGTAGGATGGCCGCACCGACCACCCCGAGTCCTGGTTGGAAATCGTGCTCGATCAGGCCCCGAGGCTGACGGGCGGAGCAGGCTCCGGCATAAGGCCGTCATGACCACGGTCCACGACTTCGCCCCCGCCGCCCCGGACGGCGCGCCCCATCCGCTGGCGCAGTACCGGGGCAAGGTGTTGCTCGTCGTCAACACCGCCTCGGCCTGCGGCTTCACCCCGCAATACGAGGGGCTGGAGGAGCTGTGGCGCCGCCACCGCGAGGCCGGGCTCGTGATCCTGGGATTTCCCTGCAACCAGTTCGGTGCCCAGGAGCCCGGCGACGCCGCCGAGATCGCCCGGTTCTGCACGCTGACATACGACGTCACCTTCCCGCTGCTGGCCAAGGTCGAGGTCAACGGGACGAAGGCCGAGCCGCTGTTCTCCCACCTCAAGCAGGAAAAGCCCGGGCTTCTCGGCACCCGGGCGATCAAGTGGAACTTCACCAAGTTCCTGGTCGGCCGCGACGGGCGGGTGATCGAGCGCTTCGCCCCGCGGGTGAAGCCGGAGGCGCTGGAGGGGGCGGTGGCGGCGGCCCTGGCCGAGACGGTGTGAGGCCATCATCCGGCCAAAATGGCCGAGCTAGACCTGAGGCGTGACGAGGTCCCGTCGCCCCGGAAGCCCGCCCATGTCCCTGTCCCGCCGCACCCTCCTCGCCGCCTCCCTGGCGGCCATCCCCGCCCTGGCCTCCGGCAGGGCCCTGGCGCAGGCGGACGGCCAGTGGCGCGCGGTGACCGGCGACAACGGCCAGCCGATCCCCAACACCCGCCTGCCGGGCGAGCTCGCCTCCGAGATCGGGACCTTGCGCGGCGTGACCTGGCTCGGGCCGCGGGAGGCCTCGGTCACCCTCTACGAGTTCTTCGACTACAATTGCCCGTGGTGCCGGGCGGCGGCGCGCGACCTCGACGACCTCGTCAAGGCCAATCCGGACCTGCGCATCGGCCTCGTCAACAACCCGATCCTGTCGGTGCAGTCGGCCCAGGCCGCCAAGGTGGCGCTGGCCGTGCAGCGCACCGGCGGCTCGCCGGCGACCGCCACGCTCTACACGGCGCTGCTGGGCCCCGGCACCTCCGGTCGCATCGACGGACCCCGGGCGCTCGAGGCGGCCGCCCGCCTCGGCCACGACCGGACCGCCATCGAGCAGGCGGCGGATTCCGACGAGGTGCGCGACGCCCTGAAAAGCCAGATGCGGCTCGCCGCCAATCTCGGCCTGCACGCCACCCCGTCCTACGTCGTCGGCACCTCGGCGCTGCTGGGCTATCCGGGGCCGAAGAGCCTCGCCCGGGTGCTCGCCAGCGTCGCCCAGTGCGACGAGATCGCCTGCGCGGGCTGAGGCCCGCCCGCCCCGCGCAACCATTCGGAAACTTTGCTGAAACCTCCGCGGCCCCGCGCCGCGGACGGCCGATCGCGGCCGTGCCGGCGAACCCGTGCCGCCCGGCCCGCCATCCGACCATGGTCGAAGAGGCGCCCCTGTCCTGCGGCGTCCCGCGCAACCGCGAGGCGCCGGATGGGTTTAAGCCCACGGCCCGCCTCAGCGATTGGCGCGCCTCCGCTCGCCTTGCGCCCCCTGAAAACCCATGCTAGGCCGGCGCCGCGCCGGGGGAGGGGGCAGTCTTCTCGCGCCGGAGCCTTTCCCATCATCGACGGGCCGCGCGCCGCCGCCGCTCTTTTCCAGACCGGCGCGATCGGCCGGACCCGTCGGGCCAGGACATGAAGAGAGAGCGCTGGTGGCTCAGAACGCATCGGAATCGGGTTCTCCCCTGGCGGGCGTCGCCGGGCGGTACGCCTCGGCGTTGTTCGAGCTCGCGCGCGACGAGCGGGCCGTTGACGCGGTGGCTGAGGGGCTCGACCGGTTCGACGCCCTGCTGACCGAGAGCGCCGACCTGCGGCGCCTCGTGCGCAGCCCGGCCTTCTCGGCTGAGGATCAGGTCAAGGCGATCGAGGCGGTGCTGGCCAAGGCCGGCATCGGGGGTCTGGCCGGCAACTTCATCCGCCTGTCGGCCGCCAACCGCCGCCTGTTCGCCCTGCCGAACATGATCCGCGCCTACCGTGAGCTGGTGCGCGAATCGAAGGGCATCGTCCGCGCCGAGGTGCGGCTCGCCGAGAAGCCCTCCGACGCGGTGCTCCAGGACATCAAGGCGTCCCTCAAGGACGTCGCGAAGGCCGAGGTCGATCTCGACCTCCGCATCGATCCGAGCCTGATCGGCGGCATCGTCGTCAAGCTCGGCTCGCGCATGGTCGACGCCAGCTTGCGCACCAAGCTGAACAGCATCCGCCTGGCGATGCAGGGCGCCCGCTAAGGGCCCCGACGCACCCGCCGCCTTACGAACAACGCCCGACACGAACGAACGAGGGAAGGTCCAGATGGACATCCGTGCCGCCGAGATCTCCGCCATCCTGAAGGAGCAGATCAAGAACTTCGGCCAGGAGGCCGAGGTCACCGAGGTCGGTCAGGTCCTGTCGGTCGGCGACGGCATCGCCCGCGTCTACGGCCTCGACAACGTCCAGGCCGGTGAGATGGTCGAGTTCGAGTCGGGCGTGCGCGGCATGGCCCTGAACCTCGAGCAGGACAATGTCGGCGTCGTGATCTTCGGCTCCGACCGCGAGATCAAGGAAGGCCAGACCGTCAAGCGCACCGGCGCCATCGTGGACGTGCCGGTCGGCAAGGGCCTGCTCGGCCGCGTCGTCGACGCGCTCGGCAACCCGATCGACGGCAAGGGCCCGATCGTTGCCGAGAAGCGCAGCCGGGTCGACGTGAAGGCCCCGGGCATCATCCCGCGCAAGTCGGTGCACGAGCCGATGGCGACCGGCCTCAAGGCGATCGACGCCCTGATCCCGATCGGCCGCGGCCAGCGCGAGCTGATCATCGGCGACCGCCAGACCGGCAAGACCGCCGTCGCGCTCGACACCATCCTGAACCAGAAGCCGGCCCATGCCGGCACCGACGAGAAGGCCAAGCTGTACTGCGTCTACGTCGCGGTCGGCCAGAAGCGTTCCACCGTCGCGCAGTTCGTGAAGGTGCTCGAGGATAACGGCGCGATGGAATACTCCATCGTCATCGCCGCCACCGCCTCGGACGCCGCCCCGATGCAGTTCCTGGCGCCCTTCGCCGGCTGCGCCATGGGCGAGTATTTCCGCGACAACGGCATGCACGCCGTGATCGTGTACGACGACCTGTCGAAGCAGGCCGTGGCCTACCGCCAGATGTCGCTGCTGCTGCGCCGCCCGCCGGGCCGCGAGGCCTATCCGGGCGACGTGTTCTACCTGCACTCCCGCCTGCTCGAGCGCGCCGCCAAGATGGGCGACGCCGCCGGCAACGGCTCGCTGACCGCGCTGCCGGTCATCGAGACCCAGGCCAACGACGTATCGGCCTACATCCCGACCAACGTGATCTCGATCACCGACGGCCAGATCTTCCTCGAGACCGACCTGTTCTACCAGGGCGTACGCCCGGCGGTGAACGTCGGCCTCTCGGTGTCCCGCGTCGGCTCCGCCGCCCAGACCAAGGCGATGAAGTCGGTCGCCGGCAAGATCAAGGGCGAGCTGGCGCAGTACCGCGAGATGGCGGCCTTCGCGCAGTTCGGTTCGGACCTCGACGCCTCGACCCAGAAGCTGCTCAACCGCGGCGCCCGCCTGACCGAGCTCCTGAAGCAGCCGCAATTCTCGCCGCTGAAGATGGAAGAGCAGGTCGCGGTGATCTATGCCGGCGTGAACGGCTACCTCGACACGATCCCGGTCAACCGGGTCCGCGCCTTCGAGGACGGCCTGCTCTCGACCCTGCGCACCAAGCACGCCGACCTGCTCGACACGATCCGCTCCTCCAAGGAGCTGTCGGCCGACAGCGGCGCCAAGCTGAAGGGCGTGGTCGAGTCCTTCGCCAAGTCGTTCCAGTAAGCCCTAAGGCTCGACACCAAAGGACGCTCCGATGGCGAGTCTGAAGGACCTGCGCAATCGCATCACCTCGGTGAAGGCGACCCAGAAGATCACCAAGGCGATGCAGATGGTCGCCGCCGCCAAGCTGCGCCGGGCGCAGATGGCGGCGGAGAGCGCCCGGCCCTATGCCGAGCGCATGGCGCAGGTGCTCGGCAACCTCGCCGCCAACCTGACGCCCGGGGCGGAGACGCCCCGGCTGCTCTCCGGCACCGGCCAGGACCGCACCCACCTGCTCGTCGTCTGCACGGCGGAGCGGGGCCTGTGCGGCGCGTTCAACTCCTCGATCTCGCGGCTGGCCCGTGACCATGCCCGGCGCCTGATGGCGCAGGGCAAGACGGTCAAGATCATCTGCGTCGGCAAGAAGGGCTACGACGTCCTGCGTCGCGAGTTCCGCGACCAGATCGTCGAGCTGATCGAGCTGCGCGGCGTGCGCCAGCTCGGCTTCGAGAACGCCGAGACCATCGCCCGCAACCTGCTCGGCCGCTACGATGCGGGCGAGTTCGACGTGGCGACCCTGTTCTACTCGCGCTTCCGCTCGGTGATCGCCCAGATCCCGACGGCGCAGCAGATCATCCCGGCGGAGATCGCCCCGTCAGAGACCGCCACCACCGGCGCCTCGGCCGACGCGGTCTACGAGTACGAGCCCGGCGAGGGCGAGATCCTCGCCGCCCTTCTCCCGAAGAACCTCACCGTTCAGATCCTCCGGGCGCTCCTGGAAAACGCCGCCTCCGAGCAGGGCGCGCGCATGGGCGCCATGGACAGCGCCACGCGCAACGCCGGCGAGATGATCAAGAAGCAGACCTTGATCTACAACCGGACGCGCCAGGCGATGATCACCAAGGAGCTGATCGAGATCATCTCGGGCGCCGAGGCGCTCTGACCGCACGCAATCAGGGATTAGCATCATGGCGAACACTGCCACCCCCGTCGCCGGCTCGACCAAGACCGGCCGCATCACCCAGGTCATCGGCGCGGTCGTCGACGTGCAGTTCGAGGGCCACCTGCCCGAGATCCTGAACGCCCTCGAGACCAAGAACAACGGCAACCGCCTCGTCCTCGAGGTCGCCATGCAGCTCGGCGAGAACACCGTCCGCTGCATCGCCATGGACACCTCCGAGGGCCTGGTCCGCGGCCAGGAGGTCACCGACACCGGCTCGCCGATCCGCGTGCCCGTCGGCGCCAACACGCTCGGCCGCATCATGAACGTCATCGGCGAGCCGATCGACGAGGCCGGCGAGATCAAGACCGAGTCGCTCCGCGCCATCCACCAGCCGGCCCCGTCCTACGCCGAGCAGTCGACCGAGGCCCAGATCCTCGTCACCGGCATCAAGGTGGTGGACCTGCTGGCCCCCTACGCCAAGGGCGGCAAGATCGGCCTGTTCGGCGGCGCCGGCGTCGGCAAGACCGTGCTCATCATGGAGCTCATCAACAACATCGCGAAGGCCCACTCGGGCTACTCGGTGTTCGCCGGCGTCGGTGAGCGGACCCGCGAGGGCAACGATCTCTACCACGAGATGATCGAGTCCAAGGTGAACATGGACCCCAAGGAGCACGGCTCCGCGGAAGGCTCCAAGTGCGCCCTGGTCTACGGCCAGATGAACGAGCCCCCGGGCGCCCGCGCCCGCGTCGCCCTGACCGGCCTCACCGTCGCCGAGCACTTCCGCGACGAGGGCCAGGACGTGCTGTTCTTCGTCGACAACATCTTCCGCTTCACCCAGGCGGGCTCCGAGGTGTCGGCGCTGCTCGGCCGCATCCCGTCGGCGGTGGGCTACCAGCCGACGCTCGCCACCGACATGGGCGCCCTGCAGGAGCGCATCACCACCACCACCAAGGGCTCGATCACCTCGGTGCAGGCGATCTACGTGCCGGCGGACGACCTGACCGACCCGGCGCCCGCCGCCTCGTTCGCCCACCTCGACGCCACGACCGTGCTGTCGCGCTCGATCGCCGAGAAGGGCATCTACCCGGCGGTGGACCCGCTCGACTCGACCTCGCGCATGCTGTCGCCGGCGATCCTCGGCGAGGAGCACTACAACGTCGCCCGCCGCGTCCAGCAGGTGCTGCAGCGCTACAAGGCGCTCCAGGACATCATCGCGATCCTGGGCATGGACGAGCTGTCCGAGGAGGACAAGCTCACGGTGGCCCGCGCCCGCAAGATCGAGCGCTTCCTGAGCCAGCCGTTCCACGTCGCCGAGATCTTCACCGGCTCGCCGGGCAAGCTCGTGGCGCTCGAGGACACCATCAAGGGCTTCAAGGGCCTGGTGGACGGCGAGTACGACAACCTCCCCGAGGCCGCCTTCTACATGGTCGGCTCGATCGAGGAGGCCAAGGAGAAGGCCCAGCGCCTCGCCGCCGCGGCCTGATCGGCAGCGACTTAAGACGGGCCCGGTCTCACGACCGGGCCCTTTCGTGCGTCTGACGAAACCGGAAACGACCTGACCCCATGGCCACCTTCCAGTTCGACCTCGTCGGCCCCGAGCGGATCCTGTATTCCGGCCCGGTCGACGCCGTGCAGCTTCCGGGTTCCGAGGGCGAGATGACGGTGCTGCCCGGCCACGCGCCCGTGCTCACCACCCTCAAGACCGGCATGCTGGTCATCACCGAGAGCCCGCAGAACGGCAAGCGGGTGCTGGTGCGCGGCGGCTTCGCCGAGATCAACGCGACCTCGCTGACCGTGATCGCCGAGCGCGCCACCCCCCTCGAGGAGCTGACCCCCGCGATCATCGACGCCGACATCGCGGCGGCCGAGCTGCTCTACGACGCCACCGACGATTACGACCGCAAGATCGAGATCGAGGGCCAGATCGCGCAGCTGCGCGAGGCCAAGGTCGCGCTGAGCTTCTGATCCTGCCGCCGCGAGGCGACGGGGCGAAGAGCGTTTCGTTTCGAGGGCGGCGGGGCACGGCTCCGCCGCCCTCGTCGTTCGTCAGGGCCGGGCTTCGGCGACGCCCGTGGCGGCGACCGGGACCGGCGCGAGCCGGATCCACGACACCCGGCCGGGCTTGAACGCGTCGCGGGCGCTCCTCCGCCACAGCGGCGGGGCATGGTCGCCGACGAGCAGGATCTCGGTCTCCGGATGGGTCAGCGCGAGGCGCGAGACCGCCGTGAACAGGTCCTGCCAGATCTCCACCATGGCGCAGACCTCCGGATCGGGAAACCGGCTCTCCGGCCGGCCGCAATCCTGGCGCGGGGTCGCCTCGCCGCGTGGCACCGGCACGTGCGAGTTCAAGGTGAGCCAGTAGACGAAGGACGGGCCCGGCGCGTCCAGCTCGGCGCCGACCACCTGCGCCAGATCGGTATCGCAGGGGCCCGGGAACGGGCCGCCGCAGCGCCTGGGGAAACGGGGCCCCAGGGTCTCGCCGAACAGGCTCGTCCGAAAGCCGGCCAGCGGGTACCAGTGCTCGCGGCCGTAGAAGCCGGCATGGTAGCCGTGGACCGAGACCGTTCGGTAGCCGCGGGCGGCGAACCGGTCGGGCAGGCAGGTCGGATCCTCCCCGGCGAAGACCTCGCGGTGCGAGCGGTAGGTGCGGCACAGCTCGCGCATCTCGGCCGAGGCGGTGGCGCCGAAGAAGGCGCTCGTGCCCGTCGTCACCATGTAGAGCCGGCGCAGGGCCGGATCGTCGAACGGTGCCGTCAGGATCGCGCGCTGGTTGCCGTCGCGCAGGACGCCCAATCCTTCGACCAGGACCATCAGGACCCGGCGCGGCGGCCGTGGCCGGTCGGGCAGGGCATCGAACCCGGACCGGGTGCTGCCCGATTCGAAGGCCTTGCCGGTGCTCGCCAGGGTGCCGAAATCGTAGGCCGTGGAGCCGTTGACGAGGCCGTCGCCGACCAGCAGCGCGGCCACCGCCGCCGCGAAGACGGGTCTGCTGCCCCGACGCATCGCCGGCCCCGCCCGCACCAGGAAGGCCAGGTAGACGAGCATGATTCCGACGACGGCGAGGGCGCCGGCGGCGTAGACCGGCGTCGCCATGAGCGTCCCCAGCACGTCGAGGTCGATCAGGTGCATCAGCGCGTCGGGATCGAGGAAGAACATCCGGGCGACGGCGGAGACGAGGTCGGCCACCATCACCAGCAGGCCGAGCGGCACCAGAACGTAGCCCGGCAGCCGGCCGGCCATGAGAGCGAGCGCCGCGTAGAGCGCGATGGCGCTGGTCCGCGGCGGCACGCCCGCGACGGTGTCGATGCAGAGGGCCGGGACGTTCGGCAGCACGAGGCCGCCGACCAGCAGGAGCAGGCAAGGGCGGTCTGGCTGGACGAGGACCGGAACACGCCGGACGAGCCGCAGAAACGCCGCGGGAACGGTAGATGCATGACGTTGGGTCATGAGGATGTCGTAGCAAGAAGCGGGTTAATTCGTTCTTCGATTTCCGCAAGGTCTTAAGTCTAACAGCCGTGAATTCAGGTTATATCCCCGGACGCGGAGTGGATCGACGTCCATCTGATCGATCGCGATCGATTGGGGGGCGACGTTCGCCGGTGGCCATGCTCGTCCTCCGGCGTCGCAGCCATGTGATGACGGGAGGAACGTCGTCCATGGGCGCGGCATCTCGAATGACTGACGCTTCTTCGGGACCGGCCTTGTGCAAGCACCCGAGCCGGCCGCCTTGTCGAACGTCGATGTCTGGCAGAACGTCGTGCCGTGAGCCGATATGGCAACGACGATATCGGCTCGACAGGAGCGGCGCTCTGCCGGTCGCGCTACCGCGGCCTCACCTCATCCGCCTGGAAAGCGCGGCGCTCCTGCACCGTTGCCTCGTCGAGCCACCGGCGAGGATTGCCGCACAGCCAGCAGGAGCACGGGGTCGGTGTGCGGGACCAGAAGGAAAGAATGGCCTGGGGTGAAGCCCGTCGGCCGGTCGCACCCCCGTGATAGTCCTGGCGAGCCTTCATCAGCCGCGCGCGATGATGCCGACGCACCCCACGATGATACTTGTCCACGAGAGAGCCTGATGCGGGCTCCGATCCCGAGTGCCCATGCACTCCATTCGAGGGGATCGGAGCCGACGCATCGAGCTCCCCGATCGTCTGACCGGTCTGCGATTCATGCCGTCACCCTACCACGGCACGGTCCGGACGCGATTCCGGGATCGCGTCGGGCACCCGGGAGCGTCGAATGCAGAAGCCGTCGCCGACGCGCGCAGTCGTCCGCCTGGCGTCGTCGCCTCACGCCTCGTCGCGCAGCACCCGCCGGATGATCTTGCCGGTGGTGGTCAGCGGCAGGCTCGCCCGGAAGGCGATCTCGCGCGGATATTCGTGGGCCGAGAGGCGCGTCCGCACGAAGGCCTGGATCTCGGCGGCCAGGGCCTCCGACGGGGCGTATCCGGGCCGCAGGACGACGAAGGCCTTGACGATCTCGGTGCGGACGGGGTCGGGCTTGCCGACCGCCGCCGCGAGCGCGACCGCCGAATGGCGCAACAGGCAATCCTCAATCTCGCCGGGGCCGATCCGGTAGCCCGACGAGGTGATGACGTCGTCGTCCCGGCCGACGAAGTGGACGTAGCCGTCCGCGTCCATCCGGCCCTGGTCGCCGGTGGTCATCCAGTCACGCAAGAATTTCCGCTCGGTGGCCTCCGGGTCGTTCCAGTAGCGCAGGAACATCACCGGGTCGGGCCGGGCGACGGCGATCTGGCCGGTCTCGTTGGGAGCCGCCGGGCTGCCGTCCGGGCGGATCACCGCGACGCGGTGGCCCGGCACCGGTCGGCCGGTCGAGCCCGCCCGCGCCACGCCGAGAGCCGCGCAGGAGGCGAGCACCAGGTTGCACTCGGTCTGGCCGTAGGCCTCGTTGATGGTGAGCCCGAGCGCCTCGCGCGCCCAGTGGAAGGTCTCCGGCCCCAGCATCTCGCCGGCCGAGGCCAGGGTGCGAAGGCGGCGCAGGTCGAAACGTCCGTTCGGATCCGCGACGGTGCGCAGCATCCGGAGCGCCGTCGGCGGCACGAAGGCGTTGGCCACCGCGAGGTCGGCCATCAGCCGGAACGCCTCCTCGGGCTCGAACTTCTCCGCCTTGCGCGCCACCACGGCGACGCCGTGATGCAGGCTCGGCAGCAGCGCGTTGAGGAGCCCCCCGGCCCAGGCCCAGTCGGCCGGCGTCCACATCCGGTCGCCGGCCCTCGGCATGAAGTCGTGCATCATGGCGAATCCCGGCAGGTGGCCGAGCAGCACCCGGTGGCCGTGCAAGGCCCCCTTCGGCGGGCCGGTGGTGCCGGAGGTATAGATCATCAGGGCCGGGTCGTCGGCCCGCGTGTCGACTGGGACGAGGTCGGGCGAGGCCGCCGCCAGGAGATCGGCATAGCCGAGCGCGCGATCCCCGGCGCCGTCGGTCGAGACGACGAGGTCGAGGGCGGGCAGCGCGTCGCGCAAGGGGCTGAGCTTGGCGACGCCACCGGCATGGGTCACGACGGCCCGCGCGCCGGCATCGCCGAGGCGGTGGAGCAGGGCTTCCGGCCCGAACACCACCGCCAGCGGAAGGGCCACGGCGCCGAGCTTGTAGATCGCCAGATGGGCCACCACCACGGCCGGGGATTGCGGCAGCAGCACCGCCACCCGGTCGCCGGCCTGGATGCCGTAGGCGCGCAAAGCGTTGGCGAAGCGGTTCGACGCCTCGCGCAGGGCGGAAAAGCTCCAGGCCTCGACCTTGCCGCTCGCCGCCACGTCGAGGATCGCGGTGCGGTCCGGATCGGCCGCGGCCCAGCGGTCGCAGACGTCGACCGCGATGTTGTAGCGCTCCGGGATCCGCCAGCGGAACCCGGAGCGCCACTCCTCGTAAGCAGTCGGGATCACGCCTCGCGCGGCGGGAACCCGCCCTCG
This sequence comes from Methylobacterium aquaticum, assembly GCF_016804325.1. Classification (NCBI taxonomy): domain Bacteria; kingdom Pseudomonadati; phylum Pseudomonadota; class Alphaproteobacteria; order Hyphomicrobiales; family Methylobacteriaceae; genus Methylobacterium; species Methylobacterium aquaticum. Next base: position 4,238,240 of record NZ_CP043627.1, read on the forward strand.
AACGTGAAGTCGGACAGGGGGTGGCGGTTGTTCGGGGTCTCGCGGGCGCGGGTCTCCTCCGGCAGGGTCGCCGGATCCGCCTTGCGGCCGACGGCGAAGGCCGCCTCGACCCGGTGATGCGGCGGCAGGTTGAGCGCCGCCGGCGCCCGCTCGTGGTCGAAACCGGTCATGCCGTGGGCGTGCCAGCCCATCTTGACCGCCTGGAGCTGGAACAGGGCCGAGGCCGTGCCGGCATCGAAGGAGGCGCTGTAGGACGGCTTGAGACCGTCCGGGGTGTTCATCATCCCGTTCGAGGCCAGGAACACCAGCGCGCCGGCATTCTTCACCCAGCCCTGGTTGAACGGCACCAGCAGGCCGAACAGCGTCTCCCAGGCGGGGGTGCCGGGAAGGGCGTAGACGAAGCGCCACGGCTGCGAGTTGTAGCCCGAGGGGGCCCAGCGCGCCGCCTCGATCATCGTCATCAGGTCGGAGTGCGGCACCGCCTCGCCGGTGAAGGCGCGGGGCGACCAGCGCTCGAGGAAGAGCGCGTCGATCGGATGGTCGGCGGTACGGGAATTGGCGGAGGTGGTCACGGGTGGAGGATCTCCGTGGATGTCGCGCCGTCCTGCCAGCAAGCGCGGCGGTTGTCACGGGCCCGCATCCCGGTCTCTCGGAGGATCTGGCCCGCGGAAACATCATGCCGCCCCCGGTGTTGTCCCCGACACGAATGAGACGGCCGCAACGGGAGACAGCCATGGACAAGACGGATCGGGCGCGGCCCAGCTTGCGCGACTTCGACGCCTATACCGACCGCAATGGCCAGGACATGGGGCAGGATTCGCCCCTGGATGTCGGGGTGCCGCAGCGCACGCAAGCCGACATGGCCCACGACCCGATGGGCCAGGCCCGCGACGCCCGGGTCGCGTCGGACTTCAACCGCCTCGACGCGATCGGCGCGACCGACGGCAGCCAGGCCACCGAGGACGAGACGCCGCCGGAGAACCTGCGCCGGATCAGCGATCCCTCGACCGGCAGCCCCGCCGCCCGGACACCGGTCGCCCAGAACTCCGCCACCAAGGAAGCGATCGATCGGGCGACCGCCGCGGTCGGCAAGGACGAGGGAGAGTGACGCGATGACCCGCAAGCCCGACGACGTGGTGGGCAGCCAGGGCGAGCCGGCGGTCGGCGGCGGCCACCAGACCCCCGAGCAGGCCGCGATCACCCGGCAGGAGGGAGGCGGCCGCGACGAGGCCGAGCTGAAGCGCGAATGGTCCTCGGCCGGCACCCCCGGCCGGCCGCCGGTCTCGGTCGGCGGCAGCTCCGGCGGCCATTCCGACCAGGTCGCCGCGCAGGGCCCCCGCGAGGGGAAGAAGGTCGCGGACGGCGAGTACCGAACCGAGAAGACCGGCGGCAAGGTCGATTGGTGATCGACGCGACAGGAGGGGAGCACGGGATGGCGGAGCGCAAGGGCGACCGGGACGGCAAGCCGGCCCGCGACGACACGATCACCGCCGACGACCTGAAGGGCGTCGCGGCGGTGCCGCAGGACGGCGACGGCGAGGGCAACAAGTCCGGCGCCCATGCGGGGGACCGGCAGGGCGACGAGGTCGATCCGGGGGCGGGGTAGCGCGCGACCCGCGCGGGCACCCGGACCCTCCCTCGATTGCCGCAGGGCTGCCCGTGGGTCGGACAAACGAGCGCAGGTGTTCCCGGTCGTCCTGCCGCCGCGGGGGCAGGGCGAAGGGGTGGCCTACCGCAACGCCTCCAGGAGCGGCTTCAACCTGTGGCGCCGCTTGTGCTCGGTGATCAGGTCGCCGATCCGCGCCGCCCACGCCCCCTGCTCGCCCTTCGCCAGATAACCCTGCTTCGCGCAGGCGAGCCAGGCGGCGGCCTGCTCGTAGGTGTGCGGTGCCTGGGTCAGGAGGGGCTTCGCCTTCGCCTCGGAAAAGGCGATCGCCCAGGCCGGGTCGCGCTCCAGGGCGGCTTCGGCGAGACGCATCAGCACCGCCTCCTCGACAGGACCCTCGCGCCCGGCATCGGCCGCCGCCATGGCGTCGCCGACCAACCCCTCCTCCAGCAGGATCGCGATCCGGTCGGGGGCGAACGCCGCCTTGTCGAGGATCGCCAGGAGGTCGTCGCGGACCGGATCCCAGCCCGACTTGCCGGCCACCGTCCGGGCGGCCCGGTAATCGGCGAGGGTGAGGCCCTGCGCGAAGGCGGCGCGGGCGGCCTGGAGCGCGAGGTCTCGGCGCTTGCGGGCATGGGCCTCGTCGCGCAGCCAGCGTGCCAGTTCGGCCGCCGGGCCGCTGCGCCGCGATTCCACCCGGCGCAATCCCGCCTGCGCCATGTCGAGCGCCGGATCGGGATGCCCGGCCGCGTGCAGGCGGCGGGACAGAACGAGGAGCGCGCCCGGATCGGTGACGTATTTGGCCGCGCGGGCCACGGCCTCGTCGATCCGCCCGAGGCGCATCAGCATGTCGGCATGGGCCGCCTCGTCGCCGGCGGCGCGGGCGAGGTTCAGGTATTCCTCGGTGCGCTCCGCGGCCGCGAGCACCCGCAGGCGCACGGCGACGAGATCGGGGTTCTCGTCCTCGCCCGCCGGCAGGGTCGCCCCCTTCTTGCCGGCGAGCACCGCGCGCAGGGCCGGATCGTCCCAGCCCGTCATCAGGGCGGTGGTGACGAGAAAGAATCCGTCCTCAGAGGCGTAACCGTCGAGATCGTCGTCCCAGCCCTCGATCGTCTCGCGCAAGGAATCGCGCTCGTCGGCGGTGAGGTCGCTCATCAGCGCCGCCTCGGCCATCATCCGGCTGAGATCGGTGAACAGGCGGTACATGTCCTCGTCGGTCTCGACGTAATCGTCGAGCCACTGCTCGATGAACGGCTCAGCCACCGCCGTGAGGATCGTGAGCGCGTTGCGCCCATCGCCGGCCTCCAGGAACGGCACGGCCTTGCCCACCAGCTCCTTCAGCGCGTCGGTCGGGCCGTGGGCCTCGTAATCGTCCCAGTAAGCACGTTTCGGCCGCTGGCCGAGAACCGTGCGGGCCTGCGCGGCGATCGGCGCCGGATCGACCGAACCGCGGCCGGGCCGCGCGGCGAGCTCGGCCTCGATCCAGCCGGCGAGGTCGGGATCGGCTTCGGCCCGGCGCACCAGCAGGTCGGCCAGGGCCTCGCGCGGCAGGTCGTCGAGGAGCCGGCCCAGGGTCGGCCGCTGGGCCAGGGCGCCGGGCTTGCCCGCCGCGATCAGGGTCGCGACGACGTGCTTGCAGGCCCCGCCCCACTCGTAGGGGCAGGTGCAGCGGTAATCCGCCACGTCGCGATCCTTCAGCCGGATCGTGACCCGGTAGGGCTCGTCCTCGCTGCCCGCGACCGCGGCGGTGAGCCGGTCGCCCCGCCGCACGAGGTCGGAGACGGCGCCCGAGCGCACCACCGCGCGGCCACGCTCGATCACCTTCGGATCGGCGAGGTTCCGGATGGCGGCCTCGTCCGGCAGGGGCGCGTCGGCCCTCGCCTGGCCGACGGCCGTCTTGCCGCCGATGGCCGTCTCGCCACTCCGGCTCCTGCCGCTCACGCGGCGATCCGTCCTTCCAGCGGGAACACCTTCGCCGGGTTCATCAGCCAGGCGGGATCGAACACCGCCCGCACCCGCATCTGCTGGTGCAGGTCCTCCGGGTTGTACTGGACGTTCATCAGGTCGCGCTTCTCGATGCCGACGCCGTGCTCGCCGGTGAGGCAGCCGCCGACCTCGACGCAGAGCTTCAGCATCTCCTCGCCGGCGGCCTCGGCCTTCTCCATCTCGCCGGGCGTGTTGATGTCGAACAGGATCAGGGGGTGCAGGTTGCCGTCGCCGGCATGGAAGACGTTGGCGCAGCGCAGACCGTAGGATTGCGTGATCTCGCCGATGCGCTCCAGCACCCGCGGCAATTGCCCGGTCGGGATGGTGCCGTCCATGCAGATGTAGTCGGAGATGCGGCCCGTGGCGCCGAAGGCCGACTTGCGGCCCTTCCAGATCGCGGCGCTCTCGGCCTCCGATTGCGAGACCTTCAGGCTCGTCGGGTTGAAGGGTCTGGCGATCTCGACGATGCGGGCGAGCATCGCGTCGCATTCCTCCTTGCAGCCCTCGACCTCGATGATCAGCATCGCCTCGGCATCGAGCGGGTAGCCGGCATGGGCGAAGGCCTCGCAGATCGTGATCGCCTCGCGGTCCATGTACTCGATCGCCACCGGGATGATGCCGGCGCCGATGATCGCCGCCGTGCAGGCGCCGGCATCCTCGACCGTGCCGAAGCCCATCAGCGCCGGGCGCGCGCCTTCCGCCGCGCGCAGGATCCGGACGGTCGCCTCGGTGACGACGCCGAGCTGGCCTTCCGAGCCGCAGATCAGGCCGAGCATGTCGTAGCCGGCGGCGTCGAGATGGTCGCCGCCGATCTCCACCACCGTGCCGTCGATCATGACGAGCGTCACGCCCATCAGGTTGTTGGTGGTGACGCCGTATTTCAGGCAATGCGCCCCGCCCGAATTCATCGCGATGTTGCCCGCGATGGTGCAGGCGAGCTGGCTCGACGGGTCGGGAGCGTAGAAGAAGCCCTCGTGGGCCACCGCCGCGCTGATGGCGAGGTTGGTGATGCCGGCCTGGACCCGGGCGGTGCGGTTGGAAAAATCGACGTCGAGCACCCGGTTCATCTTGGCGACGCCGAGGATCACCGCATCCTCCTGCGCGATGGCGCCGCCGGCCAGCGAGGTGCCGGCGCCCCGGGGCACCACCCGCACGCCGTTCTCGTGGCAGTAGCGCATCACCGCGGCGACCTCGGCGGTCGTCGAGGGCAGCACCACGGCGAGCGGCATCCTGCGGTAGGCGGTGAGCCCGTCGGTCTCGAAGGCGCGGCGCTCGTCCTCGCTCGTCACCAGGGCCTCCGGCGCCACCAGGCCGCGCAAGCCCTCCACGATCGCGTCGCGGCGGGCGAGGATCGCGGGATCGGGCAACGGAAAGGCGATGGTCATGGCGTGTCCTCTGGCCTCGGCATCGTGTCCGACCGGTCGGGCGGTCGCTCGTGCGCCATCATAAGGCAGGCGAGGGAGCGCGCCCATCCATCCCGTCGCCCCGCACCTTCGTCCGATTGCGCCGGAGCGCGGCACAGCTTCTTTTCGCCGCACGGGACCCGTCGCGAACCGTCGGCGTTTTTAACTGTACCAAACAGCAGGCTGGGCCATATCCCGGTGGCCGGTCGCGAACGACGTCCGTTGGAGGGAACCTCATGCGTCAGCTCATCCTCGGTGCCGCCCTGGCGGCGCTCCTCCCCTTCGCCGCCCAGGCCCAGGACGCGGCGGCCGGCGAGAAGGTCTTTGCGACTTGCAAGGCCTGCCACGCCTTCGGCAAGAACGGCGTCGGCCCGGACCTCAAGGGCGTCATCGGCCGCAAGGCCGGCACCCACGAGGGCTACAACTACTCGGCCGCGATGAAGAATTCCGGCCTGACCTGGGACTCGGCCACCTTCATGGAATACATCAAGGACCCGAAGGCCAAGGTGCCCGGCAACAAGATGATCTTCGCCGGCGTCAAGGACGACAAGAAGATCAAGGATCTGGAAGCCTACCTCGAGACCCAGAAGTAAGATCGAATCCGGCCTCGGCGGTCGCCGCCGGGGCCGGATCCTCAATCGCCGATGCCGTCCCGGCCCTGGACGGCCATCAGGGTGGCGGTGAGCACCGCGACGAGTCTTTCGCGCACCTCGCCGTCCGAGACGGTTTCGGCGAACACGTCGGCCTGGGCCAGGGTCAGGGTCCGCCCGGCCTTCACCACCCGCCCCCGCGCCAGGATCCGGCGACCGGCGGCCGGGGCCAGCAGGTTGATCTTGAACTCCGCCGTCAGCACCCCGGCGCCGGGCGGCATCAGGGTCAGGGCCGCGTAGCCCGCCGCGCTGTCGGCGATGGCGCTCACCGCCCCGGCATGGACGAAGCCGTGCTGCTGCGACACCGCCGGCCCGGGCGCGAGCGCGATCTCGACGGCACCGGAGGACACCCCCTCGAGGGTCGCCCCGAGGGTCCGCATCAGGCCCTGCCGGTCGAAGCTGTCGCGCACGCGCGCCTCCGGTGTCTGGTCGCCCACGATCCCCCCTCCCTCTCGGCTTTCCTGGTAGAACCCGTTGAGCCACGGCGGCAGCCGCGCTGTCCAGCGCCCCACCCCCGAGACGCCCGAGTTCCGAGAGGCCCATGACCATCCCCGAATCCGATCACGCCGGCTGGCGCCCCTTCGATGATCCGGGCTTCCTCTCCCTGGTCGGCCCGGTCCTGCTGCGCGAGGAGGGCGGCGGCCTCAGCTTCGCGTTCCGGGCCGAGCCGAAGCACGCCAACCTGATCGGCGTGGTCCAGGGCGGCATGATGATGACCTTCGCCGACCGGGCGCTGGGCTTTGCCGCCATGCGGGCCGCCGGCGGGGCGAATTGCGTGACGGTGCAGTTCGAGATGCAGTTCGTCTCGGCCGGCCGGATCGGCGAGACGATCACCCTGACGCCCGAGGTGGTGCAGCGCACCCAGAGCCTGGTCTTCCTGCGCGGCGACGCGCGGTGCGACGGACGCATCGTCGCCGCCGCCACCGGGGTGTGGAAGATCCTGCGCCGCCGGCCGGAGGCGGATCGGGCCTGACCCGACCGGCCTCCCGGCCGGAGGCGGGGATCACTGCGTGAGCGTCGGCCGGGCGCTGGTCTGCCCGAGGCCCTGCGGCACCGGCACCTTGGTGGCGTTGTAATTCGCGTTGAGGACGAGGCGTGGCTCCTGCGACAGCGCCAGCTTCTGCGCGACGATGGCGGTGTATTCCGACCGGTCGGCGACGGTCTGATTGGCGGCGACCAGGAAGGTGCCGCGCGGCATGTAGATCGTGCCGACGAGCCGGCGCGCATCGTCGCTCAGAACCTCGAACGACCGGCCTGTCGGGGCGCCGCGCTCCTCGAAGAACAGCAGGCCTGCCATCGCTCCATCCGTCGGCGCGCTGAGCGACACGTTCGAGCGCGGCATGAACTGCATCGGGCGGGCGATGCCGTCGTACTCCGCCTGGACCGTTCCGGTGAAGTAGAAGCCGACGCCGTCGCCGCTCAGCGATGCCGGGGGGAGCCGCACCGGCACGTTCGGGCAATGCATGTGATGTTTGTCGGCCTGCGAAACGCCGTTGTGATAGCAATGGCATTGGGCAACGTCGTGCGGATGAACCTGCCCGGGGCCAGCCAGGGGATGCGCACTGTCCGTTCCGACCACGAGAGGCCCATCCTTGATGACGTAGATTCCAGGATTGAGCCTGACGACGGCGCCCGACGTGAGGATGAGCCCGCCGCAATACGTCCCGGGATCGAGAGTCTCGCTCCAGTTCCCGATCACCTTGTCAGTGTACCTGCAGCCGCCCACCGGCGGCGAAGCGCGCTCCGCGAGCGGGTCCTTGATCGCCGGGCAGCCGGTGATCGGCACGGGCCGGTAGCGCAGCGACGAGCCGGCATAGCCCCCGACCGCGCACGATTTCAGTGCGGAAAGCTGCGAGGCGTCGCGCGCGTCGATCGCCGCGGCGGAAGCGGACACCGCATAGACCGAGCAGTTGCTGGCCGAGATCCGCGCGCGGTCCCGCAGGTCGATGGCGGCCGCCGAGCTTCCGTCCAGCGCCACGACGCAGACCCGGGACGTACCGACGATCTCGGCCGCGGCCCGGACGGCGATGTCGGTCAGGTACGGCGTGACGAACTTGGTCATGATCGCCCGCTTGCGCTGCGACAGGATCACCCTCACGCCCGTGGGCGGCTGGTCCCGCTCGTTGGCCGGGGCCACCGTGTAGGGATCGTCCGGCTTCGCGACCGGCCTGCGCCTGACCGGCTCGGTCGTCACCGCGATCGGATCCCCGCCGAGCTTGTCCGCCGCCAGGCTGCGCACCTGGCCTTCCGCGACGGCCTGCGCCCGATTGCGATCGAAGCCGGAGACCTGCATGTCGGACACGACGGCGAGGGCCGTCGCGTCGGCGATGGCCTGGAGTTGCTGCTTGCGGACCAGCCACGTCGCGTAGTCGACGCCGAAGCCGACGGCGCCCATCACGATGGGGAACAGGATCGCGAAGATGAACGCGACGCCTCCTCCAGGGTGACGAGCGAAGGCGATGGCTTTGACGGCGGCGGACCGATGCATGATTATCCTGTTGAATTTCAAATCCATACCATCAGCACTTTGTAAATATAATATTAACATGAAATAATAATTATAAAACGTATTAAATTTGCCCAATCACGCCCAATCTGCTTGCTCGATTGCGATCGAATCGATTTCCGCAATCCGCTTCTACCGGCCGCCATGGATGCATGATAGGCCGTGTGAGTTGCAAGAGCCGCCGATTGCAACCCGTTCCTCTGCGTCCGTGACCCGGACACCCGGTGCTAAGCAAACTTGCGGTGGCGGCACAACGTTTCGCCCGCTTGGGTTGTTATTTCCTCGCAGGTTTTCCGCGCCGATCCGGTAGCGACTTCGGCGAAACCTGCTTCGCCCGTTCCGACGCGCCCGCTCCGGGCGGCATCGGGAACGGAGGCCGTTCCCGCGCGACGACGCGCCTCCCCAAGCCGCCCCGATCCGCTATGTAGAGGGAATGACGCACGATCCGAACGGCGCCCCGCCCGGCGGGGTCCTCGAACGACTGACCGCGGCTCTGGGCGCCGAGGAGAACCGGCGCGGCCCGCCGCCGGTCGACCGCTGGAACCCGGATTATTGCGGCGATATCCCGATGCGGATCGCCGCCGACGGGACCTGGCACTACAACGGCAGCCCGATCACCCGGCCGGCCCTGGTCAGGCTGTTCTCGACGATCCTGCGCTGCGACCCCGACGGGCGCACGGTGCTGGTCACGCCGGTGGAGCGGGTCGGGATCGAGGTCGAGGACGCGGCCTTCCTGGCGGTCGAGATGGCGGTCGAGGGCGAGGGCGATGCCCGCGCCATCGCCTTCCGCACCAACCTCGACGACGTGGTGCCCCTCGACGAGGCCCACCCGTTGCGGGTCGAGCGCGACCCGGAGGGCGGGTTCAAGCCCTACATCGCCGTGCGCCACGGCCTCTGGGCCCGCCTGACCCGGGCGCTCGCCTACGACCTCGTGGACTTGTGCGAGGAGCGCGAGGACGAGGGCGAGACTTGGTTCGGGCTCGCCGCCGGCGGGCGCTTCCACCGCATCGCCCGATCGACCGACCTCACGGCGGCCGGGCCGTCGTGACCGGTCTTCCCGTGCCGCAAGCCCCGGATTCGCAAGCCCCGGATTCGCAAGTCCTGGATTCGCAAGTCCTGGACAGGTCGGCCCTCGACGCCTTCCTGGCCCGCGCCCGCGACCGCCTGCGGCCCGAGCCGCCGGGCCCGCACGACGACACCTCGAACCCGAGGGGCGACCACGATCTCGAGCCCGACGTGCTGGAGGCCGCCCTGTCGCGTCCGCCGCGCCTCGCCGCCGTGCTGGTGCCGGTAATCCCGCGGGACGACGGCGTCTCGGTGCTGTTCACCCTGCGCTCGGCGCATCTGCGCGACCATTCGGGCCAGATCGCCTTCCCGGGCGGCAAGATCGATCCGGCCGATCCTTCCGCCCTCGCGGCGGCCCTGCGGGAGGCGCAGGAAGAGATCGGTCTCGATCCGGCGGCGGTGACGCCGCTCGGCTACCTCGATCCGTACCTGTCGGGCACCGGCTTCCTGGTGACCCCGGTGGTCGGGCTGGTGGCGCCAGACGCGCCCTTGCGCCTCAACCCGCAGGAGGTGGCCGAGGCGTTCGAGGTGCCGCTCGACTTCCTGATGGACGTCGCCAACCACGCCCTGCACAGCCGGGAATGGCGCGGGCGCCAGCGGCGCTACTACGCGATCCCCTTCGGCGAGCGTTACATCTGGGGGGTGACCGCCGGCATCGTGCGCAACCTCTACGACCGGCTCCGCGACGCGGACGCGTGAAGACACCGAGTCAGGACCCATGGCCCGCGCGCTGATCGACGACATCCTGCTGTTCCTGCTCCCCTTCGCGGCCTTCGGGGTGTGGCTGGTCCTGCGCCAGCGCAGCCCGCTGCGCTGGATCCACTGGAGCGACCAGGCCGCGCGGCTCGCCATCGCGGGGGCCGCCCTGGTCATCCTCTCCTTCGTGGTGATGGCGGTGACCGCCGAACGCCACCGCGACGGCTTCGTGCCGACCCATATCGAGAACGGCCGGGTGGTGCCGGGGCAGTTCCGGTGAGTTCGTCTCTCGACGAGCGCTCGTTACGCGAGGTGCTGGCGCGGCCGCGCCTCGCCCGCGTGCTCGCCGCCCTCGACGCACCGGGCGAGGAGACCCGCCTCGTCGGCGGCGCGGTGCGCGACGCGCTGCTCGGCCGCCCGGTCGCCGATATCGACCTCGCCACCACGCTCCTGCCCGAGGCGGTGGTGGCGCGCGCCGTTGCCGCCGGCCTCAAGCCGGTGCCGACCGGCATCGCCCACGGCACCGTGACGGTGGTGGCGGAGGGCGAGCCGTTCGAGGTCACGACCCTGCGCGAGGATATCGAGACCGACGGGCGCCACGCCGTGGTGCGCTTCGGCCGCGACTTTTCCCGTGATGCCGCCCGGCGCGACTTCACCGTCAACGCCCTCTCGGTCACGCCCGATGCCTGCATCCACGACACGGTCGGCGGCCTCGCCGACCTGGCGGCGGCCCGGGTGCGCTTCATCGGCGAGGCGCGCCAGCGCATCCGCGAGGATTACCTGCGGGTCCTGCGGTTCTTCCGCTTCCACGCCCGCTACGGCGCCGGCGCCCCCGATCCGGAAGGGCTCGCCGCGTCGATCGAGGCCCGGGACGGGCTGGCGCTCCTCTCCCGCGAGCGCGTGCGGGGGGAGCTCCTGAAGCTCCTCGTCGCCCCCGGCGCCGCCGCCGTCGTCGCAATCCTGTCCGAGACGGGCCTGCTGCAACGCCTGATCGGCGGCGTCGGCGATCTCGGCCGGCTCGCCCGCCTCGCCGCCGCAGAAGCCGAGCCGGATGCCGTGCGCCGCCTCGCGGCACTCGCGGTGCGCTCGCAGGCCGATGCCGAGCGCCTGCGGGAGGGTTTGCGCCTGTCGAAGGCCGAGCATGCGGGCCTCGCCGCTTACGCCGGGGCCGAGGCCGCCCTGCACGGGGCGCTCGCCCCCCTGACGGTCGCGGATGTGCGGCGCCTCGTGGCGGTGCACGGGGCGGGGGCGGCGGCGGATGCCGTCCTGGTGCTGAGGGGCGAGCCGCGGCCGGTGCTGACGCCGGAGGCCGCCGAGGCGCTCGCCCGCTTCGGCACCGCGGCCGAGCCGGTGCCGGTCCTGCCGGTCACCGGCGCCGCGCTCGTGGCGGCCGGCGCCCCGCCCGGCCGCGGCCTCGGCCTCGGCCTCGCGGCGGCGCGCCGGGCCTGGCTCGCGGAAGGCTGCCCCACGGACGGCGCCGCCAAGGCGCGGCTGCGCGCCCTGGCGCTCGAGGCCGCCGGGGGAACACGCGAAGAGGCCGGTCGTTCGCCCCGTTCCAAGAGCTGACATCCCCGGGCTCGCCCGGAGGGAGGACGGGAATGGCGCGGATCGCGATGATGATCGGGGCGGCCGCCGTGATGGCCGGGGCGATGGCCCTGTCCACCCTGGCGGACGGACTGCGCGAGGCCGGCCGGGGGCAGCAGGCCAAGCCTACCTGAGGGACCAAGCCCACCTGAGGGACCAAGCCCACCTGAGGGACCAAGCCCACCTGAGGGACTTCGATCCCGGGACGGGCCCGCAAGATCGCCGCCCCGGGTCTCCCTCGGGGGATCGGTTTGCCGCCGGATGGGTTATGGTGGCTGGCTGCCGCGGGCCCGCTTCGTGCCTCGCCCCACCCGCGCGAGGCGCCGTCCGGCGCCGCCCGATGGAGACCGACGATCGATGCTGCCCCTGCTCCGCACCGCCCTGGCCGCCGCCCTCGTCCTCGGTGCCGCGCGGCCCGGCAGCGCGCACGAGCTGTGGCTGACGCTCAGCACCGTCGAGCCGGCGCCGCAGGTCCGGGTCAATTACGGCCACGCCTCGAAGCGCCAATCCCCGCGGGCGCCCCAGCTCGTCCAGCTGGTGGCCCTGACGCAGGATGGCGGCAGCACGGATCTGCGCGGGGGCCTCAAGCCCGCCCCGCCGGACGTCCCTCCCGCCCTGCTGGCGCCGCTCGGGACGAAGCCGGGCCGTACGCTCGTCGCGGCGACCTACGATTCCGGCTACTGGACCACGCTTCGCGACGGCACCCGCCTGAATGCCAGCCGGCGCCTGGTGCCGGAGGCCCGCGAGGGCCGCTGGTCGGTGAAATACGCCAAGGCCGCCTTCGGCCCCGGCGCGCCGTGGCTGCGGGTGGTCGGCCACACCCTGGAGATCGTGCCGATCGAGATCCCGGGGCCGACCGCGGGGGCGATCCGGGTCCGGGTGCTGTTCCGCGGCGCGCCCCTGCCCGGCGCCGACCTCTATTACGGCGAGAGCGGCATGGAGCCGGAGCGGGCCGGCCTGCCGGCCTACACCACCGATCCGGAGGGCATCGCCACGGTGCCGATCCGCAAGGCCGGCAGCCAGGTGCTCACGGTCAGCCAGACGGTGAGCCCGTCGGCCACCCCGACGCTCGCCGACGAGGACGTCTACACCGCGACCTTCGCGTTCCGGCTCGACGAGCCGTCGGTCAACTGAGCGGGCGTTACGTCGCGACGCCGACCGGGGCGATCGGCGCGAACACGCAATCCTCCGCGCTGCCATCCTCGTGCACCAGCATCGCGAAGGTGCCGGGCGCCGACAGGGTCGTCATGTGGGCGTGCCAGGCGCCGCTGCGATAGACGATTCCCGTATCCCCCGGCACCCGGAAGGCGCGCAAGCCCGCCTCGTCCGGCCGCCCGCCGGCATCGGGCGCCACCACCACCAGGTACGCGCCGACGGCGAGCGGCAGGAAGGCCTGCGCCGAATGCGGGTGCCGTTCGAGCCGCCCCAGGGGCGTCGTGTCGGCGAAGGGCTCGCTGCGGATCAATGCGAGGTTGAGGGATGCGCCCGGGCGCCCGTTCTCGATCCCGGCCGCCCGGTCCTGCCGCGGCCCGGCCGCCGGGCCGACCAGCAGGGTGCCGTAGGGAGCGAAGGCCTCGGCGGTGATCGGCTCGATCGGAAGGGTGCGCATCTCGGATCCTCTCAGCGGTGATCCTCGCGTATCAGGTCCGCCCCCTTCTCGGCGATCATCATCACGGCGGCCTGGGTGTTGGCCGAGACCTCGGTCGGCATCACGCTGGCGTCGATCACCCGCAGGCCCTGAAGGCCGCGCACCCGCAGGCGCTCGTCCACCACCGCCTCCGGGCCCTGGCCCATGCTGCACGTCCCGACCGGGTGGTAGATGGTCTGGCCGTCGCGGCGGGCGAAATCGAGCCATTCGTCGTCGGTCTGCACGCCCGGACCGGGATTGAGCTCGTGGGCGCGATAAGCGTCCATCGCGGGCTGCGCGATCACCCGGCGGGCGATGCGCATGCCCTCGATCAGCGCCTCCTGGTCGCCGCGCACGCTCAGGAAGTTCGGGCGGATCGCCGGGGGGCGCATCGGATCGGCCGAGACCGCGTGGATGGTGCCGCGGGATTCGGGGCGCAGCTGCGTCACGCCGATGGTCATGCCGGGCTCGCGGTCGAGGGTGCGGTCGGCGGCGTTGGCGTAGCTCGCATGCATGAAGAAGTACTGCACGTCGGGCCCGGCGAGGTCCGGCCGCGTGCGCACGAAGCCGTGGGCGAGGCCGGTGCCGAGGGTCAGGATGCCCCTGCGGGTCAGGGCATATTGCCCGACCGCGAGGGCGAGGCGCCAGCCGCGGGTCGCCTCGTTGAGGGTCACCGGCAGCTTGACGCGCCAGTTCATCCGGGTGGCGTAGTGATCGCGGTAGTTCTCGCCGACCCCCGGCAGGGCGTGGCGGACCCGGATTCCTGCCCGCGCCAGCACGTCGGGCCGGCCGATGCCGGAGAGTTCGAGGAGGTGCGGCGACTGCACGGCGCCCGCCGCCAGGATCACCTCGCCCCTCGCGCTCACCTGCTCCTCGCGCCCGTCCCGGCGATAGGTGACGCCGGTCACGCGGGTGCCGTCGAGATCGAGGCGCAGGACGTGGGCGTTGGTGCGCACGATCAGGTTCGGGCGCGTGCGGGCCGGCTGCAGGTAGGCGTCCCGGGCGCTCCAGCGCCGGCCGTCGCGCTGGTTGGCCTGGTAGGTGCCGAAACCCTCCTGCGAGGCGCCGTTATAATCCGGGTTCTCGGGGTAGCCGGCCTCGGTCCCGGCGCGGATGAAGGCGTCGGCCAGCGGATTCTTCACCCCGACCCGGGTGACGTGGAGCGGACCGCCCCGGCCGCGCAAAGCGGGATCGCCGCCCTCGAAATGCTCGAGCTTGCGGAAATACGGCAGCACGTCGTCCCAGGCCCAGCCGCGGTTGCCGCTCTGGGCCCAGGTGTCGAAGTCCTGCGGCTGGCCGCGCACGAAGATCATGCCGTTGATCAGCGTCGAGCCGCCCAGCCCCTTGCCGCGGGGCACCACGATGGCGCGCTCGTGGGTGTTCGGCTCCGGCTCGGTGGAGAAGCGCCAGTTGAAGGCGGCGCCGGTGAGGAGCCTTGGAAATCCCGCCGGGATGCCGACCCAGAAGCCGGTGCCTTCCCCGCCTGCCTCCAACAGCAGCACGCGGGTGCGCGGGTCCTCGCTCAGGCGGGCGGCCAGCACGCAGCCCGCCGTGCCCCCGCCGACGATGACGACGTCGAACGCGTCCATGGTCCTCCCTCCGTGGTTGTTAGTTCTTATCGTCGTGGCCCGCCCTGAACCCTCCCCCCACGGAACTCGGTCTTGCCCGAGTTCCGCACCCACTTGCCCAAGTCGGGCATGCCCGACTTGGGACGGGGGAGGGGGCCCGGCGGAGCCGGGCGGGAGAGGGGACGCCGCTTCCGAAAATGCCTCGACCGTCGTGACGGGCACCACCCGGATCGGCGTCACGGTTCCCTCTCCCGCTCCGCTCGGTGGGGTTATCCTCCCCCGCAAAGGGCGGAGGGCTCAACCCGCCCGCGTCTCTTCATCTCGCGCCAGCACCTTGCCCGGATTCAGGATCCCCTCCGGATCGAGCGCCGCCTTGATCCGCCGCGCCAGCGCCATCTCGTCGGGATGCCGGTGGCGGGCGAGTTCGGCGACGCGATACTGGCCGATGCCGTGCTCGGCCGAGATGCTGCCGCTGTAGCGGTCCACCACCCCGTGAACGAGGGCGTTGATCGCCTCGGACGAGTGCTCCGGCCCGATCAGGACGTTGTAGTGGATGTTGCCGTCGCCCATGTGGCCGAAGGCGTTGACGCGGGTGCCGGGGGCGCCCGCCGCCAGCACCCGGCCGGCCTCGTCGAGGAAGGCGGGGATCGCGGTGATCGGCACCGAGACGTCGTGCTTCACGCTCTTGCCCTCGCGGGCCTCGCACTCGGTCACGTGCTCGCGCAGCGCCCACAGCTCGGCGGCCTGGCGGCCGGATTCGGCCAGCACCCCGTCGGTGGCGTCCTCGCGCTCCAGCGCCGTGCCGAGCACCCCCTCCATCGCCTCGCGGAGCCCCGAGAGCGACGAGGCCGCCTCGATCAGCACGCTCCAGCCCGCCTGCCCGACCGGGCTCTTCAAGCCCGCATGCCTCTCCACCAGGCCCAGCGAGGTGCCGGAGATCAGCTCGAAGGCCTGGATGCTGTCGCCGATCTCCTCCTGCGCCAGGGTGAACAGGCGGAGCGCCGCCGCCGGATCGGGCACGGCCAGCAACGCCGTCGCGCCGTGGCGCGGCCTGGGTACCAGGCGCAGCACGGCGGCCGTGACGATGCCGAGGGTGCCCTCGGTGCCGATGAAGAGCTGCTTCCAGTCGTAGCCGGCATTGTCCTTGCGCAGCGCCCGCAAGCCGTCGACGACGGTGCCGTCGGCGAGCACCACTTCGAGGCCGAGGACGAGGCCGCGGGTCATGCCGTAGCGCACCACGTTGATCCCGCCGGCATTGGTCGCGATCACGCCGCCGACCAGCGCCGAGCCCTCCGCCGCGAAGCTCACCGGCAGGAGCCGCCCGGCGGCCTCGGCGGCATCCTGCGCGACCTTCAGGACGCAGCCGGCCTCGGCGGTCAGCGTCAGGCCGACGGGATCGATCCCGCGGATCGTGGTCATGCGGGCGAGCGACAGCACCACCTGCGTGGCGGAACCGTCCGGCACCGCGCCGCCGGCCAGCCCGGTATTGCCGCCCTGCGGCACCAGGGTGGCGCCGGCCTCGGCGCAGAGCCGCACCACCTCGGCCACCTCGGCGGTGGAGGACGGGCGCACCACGCAGGCCGGCCGGCCCGGGAAGAGCCGCCGCCAGTCGATCGCGAACGGGGCCATGTCGGCCTCGTCGGTGAGGAGGCCGGCCGGGCCGAGGCGCGCGCCGAGGCGCCGGATCAGGTCGTCGTACTGGGGCTGGTGGGCCGGAAGGGTCATCGGCGTCCTCCGGAGGGTCGCGCGGGCGGGATCGGGAATCGCGCCGGCCTCGCCCGGATGGAAGCCGGGGTCAAGCCCGCGCGGACGTGACCCCGGCGCGCGCGCCGGAAGCGGCGCGCCCCCGTGCCGCGCTCCATGGGAAGGACCATTTCACCCGGGCCGGCCGGATGGGAGCCGTCATTCGAGTTTTCGGCGGCGGCGCGCCTTTGGCAGCGGGAAGTACTTGCAATATATTGAAATGTATATAAAACCCGCATGACGCTCGAATGGAGATGACGATGCCCGAACGGCGCGTGATTCTCATCCTGCCGACGCAGGAGGCGCTGCACGATTCGGCCATGATGAGGCTGAATGGTGGCAGCGGAATCCAGCGGCGGCTCACCGGATTGCCAGTCCGAGCAGACATAGACACAAGCTTTTCTGCCGTTCCGCTCGGGGATAGTCAGTCGGGCTCGCCCGTCTCGGTGTCGTCACCCGCCGCCGCCTCGCACTACGCCGTCCGGGCGACGATCGACGCCGCGGCCGAGCCGGCGGCGCTGACGACGGAGGGCGCGGCGATCTTCTCCGATCCGCCGATCGCGCATTTCACGGCGCGGGCCGGTGTCCCCGGCGGCACGCGCCACGAGGTGGAGCTGCGCCTCGGCGTGTCCGGGCTCGCCGCGCGCCGGCTCGACGGCGCCGGCGTGGCGATCGCGGTGGTGGATCGCGGCATCAACCTGGCGCACCTGGCGGCGCGGGACGTGCGGGCCTCGCTCGACCCCTCGGTGACCTGGCCGCCGCGTCCGGTGGAGCCCGGCCACCATCCGGTCGGCTCCGGCACGCTGTGCGCGCACAATGCCCTGATCGCCGCCCCGCGGGCGACGCTCCTCGACCTGCCGATCCTGCCGGCGACCGGGATCGGCCTCCTCAGCGACGCGCTCCAGGCCTATGCCCACCTGCTCGCGGCGGTGCGGGCCGACACGCCGCGCTTCAAGGCGCTCGTCGTCACCAATTCCTGGGGCCTCGGCCACGAGGGCTGGGATTTCCCGGCCGGGCATCCCGGCCGCTACGTCGACAATCCGGCCCACCCCTTCAACCGGATCGTCGGGACGCTGTCGCGCTACGGCGTCGACATCCTGTTCGCGGCCGGCAACGATGGGCAAGACGGCTCCGGCGCCCGCCGCCGGGTCCCCATCATGGGGGCGAACGCCCATCCGGACGTCATCACGGTGACCGGCGCGACCCTGCGGGGCCGGCGGAGCGAATGCGCCTCGGAGGGGCCCGGCATTCCCGGCATGGTCTACGCCAAGCCCGACCTCGCGGGTTACACCGACTTCCTCGGCTCGGAAGCGGGCGGGCCGGGTGAGATCGATGCCGGAACCGCCGCCGCCTGCCCGGTCGCCGCGGGCTGCGTCGCCGCGCTCCGGACCCGGCTGCCGCACCGGCTCCTCCCCCCGCGCGACCTCACCGTCGCGCTCCGGACCGACGCGCTCCGCCGCGGCCCGTCGAGCTGGCACCCCGGCCTCGGCTACGGGGTGATCGCGCCCCTGCGCACCGCCATGCGCCTGGGGCTGTGAGCCGGATCACGGCCGCATGTGCAGGAAATCCGCCATCAGGACGAGCTGACCCTCCAGCATCGGCAGGCCCGGATGGGTGCGGCAGCCCCGCGCCGCCGCAGCGTGGAGCAGCGGAGTCTCGGCCGGCTGCATGATGATCTCGGCCACCAGCTGGTCCGGGCCGAGCCCGGCCGGATCGAGGGGCAGGGCGTCGTCGGGCCGCAGGCCCAGCGAGGTGGCGTTGACCACGAGGTCGTGCCCCGCCGGATCCGGGCCGCCGAGGGCGAGATCCAGGTCGGGGACGAGCCGGCGCAGGCGCGAGAACAGGTCCTCCACCCGCGCGGGCGTGCGGTTGTACACCGTGAGGCGGCTCGCCCCGGCCTCGACGAGCGCGAAGGCGATGGCGTTTGCCGCCCCGCCGGCGCCTGCGAGGTAGACGCTGCGGCCGCGCGGCTCGTGGCCCGCCGCCCGCAACCCCGCGACGAAGCCGGCCCCGTCGAGGATCTCGCCGACGAGGCGGCCGTCGGGCTCGCGCCGCACGGCGTTGACGGCGCCGACGAGGCGCGCCGCGTCGCTGACCGAATCGAGGAGCGGCACGATCGCGGTCTTGTGCGGCACGGTGACGATCGCGCCGCCGAAGCTCCGCACCGCCCGCAGCCCCGCCAGCACCGTCGCGAGATCGGCGGCCGCGACGTGGAGCGGCACCATCACCCCGTCGACCCCGCGCTCGGCCATGATGCGGTTGAGCCCCTGCGGCGCCTTCACCTGGGTGATCGGGTCGGCGAGGATCGCGAAGACGCGGGTGCGGCCGGTGATGTCTGTCATGGCGTGGTCTCTCCTCCGGAGCGCGCGGTGCGGATCGTTCGCTCCGGCGCGCGAACGGGACCGATTCGCAGGCTTAGCCCTGACCCCGGCGGCCGGGAAGTCACTCCGCCTCCCCGTCGATGATCCGCCCGATGGCGTCGAGAAGCGAGGTATCCTCGCCGGCCATCCTGTCCATCCCGGCCATGCGGGCGATCACCGTGGCGGCCACCCGCTCCTCCACGGTGTCCTCGGCATAGGCGAACAGGATCGCGGCGCGCTCGCCGTCGCGGTGGCAGCGGCCTTCGATCTGGCTCAGCTGGATCGCGCTGTGGCGCATGTCGTGGACGATCAGGCTGCGCGGGCGCTCGCCGCCGGGCAGCTCGTTGCGGTGGAGCGAGATCGATTCGGTGACGGTGAACACCACCGCGTCGAGCTCGCCGCGCTGGAAGGCGATCCGCACCGCCTCGTTGGTCTCCGGCGTTTGCGTGCCGTCGATGGTGCCGGCGCGCCAGCCGCGGCCGGCCAGCCCGGCGGCGAGCGCCGCGCCGGTCTCCAGGAACGCCACCGAGACCGCCACCTGCTCGCCGGATTGCAGAAGATCCTCGGCGAGGTCGAGCGTGCCGGCCACCCGGATCAGGCTCGCCTTCTGGCGGAAGCGCAGGTCGGCGGCCCAGCCGGCGGCGCGCCGGTTCGAGCCCCCGGCGAGACCCCATTCGCGGCGGAACTCGCGCCAAGTCGCGTCGTAGAGGCGCTTGGCCGCCGCATCGAGGGCGGTGGGGGCGAGATCGCGCTGCACCTCGGGCCAGCCGGCGATGTCGGCCGGCCGCCGCCGGAGGCCGATCGCCTCCGGGCCGCGATAGAGCAGGCCGGCCATCGTCTCCAGGTCGCGGGCATTCGGCTCCCACGACCAGTTCTGCCAGCGCCCCTTGGCCCGGCCGATCTTCAGGTGCTGCATCAGGGCGCGGAAATCGGCCAGGGTCGCGACCGGCCGGCCGGCGGCGTGGCCGAGCAGGGCGCCGAGATAGGACAATTCGTGCGGCGCCTGGCCGGCGGTGGCGCTGGCATAGACCGTGAAGGCGGCGGCCTCGGCCATCCGCCGGCAGGCCTGGCCCTGCTGCGAGTTCGGGTTGCGCAGGCGGTGGGCCTCGTCGAACACTACGATCGGCCAGACGCGTTTGGGCTGGCCGAGCTTGGCGAGCTCGTTGTTCTTCGCCCGCACCGAGCGGCGGGCGCTGGCAGCGGGAAGCGCCAGCAGGGACTTGGTGCGCTCGTAGTTCGTGAGCGTCACGTCCTTCTCGGCGAGCCCCGAATCCCGGATCGTGCGCCGCCATTGCGGCATCGCCCCCTTCGGGCAGACGATCAGCACGGCGCGTTCCGGCATCGCCGCCACCGCGCCCCAGACCGACAGCGTCTTGCCGAGCCCGGTCATGTCGCCGAGCAGGAAGCCCGGCCGCCCCTCCGCCCGCGCGGCCAGGATGGCGCGGGTCGCCTCGACCTGATGCGGGCGGGGGATCAGGCGGGACGGAGCGGGGAGGGAGGACATCGCCTCCCTATGCCGGGGGGTGGGGCAGGGCTCAAGGGCGCGACCGCTCGAACCCTGCCGCGGACGGAGGAGGGAACGGGCCGCACGGTCATCCGGCGTCGACCGCGGCGCGACACGGGTCCCTCAGGCCGGCGGCCCGAGCGGGGCGCAGCGGAAGGCGCCGTAGCCGCCTTGCGCCAGGCGCTCGGCGAGCGCCGGCAGGACGGTGTCGGCCTCCTCGCGCAGGGTCCAGGGCGGGTTGACCACGATGAGCCCGCTGCCGCTCAGGCGCGTCGGGTCGGGCCGGTGAATCAGGAGGTCGAGGCGCAGGGCGGGCCGGGGGAGGACGGCGTCGAGGACCGCAGCCAGCCGATCGATGACCTTGGCGTCCTTGATCGGGTACCAGGCGAGGTAGGTGCCGGTCGCCCATTTCTCCACCGCCTTGAGCAATTCGCGGCCCAGCCGCTCGATCTCGCCCGGCACCTCGTAGGGCGGGTCGATCAGCACCACGCCGCGGCGCTCCTTCGGGGGGATCAGGGCGGGGAGCGCCGTCCAGCCGTCGAGGGCCAGCACCTTGGTACGGGAATCCTGGTTGTAGCGGGCATGCAGCACCGCGCCGTCGGCCGGGTGCAGCTCGACGAACACGCCCTGGTCGCCGGGGCGCAGGAACTCGCGGATCAGGGCCGGCGATCCCGGATAGACCGTGGCGCCGTGGCGCGCCCGCACCGACGCCACCGCCGCGCGGTAGGGGGCGAGCAGCACCTCCACATCCTCGGCGAAGGGCGCGTCGAGCCGGCCGATGCCGTCGTGCCACTCGCCGGTGCGGCCGGCCTCGTCGGCGGTCAGGTCGTAGAAGCCGAGGCCGGCATGGGTGTCGATCGCCCGGAACGGCGTCGCCTTGCGCTGGAGATGCGCCAGCACCCGGGTCAGCACCCAGTGCTTGAGCACGTCGGCGTGGTTGCCGGCGTGGAAGGCGTGGCGGTAATTCACGGGTCGTACGGTCCTCGTTTCGCCTCAGGGCCCCGCATCGGGAGGCCGTCGGCCGGTCCCGGTCTTACGGCATCGTGGACCGTCGCGACATCCCGCCCGCGATCACGGGAGGGGCCGGCTTTCGCCGGCCCCTCCGGCGGCCGCTCACCCGATCGCCAGCGCCACGCTCCCGAGTCCCGGGAACTCCGCCACCATCCGGGTCGGCGCCGTCACGAAGTCCGTTCCCGTGCAGGAGCCGGTGGTGACGACCTGCCCGGCCTTGATCCCGCCGAGCGAGCGCGCGCCCTCGTTGGCGAGCCAGACCAGCAGGCGCACCGGGTCGACCGCCGAATTGCCGCCGACCTTATCGTGGAGGACGTGTCCGTCGATGGTCAGGCGCACGGCTTGGGTCACCGGGTCGAGGTGGCGCCACTCCGCCAGGCCGGGCCCGAGCACCAGGACGCCGTGGTTCTGCTGGTCGGCGCGCTGGCTGTGGGCGTCGACCGCGCCGAAGACCGTGAAGCGGGTATCGGCGATCTCGATCGCCGGATGCATGGTCTCCACCGCCGCCAGCACCGCCTCGCGGTCGTAGGGCCCGGCCTCCGGGGGAAGGTCGCGGCCGAAGCGGTAGGCGATCTCCGCCTCCGCCCCGATCAGGTGGAACAGCGAGGCCGGCAGGTGGTCGGCCTCGAAGATGGTGTCGGCGTGGAGCGCGGCCCGGGCCGGAGCGGCGGTGGCGCCCGGCGCCCCCACCTTCCAGCCGGCCACCGGGCCAAGGTGCGGGCGACCGCGTCCTGCACCGCGTAGGCCTCCGCCTCGCTGCCCGGCCGGGCGCCCTCGGGCAGGGCGTCGAGGCGGGTGCCCGAGCGGCGGGCGTCGAGGAGCGCCGCGGCGGCGGCGGCGGCGTCGATGCTGAAGGGCCGGGATTGTTGGGCCATGGTCACCTCAATAGCCGAGCGCGCTGCCGTCCTTGCGCGGGTCGGAGCCCGCGGCCAGCACCCCGCGCTCCCGGTCGATCCAGATGATCTGGCCGCCGCCGATCGGGCCGGAGGCCGGGATGGTGCGGTGGCCGCGGGCCTCGAGCCCGGCGACGACGCCCTCCCCGAAGCCCGGCTCCATCTCGACCCCGCCGCCATAGGCGAAGCTGCGCGGGGCATCGAGCGCCTCCTGCACGTCGAGGCCGCGGTCGATGATGCCGGTCAGCAGCTCGACGTGGCCCATCGCCTGGTAATGCCCGCCCATCACGCCGAACGGCGCCACCGTCTCGCCGTCCCGCATCAGCATGCCGGGGATGATGGTGTGCATCGGCCGCTTCCTCGGC
Organism: Methylobacterium aquaticum; assembly: GCF_016804325.1. Lineage (NCBI taxonomy): Bacteria > Pseudomonadati > Pseudomonadota > Alphaproteobacteria > Hyphomicrobiales > Methylobacteriaceae > Methylobacterium > Methylobacterium aquaticum. Next base: position 4,260,807 of record NZ_CP043627.1, read on the forward strand.
CCGATCGTGTTCGGGTGGCCGGGATCGATGCGGAAGGACAGGCCGCGATTGTGCAGCAGCACCCCGCTCTCGGGCGCGGTGATGCCGCTGCCGAAGCCCTGGAAGATCGAGTTGATCAGCGAGAGCGCGTTGCCGTCGCGGTCGACGACGCTGAGGTACACCGTGTCCTTGTGGAGCAGTTCGGGCCAGATCACCGGCTCCTGCGCGCGCGCCATGTCGATGGCGCCGTGCGCGCTCGCCCGCCAGGCCTCGGAGAGCAGGTGCTCCACCGGCACCCGGTTGAGGACCGGATCGGCGAAGAGCGCGTCGCGGTGGTGATAGGCCTGCTTGCAGGCCTCCGCGAAGAGGTGGACCCGATCCAATTCTGAGAGCGCCGCGATGTCGTAATGCGACAGCACGTTGAGCATCATCAGCACCGCGAGGCCCTGGCCGCTCGGCGGGCACTCGTAGACGTCGTAGCCGCGGTAGCGGGTGGTCACCGGGGTCACGACCTCCGGTGCCGCCGAGGCGAAGTCGTCGAGCGTGTGCAACCCGCCGAGATCGCGCAGCCGGGTCACCATGTCCTCGGCCACCGGCCCCTCGTAGAAGCCGCGCGGGCCCTCGGCCGCGATGCGCTTCAGCGTGGCGGCGAGCTTCGGGTGCCGCATGATCGTGCCGACGGCCGGCGCCTGCCCGTCGATCAGGTAGGTCGCGGCCGAGGCCGGGTCGCCGGCGACCCGCTCGACGCTGCGCGACCAGTCGAGGGCGACGCGGGGCTGCACCGGGTAGCCGTCCTCCGCGTAGCGGATCGCCGGTTGCAAGAGTTCGCCGAGGCTGCGGGTGCCGTGATCCTCGAGAAGCTTGGCCCAGGCGGCGACCGCGCCCGGCACCGTGACGGCGTGGGGCGAGGTCGGGGTCAGGGTGATGCCCCGCTCTAGGAACCAGGCATCATGCGCCGCTGCCGGGCTGCGGCCCGAGCCGTTCAGCGCGATCGGCGCCGTGGCGCCCTTCGGCGCGTAGAGGGCGAAGCAGTCGCCGCCGATGCCGGTCATCAGCGGATCGACCACGCATTGCACCGCCACCGCGGCGATGCCGGCATCGACCGCGTTGCCGCCTGCGCGCAGCACCTCGATGGCGGCCAGCGTCGAGAGCGGATGCGACGTCGCGACGGCGGCGTTGGCGGCGTAGACGGGCGAGCGCCCGGGCCTCGAGAAATCCCTCACCGTGACGTTTCCTCGTGTGGTCGATCGGGACGATCGACGGAACTGATGGTTTCAGCGTCGTTCCGGGGCCGTCGGGCCGGCCCGGCTCGATGCACACGCTTCATCCTACCCACGACCTCATCCTGAGGTGTTAGTCGATCACAGATCGACTGACCTCGAAGGAGGGCTCCAGCGATCGCCAGGGTTCTGGAGCCCTCCTTCGAGGCCGCTGCGCGGCACCTCAGGATGAGGTCGTGGGTAGGAGACGCGTAGGCACCCAGCCAGGTCGGCGCCGCTGGCGCGGCCCCGGAACAACGAAGCGGGTATGAAATCGCGCATCGGCTCGATCAAGCACTTACGCATCCGCCGCCTGCGCCACCCAATGCCCGGGCCGACCTCCGCCAGCGCCCCGGCCTCCGGAATGTCGACGGGAGGCGCCTCGCGCATCGCCCGCAGGCGCGCCCGCTCGACGGCCGGATCCGGCACCGGCACCGCGCCGAGGAGCGCCCGCGTGTAGGGATGGCGCGGATCCTCGTACAGGCTGTCGCTGTCGGCGAGTTCGACGATCCGGCCGCGCCGCAAGACCGCGACCCGGTGGCAGAGGTAGCGCACCATCCTGAGGTCGTGGGAGATGAAGAGGTACGACAGGCCCAGCTCCTCCTGCAGGTCCTGCAGCAGGTTGACCACCTGGGCCTGGATCGACACGTCGAGGGCCGCGATCGGCTCGTCGGCGACGATGAAGCTGGGCTTCAAGGCGATCGCCCGGGCGATGCAGAGCCGCTGGCGCTGGCCGCCGGAGAACTGGTGCGGGTAGCGCCCGGCAAAGAGCGGATCGAGCCCGACCCGCTGAAACAGGACGGCCACCGCGTCGCGGCGTTCCGCAGCCCCCATCTCCGGCCGGTGCAGCCGGAACGGCTCGGCGACGTAGGCGCCCGCGCTCATCCGCGGATTGAGGGCGGCATAGGGGTCCTGGAAGATCACCTGGATGCGCCGGCGCATCCGCCGCATCTCGCCGGCCGAAAGACTTGCCAGGTCGACGCCCTCGAAGGCCACGGTGCCGGCGCTCGGCGGGTTCAGCATCGTCACCGCCCGGCCGATCGTCGACTTGCCCGAACCCGATTCGCCGACGAGGCCGAGCGTCTCGCCGGGCGCGATGTCGAAGCTCACCCCCTCGACCGCGCGGAAGACCGAAGCCGAGCCGCCGAAGAATTGGCCGCCCCACCAGTGGCGCAAAGGGTAGTGCTTGCTCAGGTTCCGCACCGCGAGCAGCGGCTCGGGCTTGACCGGCCTCATCGCCCGGCCTCCAGCCGCGCCGGCAGGTCGTACCAGGCGGCCGCGAGATGCCCCGGCACGCTGCCCTGAACTTGCGCCAGCGGCGGCGCCTCCGTCCGGCAGCGCGGCGTGGCGTAGGGGTTGCGGGGTGCGAAGGGATCGCCCGGCGGGGGACGACGCATGTCGGGCGGGCTGCCCTCGATCTGGCGCAGGCGCTGCCGCCCGGCCCGGCCGCGGCTCAGATCCGGCAGCGAGCGCAGGAGTCCCAGCGTGTAGGCGTTGCGCGGATCGGAAAACACCGCGTCGACCGGCCCGCGCTCGACGACGGCTCCGGCATACATCACCTGCACGGTGTCGGCGATGCCCGCGACCACGCCGAGATCGTGGGTGATCCAGACGATCGCCATGCCGATCTCGCGTTTCAGCTCCTGCACCAGGGCGACGATCTCGGCCTGTACGGTGACGTCGAGGGCGGTGGTCGCCTCGTCGGCGATCAGGAGCTTCGGCCGGCAGGCGAGCCCGATCGCGATCATCACCCGCTGGCGCTGGCCGCCGGAGAATTCGTGCGGATACTGGTCGAGGCGCCGGCCCGCATCCGGGATGCGCACGAGGTCGAGGAGGTCGCGCGCCCGCGCCCGGGCGCTGCCTCCATCGAGCCCGCGATGCAGCCGCAACGGCTCGGCGATCTGCGCGCCCACCGTCATCGCCGGGTTGAGCGAGCTCATCGGGTCCTGGAACACCATGCCGATCTCGGACCCGCGCACCCGGCGCAGAAGCCGCTCCGGCATCGCCAGGAGGTCGCGGCCCCCGAACAGCACCTGCCCACCCGTGATCCGGCCCGGCGGGCGCGGCACGAGACCCAGCATGGCGAGAACGTGGACGCTCTTGCCCGAGCCCGATTCGCCGACGATCCCGAGGGTCTCGCCCTCGCGCAACGTGTAGCTCACGCCGTTGACGGCCTGCACCGTGCCGCCATCGGTGTCGAAGGCGACGGCGAGGTCGCGGACATCCAGCAGGGGAGGGGAGGTGGTCATCGCCGCTCCCGCGGGTCGAGGGCGTCGCGCAAGCCGTCGCCCAGCAGGTTGAAGGCGAGCACCGCGACGAAGATCGACACCCCGGGCCAGATCGCCATCCAGGGCGCCTGGTCGAGGAAGTTCTTGGCGGTGTTGAGCATCGAGCCCCAGGACGGTTCGGGCGGCTGCTGGCCCAACCCTAAGAACGACAGGCTCGCCTCGGCGATGATCGCCGCCGCGATGGTGAGGGTGGCCTGGACCAGGATCGCCGGCACGATGTTGGGCAGGATGTGGTGGAGCGCGATCCGCCAGGGCGGGTTGCCGATGGCGCGGGCCGCCTCGACGAACTCTTCCGCCGCCACCGCCTGCACCTGGGCGCGGGTGAGCCGCACGAAGATCGAGGTCGCCGAGAGCCCGATCGCCACCATGGCGTTGGTGAGGCTGGGCCCGAGGAAGGCCGCGAGCGCGATGGCGAGGATCAGGAACGGGATGGCGAGCAGCGCATCGGTCAGGCGCATGATCGCGCCGTCGACGAGTCCCCCGGCATAGCCCGCCAGCATGCCGAGCGGCAGACCGAGCGCCACGGCCAGCGCTACGGAGGTCAGGCCGGCCCCCAGCGAGGCCCGGGCGCCGAAGACGATGCGCGAGAGCACGTCGCGCCCGACCTCGTCGGTGCCGAAGAGGTGGGCGAGATCGGGCGCGGCCCGCACGGCAGCCCAGTCGGTCGCGGTGGGATCGTAGGGCGCGATCCACTCGGCGCCGAGCGCCAGCACCGCGAGCAGCACCACCACGACGAGCCCGGCGAGCGCCCCGCGCCGCCGACTGAGGCGGCGCCAGAAGGCACGCAGCACCCCCGGCTCCGGCGGCAGGGCGATCACCGGGGCGGCGACCTCGGCCGGGGTGGAGAGACCGGCCTCGCTCATGCGCGCCGGAGCTTCGGGTTGACCAGCGCCGAGGCAAGGTCGGCCGCGAGGTTGAGCAGGATGTAGGTCGTGGCGGTGCAGATCACGACGCCCTGCACGGTGGCGAAGTCGCGGTTGAACACGGCATCCACCATCAGCTTGCCGAAGCCGGGTACGGAGAAGACTTGCTCGGTCAGCACCGCGCCGGAGAGGAGCTGGCCGAATTCGAGGGCGCCGAGCGTGATGATCGGGATCGCGGCGTTGGGAAGCGCATGGCGCAGGACTACCCGGGCGGTCGGCACGCCCTTGGCTCGCGCGGTGCGGACGTAGTCGGATTGCAGCACGCCCAGCATGGCGGCGCGGGTGTGGCGCATCATCACCGCCGCGATGGCGTTGCCGAGGACGAAGGCCGGCATCGCCATCGAGCGCAGGTTTTCGGAGAGACTCTCGCCCGGCGGGACGTAGCCGGAGGCCGGCAGCCAGCCGAGATGCACCGAGAACAGCAGGATCATCAGGATGCCGAGCCAGAAATTCGGCACCGACAGGCCCCAGAGCGCGACCCCGTTGGCGAGCCCGTCGATCCAGGTCCCGGGCCGGACCGCCGAGAGGATCCCCATCGGCACGCCGATGACGAGGGCCACCAGCATCGCCAGGCAGGCGAGTTCGAGCGTCACCGGCAGCTTCTCGCGGATCAGCTCGATCACCGGCTTCTGCAGCCGGATCGATTCGCCGAGATCGCCCTGCAGCACGCCGGTCGCCCAGTAGCCGTAGCGGACCGGCAACGACCGATCGAGGTGGTACTTGGCGCGGATGAAGGCGATCACCTCAGGGTCGCGCTCCTCGCCCGAGAGCGCGGTGGCGGTGTCGCCCGGTAGCAATTGCTGCAGGGTGAAGATGATCATCGAGGCGAGCACCAGGGTCGGGACTGCAAGCGCCAGGCGACGCGCGAGAAACCGCAGCATCAGTCGAGCTTCAGGCCGGTGAAGCGCACGAGCCCGTCCGGATACTCGCCGAAGCCGGTGAGCTTCTGCGAGTAGGCCCAGAGCAGCCGGCGGTGGAACAGGTAGACCAGCGGCTTGTCGGTGAGCACCCGGTCGGCGAGGCGCTTCCACGCCGCCTTGCGGGCCGCCGGATCGGTGGTCAGCCGCTCGGCGTTCATCGCCGAATCGGCCTCCTGGTTGCAGTACCGCGAGTAGTTCAGCGGCATCTTGCAGGCGAGGAAGCTGTAGGTGTTGCCGTCCGGGTCGGGCCGGCCGCTCCAGTTGTAGAGATAGGCCTCGAAACCGCCCTTGTCGGCCTGGTCGAGGGAGGTGGTGAAGTCGGTCGCCTGCAGCTTCACGTCGAAGCCGGCCTCGCGCGTCATGGCCTGCATCACCTGGCCGACCTGGGGCGCGTCGGTGTTGGCATAGACCATCAGGGTGATCGAGGGCTTCTCGATCCCCGCTTCCTTCAGGAGCGCCTTGGCCTTCGCGACGTCGCGCTTGGGCACCGGATACTCGGTGACGTAATTCGGGTTCTTCGGCGAGACCCATTGGTTCCCGGCCAGGTACTCGCCGTTATAGACCACCTGGGTGATCGCGTTGCGGTCGATGGCCGCCTCGAAGGCGGCGCGCACCCGCGGATCGGCCACCGGCGATCCCTCCCGGGCGGTGTTGAACACCACGCCGGAGAAGCCGAGCTCGTAGGCCTGGCCCACCTTCAGCTTCGGGTCGCGCTTCACCTGCGCCAGATCGGTGGGAGCCACGCGCTCGATCAGGTCGAGCTGGCCGGCCCGGAGGTTCGTCAGCCGCACCGTGGTGTCGGGGATCGGCCGGAACTCGATCCGCCTGATCTGGATCGCGTCCTTGTTCCAGTAATCGTCGAACTTCTCGACGACGATGCGGTCCTGCGGCACCCGCTCGACGAACTTGTACGGCCCGGCGCAGACCGGCGCGGTGGCGAATTTGTCGCCCAGCCGCTCAGCGGCCTTGGGCGAGACGATCATGCCGGCGCGATCGGTGAACTGCGCCAGCAACGGCGCGAAGGGCGTCTTCAGGGTGATCCTGACCGTCACTTCGTCGACCGCCTCGACCGTGTCGATCGGCGCGATCTCGCCGCGGCGCTGCGAGCCCGGCAGCTTCAGGTGGCGCTCCAGCGAGTACTTCACCGCAGCGGCGTTCATCGGCTCGCCGTCGTGGAAGCGCACGCCCGGACGAAGCGTGAGCGTCAGGGTCTTCTGGTCGTCCGACCACGTCCAGCCGGTCGCGAGCTGCGGCACCGGCTTCAGGTCGGGCCCGATATCGACCAGCTTGTCGCAGAGCGCCGCGAACACCATCCGGCCGGCGAA